>CAZCFA010000025.1:0-37297 GCA_964497825.1 uncultured Conexibacter sp.
AGCCGACGACCACGACGACCACCAGCACCGAGCCGACGACGACCACCAACACCGAGACGACGACCACGTCGACGACGACGACGACCACCGAGACGGCCACCGATACCGGTGGCTCCGGCGGCGTCACGCCCTAGGGGCCGGCCCGGGCCGCGCTCGGCGCGCTAACGCTCGCGGAGCGGGAGCGACGCCGGCGCCGGGCAGCTCCGGCGGGCGGCCGGCCCGGAGCGCGCCGCCGCGGCGGCAGCCCGCCCGGCTCAACGATCGGGACCGTCGCCGTGGCCGGCGACCGCCGGCACCGCGCCGTCCAGGTTGAGCGCCGTTACTCGCACGTCCGGGGCCGGCTCCGGGGTACCGGTCGGTCGCAGGCGGACCCGACGCTCGACGCCGGGCTCGACCGAGAACGCGTCGTCGTCGGCCCGCAGGCCCGGCGCGTGGATCCGGACCCCGTAGGCGAGCCGGCGGCTGGTGACCGTGAGCTCGCTGATGCCGGCGCCGAGCTCGCGCGTGGAAGCGCGCAGCCCGAGCTCCGCCGCGGGCTCGCGCTGCAGCGGCCGGCCGGCCGGGAAGCGGAAGCTCTGCCCGAGCAGCTCGCCGTCCCCGGCCGACTCGAGGCTGGCGACGATCGCGTCCTGCTGGGGGGGACCGAACCGGTAGGCGTAGGAGGCGTCGACGAACCGTCCCAGCAGCGCCTCGACGTCCCGCTCGCAGGCGCCGTGGCCGGGCAGCTCGAGCTGCTCGCAGACCTCGTCGACCCGCTGCTCGAGGTTTCGGTAGAAGCCGATCCGCAGCCGGGCCCGGAGCGCGCCGGGCCGGTCGTTGGCGATGTGGGCGACGATTCCGTCGAGGCCCTCGTCGACGGTCCAGACCGCGACCGGCGCCAGCGCGCGCCGCAGGTGGGCGAGCGCGACCTTGGGCTCGCCGTAGGCGTCGAACAGGCCCCAGCCCGCACCCGGGATCAGGTCACGGAGCCACAGCACCATGCCGCCGCCGCAGCCCGACCGGCGCCGTCGCCACTCGCCGAAGACCTCGGCCATCAGCTCGCCGCTGACCGCGCGCGAGAGCTCCAGGTAGCGCTCGGGGTCCTCGTCTCGCAGCGCCGCCGGATCGAGGCCGAACAGCGTCTCGAGATAGTGGTCGCGAACGTCCTCGAAGTCCCACTCGCTGCCGACGTCGCGGGCCACGGCCGCCTTCCAGCGCCGATCGCCCAGGCACCGCTCGAGCGGGATCCCGGGCAGCGCCCGCGCGATCGTCGCCTCGCCCGGCACGTTCGCCAGCGCCAAACACTCGGCCGCGAAGCGCACCGCCGCGCGGCGCGCGTCCGCGATCGGCCGGCGGTATCCGCCGACGCCGTAGTAGTTGGCGATCCCGCGGTCGGTTCGGAACGGCAGCTCGCCGCCGGACGGCGCCGAGGGCACGTAGACGGCGTCGGTCCCCGATGCCCGCGCGATCCCCGGCAGGATCTCGCCGAACAGCTCGCCGCGGCCGAGGTCGGGGTCGAGGCCGAGCATCGCGACCTGCTGCTCGACCTCGCTGTTGCCGCAGAGCACGGCGGTGCTCGGTCGGGCGCCGATCGCCGCCAGGAGCTGCTCGGCCTCGGCGACGACGAGCGCGCGGAACCCGGCATCGGCGATCGGGTAGTCGAAGTTCGCGAACGCGAAGTCCTGCCAGACGAGGATCCCGAGCTCGTCGCAGAGATCGTGGAAGCGGCCGCTCTCGTAGGCGCCGGTGCCCGGCAGCCGGAGCATGTTCATGCCGGCATCGCGGGCGGCTTCGAGCGCCGCGCGCAGCTCCGCCTCCGAGGGGGCGAGCCCGATCGGATCGATCGGCGTCCAGACCGCACCGCGAGCGAAGACCGCGGCGCCGTTGATCCGCAGGTCGAGCCCGTCGCGGGCGACGTCGTGGCCGTCGGGGCCGGGCTTCAGGTCGCGGAAGCCGACCCGGCCCGCCGCGATCTCGAGCGGCCCCGCGTCGGTGCTGAAGCGGAGCCGGACGTCGTGCAGCGACGGCTCCCCGTGCGTGTGCGGCCACCACGCGGCGACTCCGGCGACGTCGAGCCTGCCCGCGGCGGCGATCGCGCCCTCGGCGGAGGTCAGCTCGAGCGCGGCCCGGTGCCGGCCCGACGGCCCGTCGAGCTCGACCTCGGCCGCCTCGACGCGCTCGCCCGACAGCGGCCGCAGCCGCACGCCGACCTCGAGCCCGCCGTCCGCGCCCGCGAGCCGCGGCTCGAGCCGGAGCCCCTCGATCGCGAAGCGCCGCCGGCGCTCGAGCTCGACCGGCCGCCACGGACCGACTGCCGCCGGTCCGGGAGCGAACCCGGGGGCGCGGCCGAGCAGCATCGTCCGGAAGAACCGCAGGTTGCCGTCGGCGAGCTGGGTTCGCCAGCGCGCGCGGGGGCGCCGGCGCTCGCCGAGCAGCGGCGCCAGCGCCCGGCAGTGGATCAGGAGCTCGTTCTCGGCCTCCAGCAGGTCGCCGACCGCGACCTCGTGGGCGAGGAACATCGACTCGCCGTGGAGCAGCTGCCGCCGGTTCAGGTAGACATCGGCGACGGTCGCGATCCCGCCGAGCCGCAGGACGGTCTCCGCTTCGGGCTCCGCGGCGCCGTGGAACCGGGTCCGGAACCACCAATCGCGCTCGTCGAGGTCGCGCCCGTCGGCCGGCACGTCGACGCCGGCCCGGCGCAGCGCCGCCGCGGCCGTGCCGGGCACCGACGCGGGCATCCAGTCGAGCCCCGAGAGCGCCTCGAGCGAGCCCGGGCCGATCGCTCCGGGATCGCTCGGCGCGGCCTCCCAATCGGCGTCGAGCGCGACCAGCTCGTCGCCCTCGACGCGGGCCCGCACCGCGCCGGGCATCGGCTCAGGAGACCGTCGCGTCGAGCGACTTCATCGCGATCTCCCACGACTCGGCGATCGACTCGACCAGCGGCTGCGGGTCGAACGGCTTGCGCCGGGCCAGCTTCAGGGAGAGCACCTTCGAGCTCTCGACGATGCTCTGCAGCTCGGTCGCGGCGACGGCGCCCTCCTCGCCGAGCAGCCACTCGACGTGCGAGGCGGTGATCTCGAACGCCGACCCGAACATCCGCACGGTTGCGAACGCGTAGTCGTGGTAGTCGCTCGGCTCGCCCTCGAGCAGCCGCGGGAGATCGGCGGCGAGCTGCGCGCCGAAGCGCGAGAACGGGTTCGTCGCGGGCCGGCGCGCGAGGTGGGCGGCGAGCAGGCTGCGCGCCTGCGATCGCAGCTCGTCGCCGCTGAGCCGGGGGCCGGCATCGAAGCGCAGCAGCTCGGTGTAGGGGGGGAGGACGTCGTCGGAGAAGGGCCGACCGATGCGGAAGCAGCCGCGGTAGTCCTCGCCGTCGAGCTCGTGCAGGCTCGTGTTGTGGAAGTAGACGAGCCGCTCGCTCTCGGCGTCGATCGCCTCGGCGATGACCGAGGTCTTGACGTGCTCGCGCCGGTAGCTGGTCGCGCTCGTGTCGGGCAGGTACCAGGAGTCGAGCTCGACGATCAGCGTCCGCCCGGCCGCGATCTGCTCGCTGATCTGCAGCGGCAGCGGCCGGTACGGCTGCATCTCGTGGATGTCGATCCCGTAGAGGGCCTCGAGGTCCTCGGGCGGCGGCTTGAAGAAGGTGAACTGATCGCCCTCGAAGTCCATCCGCACGGTGAACCCCATCGCCGCCAGCGGATCGTCCCCGCGGGCGTGGATCAGCTCGATCAGGATGTCGCTGTAGCAGTTGGTCTCGGTGTAGGTGCGCTCGCCCGGGGCGTGGATCGCGTGCGGGCGGTAGCTGGCGGGGTCGAGGCCGAACAGGCTGACCGCGGTGGCTGTCGAGCCCGCAGCCATCAGAGCCCGAGCTGCTCGCGGGTCTCGTCGGGCCAGCTCCCGGGATCGAGCCCGTGCGCTCTCAGCAGCGCCAGGCTGATCCGCTCGAGGCCGAAGCCGAGGCACGACGTGTGCGCGACCGCGCCGTCGCTGAGCTCGATCCCGAAGGTCTCGCCGAAGTGGCGCTGGTGGTAGTTGAAGGAGGCGACGGCGGTCGGCTCGGGCCCGGCGATCGGGACCTGGATCTCGAACTTGAGCGCCTGCTGGCGCTGGCTGGCCGCCATCATCCGGCCGCTGCGGCCGAAGAACGGGTCGGTGGCGACCTCGATCGAGGCGTCGAGCCGCAGCGCCTCGAGCAGGCCGAGGGCGCGATCGCGCCAGACGTCACGCCAATCGGCCACGGCCTCGGGCTCGCCGATCCTGACCAGCTCACGCTGGTGGAACATCTGCAGCCGGGCCGGGTCGCCGGAGGGCTCGTTGCGAAACACGTAGGCGGCGCCGGCGTCGATCACGACCCCGCCGGCCGGCAGCGGCCCGCGCGCGGCCACCGCCGGATAGACCGGGTAGCAGGCCGCCGGCGTCAGAACGAGGTCGCCCATCGACTGGTGCTCGCTCCAGTCGTCGTGGGCGGCCGCCCGCTCGGCCTGCTCGAGCGCGTCGGCCTCGCTGCCCTCGAACCCGAAGATCGTCCCGGCCAGATGCGGGAACGACTTCAGATAGCCGCTCGACTCGAACTGGCTGCGCGGGACGATCGGCGGAAAGCGCAGCCGCTCGGCCCCGTCGGGGGCCGCCGCGGCGTTGATCAGGCGGTCGACCGACGAGCGGATCGCCTCGAAGTCGTCGCTGCGCCCGTAGACGCCGGGCACCCCGCTCTCGATCAGCAGGCCGGCGCCGATCACCTCGGCGCGGAACGCCTGCTGCTCGGTGGTGGCGGCGGGGTACGCCGTCATCAGACCTCCTTGGCGATCAGCAGCAGCCCCGCGTTCGTCTGGTGGATCCGCTCGTTGGCGACCATCAGGCAGGCCGACATCGTGTCGCGGAGGTGCCGGCCGACGCTGAACGGGGTGTCGTTCTTGAAGCCCATGATCCCGCAGACGCCGAGCGCCCCCTGGCAGACGTGCGGCGCCTGCTCGGAGGCGGCGATCTTGAGGTTGTTGAAGCGCAGCACCGACGCCATCGTCGTCAGGCCGTCGCGCCCCGGCTGCTCGGAGGCCTCGCAGAACTCGCGCAGGGCGAGCGTGACCTCGGCCCGCAGCAGCGCCAGCTCGCTCATCAGGTGCGAGAGCGCCTGCGCTGCCGGCAGCGGCTCGCCGGGCTTGCGCTTGGCCGCGGCCCGGACGAACGCCCGGGCGCGATCGAAGGCGTCGGTGGCGATCCCGAGCCACAGCTGCGACCAGAGGATGTGGGAGATCGGCACCATCGAGATCGGCGCGACGCGCGAGAACGGGGTCGGCAGCACCTGCTCGGGGCTGAACCGGGCGCGGACTGTGAAGCCGGGCGAGCAGGTTCCGCGCATCCCGAGCGGGTCCCAGCTGCCGGCGTCATCGAGGTCGATCTGGTCGCGCTGGACGAGCGCCAGGACCTGGTCGCCGGCCTCGGCGTCGGGCGAGCGGCGCAGCGTGATCAGGAGATCGTCGGCGTACTCGCCGTAGCTGACCGTCGGCGCCTGCTTCTCGAGGCTGCAGACGCCGTCGCCCTCGGCGACGACCGCGGCGATCGAGCGGCCCATGTCGCCGCCGGTGCCGACCTCGGAGGTCACCGAGGCGATCAGCCGCTGCTCGGCGACGACGTCGCGCAGGTATCCCTCGTACCAGCCGGCGTCGTCGAGATGGCGAACGATCGTCGCGACCTGGATCTGGTGCATCGCGAAGACCATCGCGCTGGCCCCGCAGCGGCGTCCGAGCTCGAAGCAGGCCGCGGCGAGCGCCTCGAAGGAGACGCCCGCTCCTCCGAGCTCGGCCGGCACGAAGGCCGACAGCGCGCCGGCCTCCTTGAGCGCGTCGATCGTCTCGCGGGGGAAGCGCGCGTTGCGGTCGACGTCGTCGACGTGCTCGGCGGCGACGTCGTCGGCGATCGTCTTGATCGCGCCGAAGAACTCCGCGTCCACCTCGGTCTCTGCAACGGTCATACCGACGCCTCCTCGCTCTGTAGCTCTGATACGGCTGCCGCGATCGCGGCGATGCTCTCGAATACGTCGCGGCGCAGCATCCGGTCGGGGAACTCGATGTCGAACGCGTCCTCGAGCCCGAGCATCACGTTGACGCTCGCGTGCGAGGTCATCCCCGCCTCGTAGAGGTCGGAGCCGGCGTCGAGGGTCGCGGCGTCGATCGGCAGGCGTCCCTGGCTCGCGAGGACCCCCTTGATCGTCTCGATCGTCTCCTCGTCACTCATCGGCAGCGTTTACCTCCGCGATCACGACCGCGGCCGCGAAGCCCCGCTCGTGGGTCAGGCTGACGTCGAAGCCGGAGAGCCGACCGGCGGCGGCGAGCTCGGCGGCGGCGCCGTCGAGCTCCAGGGAAACGGCCCCGGCGGGCTCGCTGCGCACCCCGATCGAGCACCACGGGACGCCGGTCCCGCCGGGGCGCAGGACCTTGATCGCCGCCTCCTTGGCGGCGAACCGGGCCGCGAGCCGCTCGGCGTCGACGCCCGCGTCGCCGCGGCAGTCGTCGAGCTCGCGGTCGGTGTAGACGCGATCGAGATAGCGGTCGTCGTGCCGGCGGATCGATTCCCGCACCTGCTCGACCGCGATCAGATCGATTCCTACCCTGGCCGGCATGCTGTCGCTATCGGCGCCATCGGACCTGAACAGTAGCGCTGGTCGCGATCATCCAAGCGCGCTAGGCCCGTGCTTGATCGCCGAAGGACAACGCGCGAAGTCCACCGCCGGGATCGACCGTGCGCCTTCGCCGCGACGGTAACCTTGCGAGCGGTATCGCGCGGAACGCCACCGATCAGCCCGCGACCCCCGCACATGCTCAAGCACCGGCCCCAGCCCGCGACAACGGCTTCCCAGCGCCAGGGCGACGAGAACGCATCGTTCTACGCGCGCTCGAAGCTGATCGGCACCTACAGCACCGAGCAGCTGCGGCCCGTCGAGCAGCTGATCTTCGAGCGTTATCGCAGCGATCTCACGGGACGCGTCCTCGACGTCGGCTGCGGCGCCGGGCGGGTGACCGGCCACCTGATCGGAACCGCGGAATCGGTCCACGGCATCGATGTGTCCGACGACATGGCCGCCCATTGCCGGCGGCTCTATCCGAACGCGAGCTTCAGGCGCTGCGACATGCGCGATCTCAGCGGGTTCGGCACGGACGCGTTCGACGTCGTCGTCGCCTCCTTCAACGTGATCGATGCCGTCGGACATGGCGATCGCCGCAGGACCCTCGATCAGTTTCGCACGGTGCTGGCGCCGGGCGGGCTGCTGGTCATGTCGTCGCACAACCTCTCGTCTGCGAGCCGGGTGGTGGGGCCCGCGGCCGAGGTGCTGGTGCAGCTGCGGGCGGGACATCTGCACGGAACCCTGGGGGGCATCGCTCACTTCCCGCGCCGTTGGCGCAATCACCGCCGCCTGCGCCGGCTCGAGGGGGCGGGGCCCGGATACCGGATTCTCAACGACACCGCCCATGACTACTCGCTGCTCCACTACTACGTCTCGCCGCCGTCGCAGGTCCGGCAGCTCGCGGTTCATGGATTCGAGCTCCTCGAATGCCTCGATCTGAACGGCCGCTCGCTCGATCCCGCCGACGACGGGTCGGATTGCACGGAGCTTCACTACGTGGCCCGGCTGCGAGCGGCCGGCGAGGATCGCCCCCTCGCCTCCTAGCCCGGGGCGATCGGTCGGCAGCGGTGCGGGTTCTCGTCATCACGCAGTACTTCGCCCCCGAGGTGACCGCGGGGCGATTTCGCCTCGAGGCATTCGCGCGGGGGCTCTTGCGGGGCCGGCACGCTGTCGATGTGGTCTGCCCGGTGCCGAACCATCCCGCTGGCGTCGTCCCGTCTCAGTACCGGCGGCGGCTCCGCTCCGACGAGCGCTCGGGGGGGCTGACGGTGCGCCGCATCGGGATCTACGTCCGTCCCGAGAAGACGACGCTGACGCGCCTCGGGACCTACGGCTCGTTCGCGGCGGGTGCCGTCCTGGCCGGCGCCACGATGCCGAGGCCGGACGTCGTCCTGGCCAGCTCGCCTCCGCTCACGGTCGGCTGGTCGGGCCTCGCCCTCGCGGCCCGGTTCCGGCGCCCGCTGGTGTTCGACGTGCGCGACCTCTGGCCGGCCTCCGCGGAGGCTCTGGGAGAGGTCAGCAACCCGCGGCTGCTCAGCGCGGCGCAGTGGCTAGAACGTCGGATCTACCGCCGATCGGCGCTGATCATCACCGCCAACGACGCGTTCTCCGCATACGTGCGCGAGCGCGCGCCGAGCGGTCGCGAGGTCGTCACGGTGCCGAACGGGACGACGCGCGCCTGGATCGAGGCGGGCGAGCGGACGGTGAAGCGCGCCGATGTCGGGCTGCCCGACGATCGGTTCGTGCTCACCTACGCGGGCAACCTCGGGCTCGCGCAATGCGTCGACGACGCAATCGAGGCGATCCGCCGCCTCGGTGCCGGATTCCACCTCGAGATCATCGGCGACGGGCCACAGCGAGCCAGGCTTTCGGCGCTGGCTGGCGAGCTGCCTTCCGGGTCGGTGAACATGCGTGGCCTCTTGCAGCCGGATGAGGCCGCCAGGGTGCTGCGAGCCTCGGATGCGTTGCTCGTCGCCGAGCGCCAGGACCGCACGGTCTCGGCCAAGCTCTACGACTACAGCGCGGTCGGCCGGCCGATCGTGGCGATCGCACAGGGCGAGCTACAGCGGATCGTCGAGCGCGAGGGCATCGGGCTGCATGTACCGATCGGGAACCCGGATGCGCTCGCCGCCGCGCTCGGCACCCTCGCAACCGACCCCGCGGTCGGCGAGCGCCTCGTCACCCGCGCGCGGTCGTTCGCCGCGGCCCACCTGCGCAGCGCTCAGGCCGACCGGCTTCGGGATCTGCTCGCGACGATCAGCGACTCCGGAGGGGCTCGGTAGGGTGGGCCCGGTGAGCGACCGGCTCGAGCGCGAGCAGCGATTTCACGACGCCAGGTTCGGCGAGGAGGCCGGCAGGCCCAGTGATCGCTTCTACCACATCAATCGGGCCAGCGATCGCTACTTCCGCGAGGTTCTCGAGGATCTGCGGCCACGATCGCGAGTGCTGGACTACGGCTGCGGCGAGGGTGCCTACTGCGCCCTTCACGCGGCCGGCTGCGGCCATGCCGTGACCGCCGTCGATCTCTCGCCGGTGGCGATCGAGCACGCCCGGGCCCGCGCCGAGGAGCTCGGCGTGGCTGACCGGATCGAGTTTCAGGTGATGAACGCGGAGGCGCTGGAGCTCCCCGCCGAGAGCTTCGATGCGGTCGGCGGCCTGGGCATCCTCCATCACCTCGACATCGCGACCGGGCTGGCGAACGTGACGCGCGTCCTGCGCCGCGACGGGCGGGCGTTCTTCGTCGAGCCGCTCGGACACAATCCGATCATCAACCTCTACCGGAGACGCACCCCGGACCAGCGCAGCGATGACGAGCATCCGCTCCGGACCACCGATCTCGCCACGATCCGGTCGTGCTTCGATGACTTCGAGGCGAGCTACTTCCACCTGCTCGGGCTGCTTGCGATCCCGGCGATCGGCAGGCCCCGCCTCGATGATCTCGTCCGGCGGCTCGATCGCTGGGACGCGGCCGTCTTCGCGCGTTTCGAGCCGCTTCGCAAGTACGCCTGGATCGTCGGCATGCAGATGTCCGGGCCCCGAGAGCCACCGGCGGCCCGGTAGGCGAATGCCGCGGCTGGGCGCTACCGGTAGAGCCAGTCGGTGAAGCCGAAGCAGCGCCCCATCGACGCCGGAACCGTCGGATAGTCGGTGCCGTAGAAGTAGCGGGCGATCCAGGACTCGTGACGCTCGACCGTCGAGCCGTTGCCCTGGGGGATGCCCTCCCGGGTCAGCCAGTCCATCACCCGCTTGAGGGCCCGGTCGCCCCAGGCGAAGGGGTCGTAGCCGCGCCGTTCGAGCAGGACGGCGGAGAACAGCAGCGCCTGGTAGGACTCCATCGTGTAGCCGACGCCGGTCGAGTCATAGCTCGGGTAGGAGGGCGCCGATCTCGAGATGTCCTCGACGATCATCCCCGACTTGGCGCTGCCGCAGCCGGAGGGGTTGATCGCGCTCCAGCGCGAGCTGCCGGGGGTGCAGGCGTAGCTCAGGTCGAGGTCCTGGTCGGCGCGCCACTCGAACCCGCGGGCCTGCGGGCGCTCGCCGAGGAACAGCTTGTAGCGCTCGACGACCTCGCGGAGATCGTCGTTGTCGCCCAGGTAGATGTCGATCGCGATCCTGGCGGCGCGGGCGAACGAGCCCCAGTTGTTGGCCCGCTCGTCGCTGAGCTGGGTGATGCTCGATGCCTGCCCCGAGGTCCCGATCGGCTTCGTCCGCAGGCTCGCGAGCCACGCGGCCCAGCTCGTCGACCCCCAGCCGGCCCGCGATCCCGTCACCTGCGGGTCCATGCCGACGAGGTTGGCGGCGACGACGTAGGCGCCGATCTGGCGCGCGGTCGCGAGCAGCTTGTCCTGCTCGGCCGTGCCGTCCCTGCTGCCCTCCTCCTCGCTGCCGATCAGGTAGCGGTTGACGCGCACGACGAAGTCGCGGTAGCGCTGCTCGCCGGTCCTCGCGTAGACCAGGGCCGCGGCCAGGGTCTGCGTGCCGGGGCGGCTGACCTGGCCGCTGCCGTTGTAGTCGGGAAGCCACGGGCTCGCCGCGCTCGGGCTCGGCGAGAGGTTCATGTTCGCCAGCGCGGCGTCGGCCCGATCCTTCATGTAGTCGTAGGCATCGCCGGATGCGGGCAGCGAGGCGAGCCGATCGTCGGCGATCAGCATGTTCGAGCCCGGGTTCACCTGCGGGGTTTCAGCCCCCTGCGGGGTATCGGTCGCCTGCGGAGTCGGTGGCTGCCGCTTACCCCCCGACTTGCGCCCGGTCCTCACGACCAGCAGGTACCTGCGAAGCGCCTTCCTGACGCCGCGCCGGCCGTCCCGCCGCTTGCGCCGCTCGAGGTGGACGTACGCGCGTCCGGAGAGGTTGACGCCCAGCGAGCCCCTGCGGATCGCCCGCCTCGCCGTGCGGGGCTTGATCTTCCGCGACCGTCCGGGCATCCGGACCACGGCCCGGTCGACGGAATGCGGCCGTGCTCGGTGCGGCTTGAACACCACCGAGTGACCCGAGACCTTGCTCGCTTGGACCTTGATCGCTCGCGCCTCGGCGTCGGGGCTGAAGAGCGAGGCGAGAGCGACGATCGCGGCGAACGCCGCGATCGCGAGGCCGGTGCCGATCCGAACGCCGCAGCTCGCGTGCATGCGACCGGGTTCGGCGCCCGGAGTGGGGCGCTTGAAGCATGTCCACGCGAGTGGACGCCTGTTCGTCCTCGATCAGCGGCCGCGGCCGCTTCGCTCGCGGTGCTTCCGGTAGAGCCAGTCGGTGAAGCCGAACGAGTATCCCATCGACGCCGGAACCGTCGGGTAGTCCTTGCCGTAGAAGTAGCGGGCGATCCAGGACTCGTGACGCTCGACCGTCGAGCCGTTGCCCTGGGGGATGCCCTCCCGGGTCAGCCAGTCCATCACCCGCTTGAGGGCCCGGTCGCCCCAGGCGAAGGGGTCGTAGCCGCGCCGTTCGAGCAGGACGGCGGAGAACAGCAGCGCCTGGTAGGACTCCATCGTGTAGCCGACGCCGGTCGAGTCATAGCTCGGGTAGGAGGGCGCCGATCTCGAGATGTCCTCGACGATCATCCCCGACTTGGCGCTGCCGCAGCCGGAGGGGTTGATCGCGCTCCAGCGCGAGCTGCCGGGGGTGCAGGCGTAGCTCAGGTCGAGGTCCTGGTCGGCGCGCCACTCGAACCCGCGGGCCTGCGGGCGCTCGCCGAGGAACAGCTTGTAGCGCTCGACGACCTCGCGGAGATCGTCGTTGTCGCCCAGGTAGATGTCGATCGCGATCCTGGCGGCGCGGGCGAACGAGCCCCAGTTGTTGGCCCGCTCGTCGCTGAGCTGGGTGATGCTCGATGCCTGCCCCGAGGTCCCGATCGGCTTCGTCCGCAGGCTCGCGAGCCACGCGGCCCAGCTCGTCGACCCCCAGCCGGCCCGCGATCCCGTCACCTGCGGGTCCATGCCGACGAGGTTGGCGGCGACGACGTAGGCGCCGATCTGGCGCGCGGTCGCGAGCAGCTTGTCCTGCTCGGCCGTGCCGTCCCTGCTGCCCTCCTCCTCGCTGCCGATCAGGTAGCGGTTGACGCGCACGACGAAGTCGCGGTAGCGCTGCTCGCCGGTCCTCGCGTAGACCAGGGCCGCGGCCAGGGTCTGCGTGCCGGGGCGGCTGACCTGGCCGCTGCCGTTGTAGTCGGGAAGCCACGGGCTCGCCGCGCTCGGGCTCGGCGAGAGGTTCATGTGGCGCATCGCCGCCCTGGCGCGCCGCTTCATGAATCGGTACCGAGCGTTGCACGTCGGCAGCTCCTGCAGCCGCTTGTTGCCGATCAGCATGTTCGGCACGTGGTGGCGAGGCGGCCGCGCATCGGAGATGATCGCCTGGGAGCCGGCGAGCCCCGACAGCAGCAGCACGACCAGCGCCGCCAGCCATGGGCGAAGGCGGCCGTTTCGTCGGGGTCGCGCATGTTCCGCGCTCTGCACCGACCACGATGTTAGCGAGCGCCCATGCGGGACTTGCGCAAAGCTCATCGCCTCCGCTTCGCGCCCACGATCCGGCGCAGGACCGGAAACCGCTCGAGCTCTGGAAACGTCTCGGCCAGCGCCAGGCGGCTGTGCGCGACCGAGGCGACCACGGCGAGCCCCGCCAGCACGAGCGCGATGCTGATGATCGTCGGCGGGGACAGGGCGATCTGCAGGATCGCGGTGACGGCGGTCGCGCCGGCGATGACGCCGTAGAGCGGCACCACGTTGGGGACGATCGCGTGGACGTCGGTGCTGCGGGCGAGCCCCACCTGCCGGATCCCGTTGAGCACGATCAGCGCGGCAGCGGTCGCGACGGCGGCGCCGACGGCGCCGTACGGCGGGGCGAGGATCAGGACCAGCGCGACGTTGACGGCGATCGCCCCGATGTTGGCGATGACGATCAGGCGAACGCGCCCGAACACGCCGAGGATCAGCTCGTTGTGTCCGGCGGAGGTGTCGATGTAGACGCCGAGCGCGAGCACGGCGAGCACCGCTCCGGCGGAGCTGTAGACATCGCCGAACAGCAGCACCACGAGCGGCTCCGCGAGCACCACGCAGGTGAGGAAGATCGGGTAGGCGAGCACGGCCGTCCAGGCGGAGGTGCGCCAGTAGACGTCGTTCAGCTCCTCCTTGTCCGAGCGAGCGTAGAGGCGGGCCGCTATCGGGACGAGCAGGAGGCCGAAGCTCGAGAGGATGTAGGCCATCGTCGTGGCGATCGGCAGGACCGCGCGGAGCTCGGCGACGTCGGTCGGGGCGGCGAGGAGCCCGAGGACGATCGCTCCCGAGGAGACGAGCGCGACCGAGGTCAGGTCGCTCGCCAGCAGCGGCACCGTGAACCGGAAGATGGCGCGGGCCGGCATCAGGAACCGGCCGGGACGAAGGTGCTCGGCGATGCCGTTCGCCCGCAGGATCGGCGGCAGCAGCGGTCCGTACAGCAGCAGTCCGAGCAGGCCGGCGACCAGGTAGCCGACCGCCAGCGGGACGACGCTTCCATCCTGGATGATGATCACCAGCACCGCGGCCAACCGGAACAGCGGCGTCGCGACGAACCGGCGCAATGCGATCGCCCGGGCCCGAGCGAAGACCGCGAAGACCCCATCGAGCAGCGTCCCGAGCGCCAGGGCCACCGACAGGCCCGTCAGCAGCACGAGCACCGCCGTAGCGGAAGCGGAGTCGTCGAAGGAACCGACGATCGCGCCGTGCAACGCGGCGACGATCAGGATCACGACCGTCCCGCTTGTGAGCACGGTGCCGAGCGCGAGCACGAAGGTCCCGGCGGCACGCTTCAGGTCCCCCTCCTCGTGGTAGATCGGCATGAAGCGGGCGACGCCCCGGCGCATGCCGAAGGCGGCGGCGACCTCGGTGATCATCCCGATCGACAGGGCGTACGCGAACAGGCCGTAGGCCTCCTGTGAGAGGTATCGAACGACCAGGATCTGGGAGACGAGGTTGACGACGACCGCGAACGTCTGCCCGGCGAGCAGCAGGCTGGAGCCACGGACCTGTGACATCGACGCCTGTCCCCCCGCGGTTCCCGGCACCAGGGTGGAGGCGGCCGTGATCTCGTCTTCGCGGTCGTCGTCACCTGGCCCCGACGGGCCGGTCTCGTTCACGTTCGGCCGGCGGGGCCCGCCCCCGCCTCGCCGCGAGCCCGCATCCTGGATCCTCCGCCGGGGTGCGATGCTGCGCTCGCGGACCGGGCGCCGCGAGCCGGCGCTGGACCGGGGACGCGCGGAGCCGGGCGATCGCCACCAGCCGACGAGCCCGGCCGGGACATGATTGGCTTCGGCGCCGAAACTGGAGGCCGCCCGTGAGCAAGGTCATCGTTCTCTGCTACCACGCCCTCAGCGACGACTGGCCGGCCGATCTGAGCGTCAGGCCGGATCGGCTCGCGCAACAGATCGAGCTGCTGCTCGATCGCGGCTACCGGGCCACGACGTTCACCCGTGCGATCGAGGCACGACCGTCGAAGGCGTTCGCCGTGACCTTCGACGATGCGTTCCGGTCGGTGCTGACCCGTGGCCTTCCGATCCTCGACCGCTTCGGGATCCCCGCGACCGTGTTCGCCGTCACCGGGTTCCCGGGCGGGGCGGAGCCGCTGCGCTGGGACGGGATCGACCAATGGCTCGGGGGCCCTTACGAGCCGGAGCTTGCCGGCATGAGCTGGGAAGAGCTGCGGCAGCTTCACGATCGGGGCTGGGAGGTCGGCTCGCATACGGTTTCGCACCCTCACCTTCCGACGCTATCCGAGGCCGGCCTCGTTGAAGAGATGGCGGCTTCCAAGATGGCCTGCGAGGAGCAGCTCGGCGTTCGGTGCAGGTCCATCGCCTACCCGTACGGTGACGTCAACGATCGCGTGGTGCGCGCGGCCCGGCGAGCCGGGTACGTGGCCGGGGCCGCGCTGCCGCCGAAGCTCGGCACCGAGCGGGCCCTCGAGTGGCCCCGGGTCGGGGTCTGGGTCAACGACGATCTATCGCGGTTCAAGTTGAAGGTCTCCCCATCGGCTCGCCTGCTGCGCAGAATGCTTCGGCGCTGAGCGTGACCGTCGCCGCAGCCGTGGCGCCCGGGCGGCCGCGCCCTCGGCGACCGCGGCCAGCGCCGGGCCGATCGCGATCAGGGCCCAGAGGCGCTTGTCGACCCCGCTCGAGATGAAGAACGACGCGGCCATCATCCCGATCATCGCGACGATGTAGCCGCGCGCCAGCAGGTCCATCTCGTGGCGCCCGTCCGCCTCGAAGCGGCGAACGGCGCGGCCCGCCACCGCGACCGTGCCCAGCAGGATCGTGAGCAGTAGCGCCAGTCCGATCACGCCGGCCTCGGCGAGCATCTGCAGGTAGGCGTTGTGGACGACCTCACGGTCATCGACGATCAGGTCGGCCCTCTCGATCGTGCCGGGTCGCTGCAGGTACTCGCCGGAGACCACGATGAAGTTGTTGAGGCCGGCGCCGACGACGGGCCGGTCCTCCACGACCCGCCAGGCGACGGTCCACAGATCCGATCGCCCGCTGCCGCCGCCCTCGGTGTCGACGATCCGCTGCCATGCGGTCGGGGAGACGACGAACCAGGCGGCGGCGACCGAGACGATCGCGATCGCGACGCAGATGACCGCGCTGCGCTGGCGCTTGAAGACGATCACGGCAGCGATCAGCGCGGCGATCGCCGCCAGCACCCCTCCGCGCGATTCGCTGGCGGCCAGGCCCAGGGCGAGGAGCGGCAGGGCCGCTGCGAGCGCCCACCTGCCGAGGACGCTCCGGGTGCCCGGGATCAGCACGATCGACATCACCATCGCCGGGACGAGCGCCGCGGCCAGGAAGTTCGGATCGCCGAGGCCGCCCGACAGCCTGCCCCCCGAATCGGAATAGACCGCGTCGGCGGAGGTCGTCAACCCGCCCGTGGCCATGCCCTGACCGACGCTGATCACAGCGCCGACGACGAACGCGATCATCAGCCAGCGGATCGACCTGCCCGTCACGAAGGTCGTGGCGATGATGATCATCAGCAGCGCGTCGGCGTACCAGTGCCACAGGTCCGCGTAGACCTCGCCGCGGTCGGTCGCCCAGAGCAGGCTCAGGGTCAGCCAGGCGAGCAGCCCGCCGACGGCCCCCCAGACGGTCGCATTTCGCCGGATCGCCGCCGCGATGATCGCGCGACGCTTCCCGGCAAGCGTGAGCCAGAGCGCGACCAGGACGAGCCCGCCGGCCTTGACCGCGAGGTTGAAGGCGGGCAACGCCTCCAGGAACGCGAACGGAAGCCAGAGCGTGATCGCCAGCTCGAGGCTGACCACCGCCAGCGAGAGGTAGACGAGCGCCAGCGTCAACGCCACTCCGATGCGGACGTCCGTCGCGAGGCTGATCCCGACGAGCCCTGCGGCGAGCGGCGCCGCGATCGAGATCGCTCGCGCCGGGTCGTCACGCAGGGCGAGACGGGGCGGGCCGAAGCGGGCTCGCCCGCCGACCAGGGCAACGGACCCGGATCGCCCGTTCACGCCGGCCGACTCCCGTCAGGGCTTCGGCCGGGCGCCGTGCGCGTGACCGCGTTCGTGACGCCGAGGAACTCGGCAAGGCTCTGAACCTCGGCCTCGAGCGTGTGATCACGGGCGAACCGCGTCCCGGCGTCGAGCAGCGAGTCGCGCAGGGCCGGCTCCGACGCAACCCGCCGGACGGCGTCGGCCGCCAGGTCGGCGTCTCCGGGGGGGACGAGGACCGCGGCGCCGTCCATCGCCGCGCCGATCCCGCCGACGTCGGTGGCGATGACCGGGAGCCGGTCAGCCGTTGCCTCGATCATCACCTGCGGCAGGCCCTCGGTCCAGGAGACGTGCAGGAGGATGTGGCTTTCGGCGTAGATCGCGGCCATCCGGTCGTGGGCGACGTAGCCACGCAGGCGCGCGTGCTCGGTGAGCCCCAGCTCCTCCAGGCGCCGCTTCAGGTCCGCCTCCAGGGGACCTTCGCCGCAGACGTCGAGGCTCCAGCGCTGATCGCCCCCCGCGCGCAGCCGAGCGAGGACGTCGGCGAGCATCAGCGGGTTCTTCTCGGTGTCGATCCGGCCGACGCTGAGGACGCGGAGCCGGCCACCGTAGTCGCGGTCGGCGTCTGGCCCCGCCAGCCGCCGCTCGGGCACGAGCGAGACCGCGATCTCGAGCACCTCCCTGCCGCGCTGGTACTGCTTGGCCAGCTCGGGGCCGACGACCACGACGGGATAGATCCGTCCCAGCAGCCTGAAGGCGGACTCGAGCAGGGCGGCGGCGAGCCGGAGCGATCTCCTGTCCGGGTGCCGGTGGGCGACGTACGCCTTCAGGTCCTGCCGCACCCCGAGGACCACGCGGCGGCCGCGGATCGCGGCGATCGCGGCCAGCGCCAGCGCAACCGGATGGGGGCCGAGCAGCCAACAGACCTCGACGCCGTCGAGCGCCCGCCACAGGCGCCGCAGCGATTTCACCATCGCGGCCGCGGCGCGCAGCGGTCGCGACAGGCTCTCGTAGAAGGGCAGGGCCACGAATCCGGCGTCGTCGGGGAGGCGGTAGCGCGCTTCGCCGTCGGCCGCCCGAAGCCGTCCGATCACGACCAGGCCGTCGAGCCGCTCCGCGAGGGCGGACAGGAACAGGGCGAACGCCCGATCCGTATAGATCGCGCCCTCGATGCGGGAGTAGGCGTAGTCCGTGTAAACGGCGACGCCCCCCGGTTCATTCGCGGGCGTCAGCGGCCTCACGACGGCGCCTCGCAGGTGCGGGCGGCCGGGGGGGATGCTCACCGATCGTCGCGCCCGGTAGCCGCCGCATCCCGTAGCCGGAGCTGTGGTAGCCGCCGCCGGGCCGCTCGGTCGAGTCGATCAGGATGCAGCCCTCGGGCCGATGACCGGTTCGATCGAGGAGGCCGCCGAGGGTCTTGAGATGCGAGCGACTGGTGTTCCCGGGCCGCACAACGACGAGGATGTCGGTGATCTCGCGGGAGACCGTCAGCGCGTCGCTGACCTCGCCGAGCGGCGGGGTATCGACGACGACCCTGTCCGCTGCTCCGCGCGCGAGGCGGATCAGCCGCTGCAGGGAAGCCGGGTCGATTCCGCTGGCGGGGTCGCCGCGGTCACCGCTCCTGACCGGCAGGATGCGCAGGTTGGGCAGCTCGGTCTCGACGAGGAAGTCCTCGAGGTCGTTCCGCGGGCTGTTGAGCTGGGCCGGGGTCGTGTGGATCCGTGACATGCCGAGCGACTGCCCGATCTGCGGGTTCCTGAGATCGAAGTCGATGAGGATCACCGAGCGTCCCAGCCTCGCCAGCGTCATCGCCAGGTTGATCGCCGACGTGGTCTTGCCGTCGCCGCGGGTCGGGCTCGTGACCATCAACGAGGACGGCTCACGATCACGCTGCTCGACCTGGATCGCCAGCGTCAGGAACGACTCGAAGACCTCGGGGGGCATGTACCAGGCCGTTCCCTCGGGCGCCTGCAGGCTCTTGGCGGGCAGCAGCGGCACCCGTGCGAGGATCGGCATCGGGTAGATCGCCGTCGCCTCCTCCGCATCGGCCAGCCGCCGGCCGAAGAGCTCCCTGAGCAACGCCGCTCCGGACCCGAGGACGAGCCCGGCGATGAGCGCGAGCACGATGACCAGCGCCGGTCCCGGGTTGGTGGGAGCATCGGGCACGGTGGCGTCCTGCTGCAGCTCGAGGCTCGGGTCGCCCGATCGCTTGATGCTGGCGAGGAGCTGCAGCTCGTTCGCCAGCTGGGCGGCGTTGGGATCGGCGGAATCCGTCGCATCGAGCTGCTGCCGGGTCTGCTTGATCGCCTCGTCGACCTGCCGCTTCAGCTGCTCGTTGCGAATCGCGAGCGTCGTCTTGGCGAAGGTGTTGGTGAGCTCGGCCGACTCGGCGGCGGTGCCCGCCGTGCCGGTGATCGCGATGATGCTGCTCTCGCTGACCGGGGCGACGTCGACCGAGTCCTCGACCTTCTCCGGCGTCCAGTCGTCGCCGAGCTGGGCCGCGGTGCGGTCCGCGGCCGCGGTCGTGTCGAGCAGCGTCGCCGCCGTCTGCGTCGTGCGGACCGGGTCACCCGAGTCCCTGATCACGCCGAGCGACAGGTAGGTGGGGTCGTCCTGGGGGACGGGCTGCACCAGGACGTTCGCCGTTGCCTCATACGCCGGTTGCCTGACGGCCAGGTAGGCGACCGCGCCCGCCAGGGCGGCGAGCACCGTAACGACGACGATCCAGCGATGGAGGGAGATCGCTTGCCGCAGCGGCCGCAGGCCGCCGGATTCCGGCGTCGCGGGTGATGTCTCCGCCAGGGTGCCTCCCGGCGGGCCCGGGAGCGAGGGCTCCGAGGCTTGTCTGGGCGCCTCCGGGATCGCCGAGTACCGGTTCAGGTCCGCCGTCCTGGCGGCCTGTCGGCTTGCCGATGACAGCCGCTCGCAGGCGGCATCGATCGTCTCCAGCTCCGATACGGCCAGATCGTGGAGCCGCTGCGCCGGGCGTGACTCGATCTCGTCGCGGTCGCCCGCGCGCTCGATCTCGGCCCGTCCGGCGCTCGCCGCCCGCGCCACCGATGCAGCCGCGTCAGCGCTCGCGTCGGCTACTCGCTCGAGCTCGTGGTCGATGGTTTCGCCTTTCGGGGGTTCGGTGATTGCGGGCAGCCAACCGTTGTTCGCGTGCGCCACGTCAGCATATTCTTCTCTCGTCACGACGATCCCCGATCTCTGGCGGTCAAGCTCCGGCCCGGCCTACATCGGTAGCGGCCCGCGGTTCCTTGAGGATCGGCCCGCGGCGTCAGCCCTCGCCCGACAGCCGTGCTAGCGACCGATCCAAGACGGCGGCGAGCTCCTGCTGGGCGGCGATCGGTCGCAGCGAGTGGTCGCGGCTGTGCAGGGCCTCGAGCTCGAGGTTCGGCCACCGGTCGAGCCGGTCGAGCAGTCCGGCTCGCTCGAGCTCCGCGTGCAGCGGCTCGTTCTCGCCGAACACCAGGGTCACGTCACGGTGATTCTGGCTGAGCTGGTCGAACGCGCTCAACACCTCGGCCAGGCGTCTGCGCTCGGACCGGCGAGCCGCGCGTAGGCGCGGGATCGAGCGGATCGCCGAGCCCACGATCGAGGCGGCCTTCCGGGCCGGGATCTCGCCCCTCAGGGCACGCCTCCACATCGATGCGGTGAAGGCCCTTCCGACCATTCGCCGGCTCCGCGCGTACTCGAGGTCCTCATCCCAGAACAAGGCCCGTGGGTTGATCATCAGGACGGCCTTCACCCTCGGATCGGAGAGGGCGCCGTGAAACGACCAGAACGCGCCCGAGCACAATCCGGCGAGCACGAACCGCGGCGGATAGCCGAGCGACTCGAGGTGGTCGAGCGCGGCCCTCACCTGGCTTACGAACTTGCCTGAGTAGAGCTTCGAGGTCGGATAGGGATCGCCGCTGCCGTCGGAGTCGCCGAGTGCCTCGAGGTCGATCCGGAGCGTCGCGGTCCCCGCCGCCGCCCAGCGTCTCGACAGATCGACCCACAGCCTCCCGGGCCCGGTCCGCCGCAGCGCGCCGGCGTTGAGCAGGATCACGCAGCGGGTTGCCTCGGCGCCGCACGGCTCGGCCAGCACCCCGTACAGGCCTCCGAACGGCTGCTCGACGACCTGCGGGGTCTCCAGGAGGCGCCCGCCGCCGTGCTTGATCTCGACCGAGCCGTCGGCGGGAGTCCCGCCGGCGGTCGCTGGCTCCGGCACCGGAGCGGCCCGGTCGAGCCAGTCCCCGACCGTCGCGATCTCCTCCAGCGGAGGAGTGGCCTCCTGTGGATGCGCCATCATCGCGGTGTAGCCGGAGCCGGGCGCCGTGGCCAGCTCCACGCCCTGGCTCGCGAGATAGTCGTGCAAGCGTCGATCGACGGGCATGCCGTCGCGCTCCAGAAGCAACGACCTGCGTCCGGCGCGGGGCGGCAGCCCGGCGGCGCAGAGGTCCATGGCCTCCAGCGCCTGCAGCGTCTCGGAGCTGATCAGGAAGCCACCGACCTCGAGCGCGCCATCAGCGAGGACCGCCGGCTCCGGATCACCGGCCCCAGCGCCGCCACCGGGTCCCTGATCCGGATCGATCACCGCGTTGAGGCGGGCGAACGCCCGCATCTCACGGACGAGCGACTTGCCGCGAGCGGGAACGGCCCAGAGAACGAGGTCGTCGATCGGCGCGCCCTGCTGCGCGGCGCGCAGGGCGAGCGCTCCTCCCAGGCCGATACCGATGGCGGTGATCCGTCCGCAGCCGGTCGTCTCGCGGAGCCAAGCCGCTGCCGACGTGACCGATGACGTCCAGGAATCGAGGCGCCGGGGATCGCGTGGCGAGCCGCCGCTGTCGCCGGTGGCGGTCAGGTCGAAGCGCAACGCCGGGCGCCCCGCGCCGGCGATCTGCGCCGCCCAGCGCGCGCGAGAGCGGATCGAGCAGAGATCCTCCCAACCGAACGGAGAGCAGAGCAGGACCGCGGTGCCGGAGGGGTTCGCGGCAGGATGGAAGATCGCGAAGACGGGCTCCTCGGCCGGACCCAGGTACCGGGGCACGGGCGGGGGCACGCGTCCTGCGCCTCCGCCTCCGCCTGGCGACGCGGAGGACTCGTGCTTCGGCTGAGGAGCCCGCATCTCCGCGAATGATTACCGATCGCCAAGGCTCCTCGGGCGCCAATCGAGCTGCGCCCGGGCAGCGGTCGCCGCGATGTCCCGTGACGAAGCCTCGGCGTCTCCGAGCGGCAGGTCCCGTGGCGATCCGCGCGCAAGCGGGCATGGGCGCTTGCCATGGCGGGTGCTGAGCGCCTATACTCGCCTCGCTGAGTCCGATGGGAAGTGCATCCCGAGGGAACTGAATCCCGACGGGGGCTCGGAAACCTGGAGTACTGGTTCGAAAGGGGAAACACACGATGATCCGTTCTAGTCGTTTCATTCGCCGTCTTTGCGTCCTCGTGGTCGCGATGGTGAGCATCGCCATGACCGTGCCGGCCGTGTCGTACGCGCAGAACGTCAACCCGACCGACGAGGAGTACGGCAACGGCGTTCTCGCGGTCTCCGGCGGCGGCGGCGACGGTAGCGGCTCCGGCGCACCCGTCTCCGGCGGCGACGTTTCCGGCGGCGAGATCAGCTCGCTTCCGTTCACCGGTCTCGACGTCGTCGCGATCGCTGCGATCGGCGTCGGTCTGATCGGCGCCGGGTTCGTGGTTCGCCGTGCCTCGAGCACGGGCGATCAGGCCTGAGCGACCCGAAGCTTCAGCGTCAGCCTGCGTCTCGGTCCGGTGGTCGCCGGGCCGAGGCGTCGTCGATCTCGCGCGCGAGCCGCCGCAGCTTCGCATCCCGCGGGTTGAGCGCGAGCGCGCGCTGCAACTGACGCGCGCCCGCGGCTGAGTCGGTGCCGAGGACGCGCGCGGCCATGAAGTAGGCGCGCCAGTCGTCCGGCTCTCGCTCCCGGGCCTCCGACAGGGCGTCGAGCGCCCGCTCGTCGTCGCCGACCTGGCGTGCGATGTTCGCCTCGACCAGCAGCGGAACGTCCGCGTAGGGGTTCAGGTCCGCGGCCCGCTCGAGCGCCCCGTAGGCGCCGTCGAGGTCGCTCTTCCAACCGCGGGCGGCGTTCAGCGTCAGTCGCTCGGAGACGAAGGTCGGGACCGCAACCAGGGCCAGCGCGACGGCGCCGACCACGAGCAGCGCCCGCGTCCGGGCCGGCTGGACCTCGAACGAGAGGGCTTGCGCGGCCGCCGCCGAGCCGAGCAGCGCGAGCATCGGCGCCGTCAGCGCACCGAAGAACCACGACCAGTCGACCGACGCCTGGCCGGCCCAGGTGGCGAACGCGGTGAGCGCGACGGTCGCCAGCGCCGCGCCCTCGGGACCGAGTCGTCGCGAGCGGATTGCGGCCGCGCCCGCGAACCCGAAGCCGCCCAACAGCAGCGCCAGGCCGGGGACGCCGAGCTCGCCGAGGTACTCGAGCCAGACGCTGTGAGCGTTGCGCGGGGTCTGGTCGGCCTCGCGTTGCTGCAGGTAGACCGACCGGAACGAGCCGCCGCCGCCGCCCAGCACCGGGCTGTCACGCGCCTGATCGAGCGCGACCCGCCAGAAATCGGTGCGGTCGAGCCCCCCGCCGTAGCTGAACCGCGATCCTTCGACCGCGCCGTAGCCGGTCTCGCCCGAGGAGAGGTCGTCGATCCCCTGGCTGACCGGTCCCCTCGCGACGGCGATCGCGGCGATCACCCCGACGAGCACGACCAGGCTCCATCCGATGATCCGACCGCGCCGCGTCGGGGTCGGCAGCCACCCGCCGGCGCCGCGCCTCTCGAGCGCGCCGATCAGCGCCATCAGCAGCGCCGCCGCGAGGCCCGCGATCGCCGCCGCCGCCGCCCCTCCCTGCAGCTCGGCGAGCGCCGAGCTCGAGCCGCTGTTGGCGGCGTCGTAGGGGTCGAGCAGCTGCGAGAGCACGAGCGCGACCGGAGCGACGACGACGAGCAGCACAAGCAGCGCCCGGCTCCGGTAGGGCGCCGCCAGCAGCAGCACGACGACGCCGGCGGCGATCGCGACCAGCGAGCCGCGCGACTGGCAGATGACGCAGAGCGCGAGGCCGGTCGTGGCCAGCGCCGCGAGGCTGGAACCGGCGCGAACCGACGTCGCCGGCTTGGCGGCGAAGGCGACGGCGGCGAGCGCCACGATCGCGAAGAAGCCGGCGTTGGCGTTGCGATAGCCGAGCGGGAAGTCGAGCGTGTGGTCCTCGTCGAGCAGCCCGCCGATCCGGCTTGCCGTCCAGATCCGGACCAGCACCACGATCACGACGATGCCGCCGGCGACCAGCAGCGGCGCCGCCGCGAGCGTCAACCGCTCCCGTGCCGCCACCGCGAGCAGCAGTCCGACGGCGAACGCGGCCGCGTAGATGAACCCCCGCTGCGCGTACTCGAGGGCCAGATCCTGCGCCGGCGACCAGATCATCGAAAGGGCGGTCCAGGCCGCGAGCGCAAGGAAGCAGGCGAAGGCGACCGCGTGCGGTCCGCGGAGGGCGACCGGCAGCCGCGCGAAGCCGACGATCAGCGCCAGGACCAGGTAGAGGATGATCCCGCCCGGAAGCAGCACGGTGCCGAAGAACGCTCCCTGCGCCAGCGCCCACCAGGTCCACAGGCCGGCCAGGGTGACGCCGGCGATCCAGGCGACGAGGACGTTGTCGCGGGGGGTCCGCGGCCGGCGCCGGCTCTGCCGGTTCGAAGTCATCTCGACGCGGGGCATCGTCGCCGGTAATGATTGACGACACACTGGCGGCAGCCGTGACGGCAGCCTCCGGTGTTGATTTGAAAATGGCCAGCAGCGGTTCAATGTGCGTCCAGCGCCGGGGCGAGGTCATCTAGATGCGTGCGCTGATCACCGGCGGCGCGGGCTTCATCGGCTCGCACCTGGCCGACGTGCTGCTGGCGCGCGGGGCCGAGGTCCTCGTCGTCGACGACCTCTCGACCGGCCGCGAGGCGAACCTCGCCGCCGCGCTGCGGACCGGTGGCGTCGAGTTGAGCGTGCTCGACGTCGCCGACGCGGCGGCGCTGGCGCCGGTTGCATCGCGGTTCGCGCCGACGGCGATCTTCCATCTCGCCGCCCAGCCCGACGTGCGACGCTCGGTCCTCGATCCGGTCGGCGATGCCCGGATCAACGTGCTCGGCACGATCAACGCGCTCGAGGCCGCACGCGCCACCCCGGGCTGCGCCTTCGTCTTCGCCGCGACCGGCGGCGCCGTCTACGGCGAGGGCGACGAGCGCCCGCTTCCCTTCTCCGAGTCATCGACGCCGGAGCCGCTGACGCCGTACGGCGCGAGCAAGCTCGCCGGCGAGGGCTACGTCGCCGTCTACCGGCGCCTGCACGGCGTCGCGGCCGCGTCGCTGCGATTCGGGAACGTCTACGGCCCGCGCCAGGATCCGCGCGGCGAGGCGGGGGTGGTGGCGATCTTCTGCGGGCGCCTGCTCGACGGCGTCGCGCCGACCGTCTACGGCGACGGCAGCCAGACCCGTGACTACGTGTACGTCGCCGACGCGGTCGCGGCCTGCGTCGCCGCCGCCGATGCGCTCGGCGGTGGCTGGAGACCGGACGGTCCGCTCAACGTCAGCACCGGGGCGGAGACCTCGGTGCTCGATCTGCTCGCGGCGCTGCGCGCGGCCTCCGGCGTCGAGGTCGAGCACGATCTCGCGCCGGCCCGGACCGGCGAGCTGCATCGCGTCGCGATCGACCCGGCGGCCGCCGCCCGCGAGCTCGGCTGGCGGGCCGAGGTCGCCCTCGACGACGGCCTCGCGCGCACCTTCGAGCGGGTCCGCGCCGAGCGTGGCGGACGGGGGCGCTCGCGGGCCGGCGCGGGCTGAACCGATCGCCGGTGGCGCCGGCGATCAGGGTGGCGACAGCTTGCCGTTGCCGCCCGCCAGCATGCTGATCCGGTCGAGCTCGGCGAAGACCGCGTAGCGCTGGGCGGCGCTGTAGAGCGGGTGGCAGGCGGTCAGCACGAGCTGCTCGTGGCCGACGTCATCGACGATCTCGACGTCGCTGGGATCGACGATGTCGGTCTTGGTCACCTTGTAGGTGAACTTCCCGTACGGCATCTCGAGCGTGATCGGGTCGCCGACGTCGATCTTGTTGATCTCGTTGAACGGGGCGCCGTAGGTCGTGCGGTGGCCGGCGATGCCGATCGTCCGCCCCTGGCCGGGAAGCGACGTCGTCGGGTAGTGGCCGGGACCGCGTTGCAGATCACCCTCGTCGGTGCCCTCGACGACGATGTAGTCGGCGCCGATCGAGGGGATCTCGATCCGTCCGAACGGATCGCCGTCGGCCAGCTTGCCCGCGAAGATCCGGGCGAGCCCTTTCGCGTGCTCGTCGTCGGTCCTCGGCGGCGGCAGCCTCCTCACCGCGGGCTCGTCGAGGAAGTCCCGCCGGCTCGCCTCGAACTGCGATTGCGCCTGGCCCTGCTTGATCGAGCCGTAGATCGCCGAGAGCGGCTCCTGCCAGGCGAGCGTGATGCCCGCGTCGAGCAGGATCACGATCCCGGCGCTGATCAGGCTGAGCGAGAGGATGCGTAGCGATCGCCGCATCGCCGGGATCATGGCGGGTGCGGGAGTGCAAGACTGCCGCTCCCCGTGGACGAGCCCGCCAACAGCCCCCGCATCGCGAGCTACCAGGCCGACCCCGAACGGATCGCGCGGGTGCTGCTGCTCTACTCCGGCGGCCTCGATACGAGCGTGATGCTGCACTGGATCCAGGCCCGTTACGGGGCCGAGATCGTCACCCTCACGGTCGAGCTCGGCCAGCCTGACGAGGACTGGGAGGCGATCACCGGCAAGGCGCGCGACATGGGGGCGGTCGAGACCGTCGTGATCGATGCCCGCGAGGAGTTCGCCCGCGACTACGTCGCCCCGGCGATCAAGGCGAACGCGCTCTACGGCGGCGGCTACCCGCTGTTCACCGCGCTGGCGCGGCCGCTGATCGCCAAGCTCGCGGTCGAGGTCGCCCGCGAGCACGGCTGCGACACGATCGCTCACGGCTGCACCGGCAAGGGCAACGACCAGGTGCGGCTCGACGGCACGATCGCCGCGCTCGCCCCCGAGGTCGGAATCCTCGCCCCGGTCCGCGAATGGAGCATGGGTCGCGAGGAGGAGATCGCCTACGCGCGCGAGCACGCGATCCCGGTCACGGGCGGCACCGAGAAGCCGCCCTACTCGATCGACGACAACCTCTGGGGGCGATCATCGGAGGGGGGCGCGATCGAGCGCATCGACGAGCCCGCCCCCGATGACGTCTTCCGGCTCGTCACCCGGCCCGAGCTGGCGCCGGACGAGCCCGAGCAGCTGCGGATCGGCTTCGAGGCGGGCGTGCCGGTCGCGCTCGACGGCGAGCGGCTCGGCCTGGTCGAGCTGATCGAGCGCGCCGCCGAGCTCGGGCGCCGGCATGGCGTCGGCATCGTCGACCACCTCGAGGACCGGATCGTCGGGCTCAAGGTCCGCGACATCTACGAGGTCCCCGCCGCGGCGATCATCCTCGCCGCGCACGCCGACCTCGAGAAGCTCGTCTCGACGATCCACCAGAACAACTTCAAGGCGGCGCTCGACTCGCACTGGGCCTACCTCGCCTACGCCGGCCTCTGGCACGAGCCGCTGCGCTACGACCTCGACGCGTTCATGGACTCGGCCAACGAGCACGTGACCGGTGAGGTCACGGTGAAGCTCTACAAGGGCCTCGCCCGCGTCGTCGCCCGCAGCTCGCCGTACGCGCTCTACGACTCCGAGCTCGCCGGCTTCAGTGCCTCCGGTGGCCGCTTCAGCCAGGCCGCAAGCCCCGGATTCATCGAGCTGTTCACGCTGCAGAGCCGGATGGCCCGGCGCGTCCGCGGCCGTGATCGCGGGTAGGCTGCTCGCATGAGCCTGATCTACGAGGCGATCGGCCGGTTGGTCGTGTTCGTCGTCCGCAAGAAGTTCGGCCGCCAGATCCAGATCGGGGCGGGGATCGCCGCGGTCGCCGTTGCGGTCGCCGCCGCGGTCGCCGCCTACCTGCTCGCCTCGAGGGACGTCGAAGAGGGCTGAAGCCGCCGCTCACCGGCTCCGCCGGGGGAGCGGTCGGGTTGACAGCGAGTTGCTGCGCTGTAAGGTGTTGGTTGGTTCCGGGGCCGTTCCCCGGGCCCCCCGTTCAGCCAGCCTTCGGCCCAGAGCAGCGGGGTCGATACGGATGGGTGGTCAAGCCCCGGGGGTCTGGAGAAACGTTGGCACGAACTCGAATGCGGGATGCTGATCATCTCGGTGCCCGGAGCCGCAGGCGCGGGTCCGGCGAGCTCCACCCCCGCATCCCCGACGGCATCGAGCCGGGTGGCTCTCCGGTCCCGCCCGGGCTCCGGCTTCGTCACCAGCTTCGCGGCGTGCGGATGTGGCTGCCGGCGCTCGTCGCCGTCGCCGCGATGCTGCCGCTGGCGGGTACCTCCGGTGACGGCCTGATCCGCGCCGCCGCGTTCGCGATCGCGATGATCATCAGCGCCCGGCTGCTGCGCGACTTCCCCTATCCGCTGCGGCTGATGCCGGTCTCGCGCTACGCGCTCTGCGTGCTGCCGGCGATCGGCGGCGTCGCCGCGGTGCTCGCGCTCGAGCTCGCCGGGGCGGCGTCCCTGATCTCCGCCCCGATCCTCGCCGGCACGCTCGCCGCGATCGCGACCGCGTTCGTCGTCGAGTTCCTCGCTGAGCGCCTGCTCGCCCGCCGGCCGCTGCGGATCGCGGTGCTCGGCGCCGCCGACTTCGTCCCCGCGATCCGGCGCGAGCTCGATGCGATCGGCGGCAGCCACGAGATCGAGGTGATCGGCTGGCTCAACCTCGGCGGCAGCGTCTCGCCGGCCGAGCCCCGCGCCGATGCGAAGGCGCTGCGGCGGGTGCGGGCGGCGATCATCGAGCACGAGATCGATCTGCTCGTGCGCGGGCCCGGCTCGGGATCCTCGCGCGGCGGCCGCGACGCCTACGACGCGCTCGCCGCCGGCTGCCTCGACCTGCCGGTGCGGATGATCGACGGCAACCAGCTCTACGAGCAGGTGTTCGGGCACGTTCCGATCGGGACGATCGACTCGGCCTGGTTCCTGTTCTTGATGCACCCGAGCTTCCACGCCAGCTCGAAGCTGTCGAAGCGGGTCATCGACCTCGCCGTCGGCGCGCTCGCCGCGATCGTCGCCCTGCCGCTGATCGCCGCCGGCGCGCTCGCGATCCTGCTCACCGACGGGCGGCCGGTCACCTACCGCCAGCGGCGCGTCGGCGAGCGCGGGCGCGAGTTCGAGATCGTCAAGCTGCGGACGATGCGGCAGGGCTCCGACCGCCAAGGGCAGGTCTGGTCCGGCGCCGACGACGATCGCGTGACCCCGGTCGGGCGGCTGCTGCGGCGACTTCACATCGACGAGCTGCCGCAGCTGCTCAACGTGCTGCGCGGCGAGATGAGCCTGGTCGGGCCGCGGCCCGAGCAACCGCAGATCACCGCGCAGCTCGAGCGCGTCTTCCCGCACTACTCGCGGCGGCTCCTGGTCAAGCCCGGGGTCACCGGCTGGGCTCAGGTCCGCTGCGGCTACGCCGGCTCCGAGCTCGGCACCGCCTGGAAGCTCTGCCACGACCTGTTCTACCTGAAGCGCCGCTCGGTGCTCGCCGACCTGCTGATCATGCTCGAGACGCTGGCGATCGCGGCCCGCGACTCGCACCGGCCGCTGCGCGCTCCCCAGCGCGGGTTCCTGTTCTCACCGGCATCCGGCGGCCGCGATCTCGCCGGGGCCGACGTGTCGCCGTTCGACCCCCGGTTCGCCGGCTCGGCCGGCGGCGGCAGCTGACGGCGCCGCCGATTCCGCTCGGGCGGAAGCCCGGTCGCCGCGGTCGCTTTCACCGCGGTCAGGCTTCGCCGAACACGCGGGCCACGACCGGCTCGGGGTCGGCGACGCCGTAGCCGTCGCGCAGCGCGGCGGCGATCGTGGCGCGGTCGTTGCCGGCGATGGCGAGCCGGGTGGCGTGCAGCAGCGCCTCCTCGGACACCTCGGACGCGCCGGCCGGCACGGGAGCGGCCCGCCCGGTCGCGGCGGCGGCCGGGGCCTGCCCGGCCACGGCGGGGGCTCCCGGAGCGGGGGCCCGCCCGGTCATGGCGGGGGTAGCGGGGGCCGCCGCCCGCCCGGCGGAGGTGGCGAAGCGGGTCGCCCCAGCGGCCGGCGCGGCCTGCATCGGGCGGGTCGGCGCCGCGGGCGCCGCGGCCTGGTCGGCCGCCACGCCCGGTCGCGGCGCCGCGCCGGGCGTATCGGCGAGCGCCGTCTGGCCACCGATCGCGTTCGCGGGCGCGTAACCGAGCGAATCGGTCAGCGCCGGTTGCTCGAGCTTCGTCGTCACCGAGCTGATCGCGTCCTCGAGCGCGCGGATCATCTGCTCGGAGTGATCACGGACGGTGCTCGCGTGCCGGATCAGGTCGTCGGTCAGGTCCGAGATCAGGCCGACCCGCTCGGCGGTCAAGCGGTCGGCCTTGCGCTGCGCCTCGGCGAGGTGGTGGCGGGCCTGCTCCTCGGCGTCGAAGCGGATCGCCTCGGCGGCGCGCTCGGCGGCGTCGATCACGGTCTGCAGCTGGGTCGTCATCTGCGTCATCGTCGCCTGCACGTTGGGCGACGGGATCGGACCCTGGGACTGACCCCACGACGACGCGGGGGCGCGGTGCTGCGGTGTGAAGTCGCTCATCGGTTCTGCTGCTGCTCGGTCGCGGCGAGTCTACCCCCGGAAGCAGGCGGCTCGCGCTCGATCCTGATCGTCATCTCACGGGTCTCAGACAGCTTCAGCTCGAGCGCCGTGCGGATCCCGCCCGGCCAGGGCGGGATGCTGAAGTCCGCGTCGCGGGCCGCCTCGGTCAACCGGCTCGCCACCTTCGCCATCGCCTCGGCCATCGCCACGTAGGCGGCCTCGATTTGCTCCTGGTGCCCCTCGATCTCGGCCCGCAGGTCGCGGAGCCGGCGCACGCGGGCGTCGATCAACGCCCGGTCGGTCTCGGCGGCCATCTCGGTCAGCGCCCGGGCGTGTGACTCGGCGGCGCTGAGGATCCGGTCGGCCTGCGCGCGGCTGGCCGCCAGCGAGTCGCGGATCTCCCCTGTGAGCGCACCCGGCACCACACCATGGTAGGCCCGCGTTGGGCGGCAACCCCAAGACCAGCGCTCCGCGATCGGGTGGCGGGGGCAAGGCTTTCCCTGTATATCGGTGCTGTCGTGGCGGACCCCGACGAGCGAGAGGATGACGACGACGCCGTCGAGCGCCGACTCGTCCGCGCGCGCCAGAGCATCGGCCGCAGCTTCGACGAGCTGATCGCGCGGGTCGGAGCCGGCTCCGAGCAGCCTCCGGAGCCGCCCGGGGAGGCGACCGAGCAACCGCCCCCCGCCGGCGATCCCGGAGCGTCCGACGAGCAGCCGCCGGCGCCGCCGGGGCCGGTTGCGGCGACCGCCGAGGGCCGCCTCGAGGCGCTGATCAGCGCCCGCGTCGAAGCCGCCGAACGCCGGCTCGAGCTGCAGTCGAAGGCGCTCGAGGCCGCGCTCGGCGAGGAGGCCGTGAGCGCCCGCCGCGCCGGTGAGCAGGTCGAGCGCGCGCGCGAGGCGCTGGTCGCGGCAACCGAGATCGCGCTGCGCGCGGTCGGCGAGTCGACCGAGAGCGCCAAGGCCGAGCTCGCGACCGCCGTGAGCGAGGGCGCCGACGAGCAGCTGGCGCAGGCCGAGGCCCGCGTGCGCGGCCTCGGATCGGCGATCGAAGACGAGCTTCGCGAGGCGGTCGCCGGCGAGAGCGGGGAGGCGCTCGAGCGCGCGGTGGGCGAGGCGACGACGCGGGTCCGGGGCGAGGTCGAGCTGGCGATGCGTGAGGCGCGGGAGCTGCTCTCGGGCGAGTTCGGCGATGCCGAGACACGGCTGCGTGAGGCGGTCGAGCGGACTGACGCCGAGCGGGCGTCCGACCTCGGCCGCCGGATCGCCGAGCTCGAGCGGACCGAGGCGGAGCGGGTCGAAGCCAGCCTCGAGCGGGCGCTCGAACGCCTGCGCAGCGCCGGCGACCGCGCCGCCACCACCGCCGCTGACGGGGCGAAGAGCGCCGCCGGGGAACTGGTCGAGACGCGGATGGCGGCGGTCGAGGCGCGGATCGGCCGCCGCGCCGAGGACGAGCGCGCGGCGCTCGAGTCGCGCGTCGCCGAGATCGAGACCGCCGCCCGCGAGCGGGTCGAATCCGAGCTTGCGGCGGCGCGGGCGGAGCAGGCCCGGCGGCTCGAGGCGGAGTCCGCGGCCCAGCGCGAGGCGCTCGACGGCCTGCGCCGCGACGCGGAGCAGCTGCGACGCCACGCCGAGACCCGGATCGCGGAGCTCGAGTCCACGATCGAGTCCACGGCCGGGCACCAGATCGCCCGGGCGACCGATGCGGCGGCGACGCGGCTGGAGAGCGCGAACCAGCTCGCGGTCGCGCGGCAGAGCGCCGAGGCGGCGGAGCGGCTCGAGAGCATCGTCGCCCGCGAGACGGCGAAGGCTGAGGCGCGGCTGGCGGCCGAGGCACAGCGGCTCGAGCTGCTCGCCGCCGAGGGCCGCGAGGCGGTGGCGAAGGCGGTCGCGGGCGCGCGGGAGCAGATCGCCGAGCAGACGCAGGAGCGGGTGGCGCGCGCCACAGAGGCGCGGCTGCAGGAGGCCCGCAGCGCCCAGGAGGAGCGCGAGAAGGAGGCGCGGGCGCAGCTTCTGGCCGAGACCACGCGGGCCCTGAACGAGGTCGACCGGCGCATCACCGAGGCGCGGCAGACGCTCGACGTCGCCACCCAGGAGGCGGTCGAGGGGGCGCGGCGGCAGCTCGGCGAGGACGTCGAGCGACAGATCCTCGCCGGCCTCGATGCCGCTCGCGAGGAGCTGAGCAGGACCGGGGCGGAGGGGCTGGCGGAGGCGCGCCGCTCGCTCGAGCAGCTCGCTCAGACGACCGCGGCCACGGAGGCGGAGGCGGCGATCGTGGCGGCCGAGACGCGGCTCGACCGGCGGTTCACGGCCGGGCGCGAACGGAGCGAGCAGGACCTCGGCGCCGAGCTCGAGCGGCTGGCAGGAGAGCTGCGGCACCGGGCCGAGCGCGCGGCCGAGTCCGCCGTCGGCGCCCTCGAGGGACGCGTCGGCGACCGCATAGCCGCGGCCGAGCGCCGGCTCGCGGCCGAGAACGAGAGCAACGCCGAGCAGCGGATCGCCGGCCTCGACGAGAGCATCGAGGCGCTGCTCGGCGCCACCGCGGGCAGGCTCGAGGAGCGGATGGGGGCGGCGGTCGAGGAGTCGGTCGCCGAGGCCCGCCGGCAGGCGAGCGCCGAGACCCGGCAGGCGGCCGCGGGGGCGATCGAGGAGGCGCGGGAGCAGGCCCGCTCCGAGCTCGAGGCGGCGCTCGGGGCGAGCGTTCAGCGCCAATCGGAGGAGGCGTCGCGCTCCGTCCGCGCCGAGCTCGAGGCTGACGCCGCCAGGCTCAGGGCGGAGGTCGCCGGCATGCGCGAGGAGCTCGACAAGCGCCGGGTCCGCAGCGAGCGCGACAAGGCCACCGCCGCGATCGAGCGGGCCAAGGGCGAGCTGATTTCGACGCTCGGCGAGGAGGCGGGCAGGCAGGCCGAGGAGCTGCGCCGCCGCGCCACCGAGGCGGCGAACGAGCTCGCCGCGCGGGCGGGCGAGGACCGCGAGGGGCTCGACCGCAGCGCCGCGGCGCTGCGCGAGGGCATCGAGGCCGCCGTCGCCGACCGGGCCGAGGCCGTGCTGACGAGCGGCTACGAGCAGCGGATGGCGGCGCTCGACGCGCGCGTGCGGGAGCTGATCGACGACGGCTGCGCCCGCGCCGAGCAGCGGCTGGCCGCGGCCGCGGCCGCGGCCGAGGCGCGGCTCGCCGGCGCCGAGCGGGCGCAGCAGCGCGAGGAGGAGGTGCGGGCGCGGACCGCCGCGGCCGAACGGGAGTCCGAGCGCCGGGTGCGCGAGGCCGAGCAGCGGCTGGTCGAGGTGATGGCCCGGATCGAGTCCGGCGAGCGCCGGTTCGGCTGAGCGAGCGCTCGCCGCAAAACGCGCGATGGCGCCGGCGCGAGGCGCCGGTGGCATCTGCCGCCCTTGCCATGATGGCCGCGTGACCCCGAACGGCGGGCAAGCGGCGCATCTGCACGTCCACAGCGAGTACTCGCTGCTCGACGGGGCGAACAAGATCGAGGCGATGGCGGCGCGCGCGGCCGAGCTCGGCATGCCCGCGCTGGGGCTCACCGACCACGGCGTGATGAACGGCGCGGTCGAGCTGTTCAAGGCCTGCCGCAACTCGGGGGTCAAGCCGATCATCGGGCTCGAGGCCTACCTCGTCGACGACGTCGAGCAGATCAAGCAGAAGACGAGGTGGGAGCGCAACCACCTGACGCTGCTGGCCGCGAACGAGACCGGCTACGGCAACCTCGTCAAGCTCAGCTCGGCCGGCTTCCTCGAGGGCTTCACGCGCGGCAAGGCGAACGTCGATCCGCGGCTGCTCGAGCGCTACTCGGAGGGGGTTATCGCGCTCACCGGCTGCCTGCAGTCGCGGTTCTGCCGCCGCCTGGTCGAGGACCGGCCGGCCGAGGCGCGGGCCCACGCCGACGATCTGCTGCAGATCTTCGGCCCCGAGAACGTCTACTTCGAGCTCCAGGTGAACGGCATCCCCGAGCAGGACAAGGCGAACGAGGGGATCGCCCGGATCGGCCGCGAGCTCGGCCGCGGGCTGGTCGCGACCGCCGACGTCCACTACCTGCGCCGTGAGGACTACGAGAACCACTCGGCGCTGCTCTGCGTGCAGACGAAGTCGACGCTGGAGCAGCCGAAGCTGCGCTTCGACACCAACGAGTTCTACCTGAAGACCGCCGAGGAGATGCACTCGGCGTTCGCGCCGTGGCCGGAGGCGGTCCCGAACACGCTCGAGATCGCGGCGCGCTGCGACGTCGAGATCAAGCTCGGCGAGCTGCTGCTGCCGCGGTTCCCGACCCCCGACGGCTCCGAGCCCGAGGCGATGCTGAGGCGGCTCGCCGAGGAGGGGCTGCGCCGTCGCTACGGCGAGCCGGTCCCCGCCGCCGCGGCCGAGCGGCTCGAGATGGAGCTCGGGGTGATCGAGGGGATGGGCTTCCCGTCCTACTTCCTGATCGTCTGGGACTTCGTCCGCTTCGCCAAGGACAACGGCATCGCGGTCGGCCCCGGGCGCGGCTCGGCGGCGGGCTCGATCGTCGCCTACAGCCTCGGGATCACCGACCTCGACCCGCTCGCGAACGAGCTGCTGTTCGAGCGCTTCCTGAACCCGGAGCGGCGCTCGATGCCGGACATCGACATCGACTTCTCGGTCCGCGGCCGTGAGCGGGTGATCCGCTACGTGCAGGAGAAGTACGGGCGCGAGTCGGTCGCCCAGATCATCACCTTCGGGAAGATGGCGCCGCGGGCGGCGACCCGCGACGCCGCCCGCGTGCTCGGCTTCGACTACGGCACCGGCGACCGCGTCGCGAAGCTGATCCCGGAGCCGATCATGGGCCGCAGCCCGAGCTTCAACGAGTGCCTCGAGGCGGGCCAGGAGCTGCGCAAGGCCTACGACGAGGAGGGCGACGTGCGCCAGATCGTCGCCACCGCGCGCGGGCTCGAGGGGATCGTGCGCAACAACTCGATCCACGCCGCGGCGGTCGTGATCGCCGATCGGCCGCTGCAGGAGGTCGTGCCGCTGCAGCTCGCCGAGGACCGCGGCGCCGCCAAGGCCGGCGAGCGCTCCTACAAGATCGTCACCCAGTACTCGATGGGCCCGGTCGAGGAGATCGGCCTGCTGAAGATGGACTTCCTCGGGCTTCGCAACCTCGACGTGATCGAGGACGCGGTCGCGATCATCGCGCGCTCGCGCGGGGTCGAGCTCGACGTCGAGGCGCTGCCGCTCGACGACGCCCGCACCTACGAGATGCTGACGGCGGGCGACTCGGTCGGCGTCTTCCAGCTCGAGTCGGAGGGGATGCGCGAGGCGATGCGCAAGGTCAGGCCGACCGAGTTCGGCGACATCGTCGCGCTCGTCTCCCTCTACCGGCCCGGCGCGATGGAGTACATCCCCGCCTACGCGCTCGGCAAGGCCGACCCGAGCTCGGTCCGCTACGACGACGAGCGGCTGCGACCGATCACCGAGGCGACCTACGGCTGCTGCATCTACCAGGAGCAGCTGATGGAGATCTCGAAGCGGATCGGCGGCTTCAGCGGCGCCGAGGCCGACGACCTGCGCAAGGCGATCGGCAAGAAGAAGCGCGAGCTGATGGCGACGATGGAGCAGAAGTTCATCGACGGCAGCGCCGCCTCGGGGACGGCGCCGCAGGTCGCGCGGAAGCTGTGGTCGACGATGACCGCGGCGGCCGACTACAGCTTCAACAAGTCGCACGCCGCCTGCTACGCGCTGATCGCCTACCGGACCGCCTACCTGAAGGCGAACTACCCGGCCGAGTACATGGCGGCGGTGATCTCCTCGGTGATGTCGACCAAGGACAAGGTGCCGTTCTTCGTCAACCGCTGCGAGGAGATGGGGATCGAGGTGCTGCCGCCCGACGTCAACTCCTCCGACCACAGCTTCGTCGTCAGCGAGGGCAACATCCGCTTCGGGCTCGACGCGGTCAAGAACGTCGGCCACGCGGCGGTCGAGGCGATCATCTCCGAGCGCGCCGAGCGGCCGTTCGAGTCGCTCTGGGACTTCTGCGAGCGGGTCGACTGCCGCGCCGTCAACAAGCGCGCGATCGAGGGCCTGGTCAAGTGCGGCGCGCTCGACTCGACCGGCGCCACCCGCAAGGCGATGCTGGCGGTGCTGCCGCAGGCGCAGTCGGCGGGCCAGAAGGCGCAGGAGGACGCGATCCGTGGCCAGGGCTCGATCTTCGCGCTCGACGAGGCCGCCGGCGGCGCCGGCGGCCTCCGCTCGCAGCACCCGCCGATCCTCGGCGAGGAGTTCGAGCAGCGCGAGCTGCTGGCAATGGAGAAGGAGACGCTCGGCACGTTCCTCTCCGACCACCCGCTCTCGCAGGTGCGCGAGGCGCTCCGGGTTCGCACCGACTGCAGCCTCGCCGAGCTCGAGAACAAGCGCGACGGCGACTGGGTGACGGTCGGCGGCATCGTCGCCGAGGCGAAGAAGATCCGCACCCGCAGCGGCACCAACATGATGTTCGCGACGCTCGACGACCTCGACGGCCGGGTCGAGATGATCATCTTCGCGAAGACGCTCGAGTCCAACGAGGGCCTGATCGACACCGACGCGGTGCTGCTGGTCCGCGGCCGCGTCGATCGCAAGGACCGCAACGAGATCAAGCTCGTCGTCCAGGACGCGGAGGAGTTCGCGCCGAGCGAGGCCGACGTCGCCGACGCCAAGGAGCAGCTGCGCAAGGAGGCCGAGCCCGACGTCTTCCCGATCACGCTCGACGCCTCGCGCTTCGGCCTCGAGCTGATCGACGAGCTGAAATCGCTGCTCGCCAACTTCCCCGGCGAGGCCGAGGTCCACCTGGTCATGGACACGCGCGAGGGCCGGCGGACGCTGCGGTTCGGCCGCGAGTACCGGGTGACGCCGTCGGTCGGCCTGCGCGCCGAGGTCGACGAGCTGCTCAATCAGCCACTGGCGGCGTAGCGGGCGGGAGGCGCTCGCGCGCGCCGCGGCGCGGCGGCGACGGCACCGGCGGGCAAGGCGGCGCGGGCACGGTGGGGCGTGGCGCCGGCGGCAATGCGGCACCGGCGGCAGAGCGGCGCGGGCACGGTGGGGCGCGGCGGCACCGGCGGCGAGGCACCG
>CAZCFA010000026.1:0-37078 GCA_964497825.1 uncultured Conexibacter sp.
CAGGCCGTCGGCGACCTCGTGCCGCTGCCAGATCTTGTCGAAGAGCGTTCTCGGTGTCATCGCATCGTCTTCCTTCTCTCGGGTGCGGGCGTTCAGCTGCGACGCAGCCCGGCCGCGATCACGGCGAGCAGTCGCGCTCGCTCGCGGCCGGGGTTGCGCAGGTTGTGGGGCAGATCGGCGTCGAAGGTGACCGCGTCGCCGGCGGCGAGCGTGTGCGCGGCGCCCTCGATCGTGAGCTCGACCTCGCCGTCGAGGACGACGACCGTCTCGCGGCTGCCGGGCTCGTGGATCGGCGGGTCGGCGGCGCCGCCGGTCGCGGTTTGGGGGTCGAGCCGGTGGATCGACACATCGCAGCGCTGGCCCGGAAGCGGCGGCGTCAGCTCCTCGATCTCGTGACCGCCGCGCGAGCTGCGGCGGCCGCTGCCGCGGCGGACGATCACCACGTGCCGCGACTCGTCGAGGCGCAGCAGCTGCGAGAGGCTGAGATCGAGGCCCTCGGCGATCCGGGCCGCGACCGCCAGCGTCGGGCTGCTCTCACCGCGCTCGACCTGCGAGAGGGTCGCGGCGCCGACGCCGCAGCGCAGCGCCAGCTCGCGCAGCGACATGCCCATGCCCTCGCGCAGCGCCCGGACCCGCAGGCCGACGGCGGCGGGGTCAGCGGGGTCGGCCGCGGCGGCGGCGTCGAGGCCTTGGGCTTCTGCTGGCACGGATCTCATCGTGTGACGCTCGCCCGGGAGCGGTTTCCGGCCCGGCCGCGAGGCGTCGTACGGTATCACAGTCGTTTGTTCAGGATTCAATCCAGACGGTCGGCTGCGCTGCCTGGCCTGATCGCAACCTGAGCCCCGGCCGCCGGGCCCGCCGTGGCGCCCCGGCCGGGCCGTTGTTTCGGCCCGGGGCGAGTTGACCACCGCGGGGGTGGAAAAGTCGCCCAGCAGCGGTCTCCGGGGGGTCTCGGTCCCGACCGGGCCGTCGCTTCGGCCCGGGGCGAGTTGACCACCGCGGGGGTGGAAAAGTCGCCCAGCAGCGGTCCGGCGCTCGCCGCCCGCGGCCTGCCGCCCCGGGCTCGGCGGCGGCGCCCGCTCGCTCGGCGGCGCCCGCCTCGTTCCGCGCCCCGCGCGGGCGAAACGGCTACCGCGCCGACTGCGTCGGGCGGATCAGCATCTCGTTGACGCTGACGTGCGGCGGCTGGCTCAGCGCGAAGACGATCGCGCGGGCGATGTCCTCGGGCTCGAGGATCTTGTCGATCGACTCGATCATCTTGTTCATCCGCTCGACGACCAGCGGGTGCTCGTTGTGGCCCTGCAGCTCGGTGTCGACCCAGCCGGGCTCGATCGCGGTGACGCGGACGTTGGCCCGGGCGCACTCCTGGCGCAGCGCCTCGGAGAACCCGACCACGCCCCACTTGGTCATGTTGTAGACGCCGCTGCCCATCGCCGCGATCCGGCCCGCTACCGAGGCGACGTTGACGATGTCGCCGCTGCCCTGCGAACCCATGATCGGCAGCGCCGCGTGGGTGCAGTAGAGCAGCCCGAGCAGGTTGACCTCGATCATCCGCCGCCACTGCTCGGTCGGGGCGCCGGCCACGGGACCGAGCAGCATCACGCCGGCGTTGTTGATCAACGCGTCGAGGCCGCCGAGCTCCTCGTGGGTGCGCTGCACGAAGGCGTTCGCGCGGGCCTCGTCGGTGACGTCGGTCTCGATCGCCAGGGCCCGGCCGCCGGCATCGCCGATCCGCGCCGCGAGCTCATCGATCCGGTCGCCGCGGCGCGCCGCCAGCGCCACCGCGGCGCCCTCGGCGGCGAGCGCCAGGGCGGTCGCCTCGCCGATCCCGGACGAGGCGCCGGTTATCGCCGCGACGCGGCCGTCGAGGATGGCCATGCGGCCAACCTACCGGTTCGGGCCTGCCGCTCGCGCCCCCGACCCGCCGCGCCGCCACGGCCGGCGACGGCGGGTGCTGGGCGGCCCGCGCCGCCGCCACGGCCCGGGGAGCGGCGCCGTCGCCGGGTGCTCGCGGGTCGGCGCCGCGCCCCTGCGGCACCGCTGGGAACGGCGCCCTCGCCGCCGCGTGCCTGCCGGCCCTCAAGCGGTCCGCGCCGCTACGGCCCGGGCGGGAACGGCGCCGCCGTCGCCGCGTCCTTGACGACCGACTCGGCCTCGCGGACCGCGGCGCCCTCGAGCGCGTTCGAGAGCGCCCGCACGTAGGCCCGGGCCGACGCCTCGATGATGTCGGTCGAGACGCCCTGGCCGCTGGCGAGGCGACCGTGGGCGCGCAGCATCACCGTCACCTCACCGAGCGCATCGTCGCCCTCGCCGACCGCCGAGACGGTGAACTGGCTGAGCTCGCAGCCGGTCTCGACCGCGGCCTGGATCGCGCCGAAGACGGCGTCGATCGGGCCGTCGCCGCCGGACTCGCCGCTGCTCTCGGAGCCGTCGGGGCGGGTGATCCCGACCCGGGCCAGCGGCTCGCGCCGGCTGCCGGCCTCGACCTCGAACCAGGCGAGGTCGTACTTCTGGGAGGCCTCGCGGATCTCGTCGGAGACGATCGCCTCGAGGTCGAGCGAGGTGACCTGCTTCTTCTTGTCGGCGAGCTGCTTGAAGCTCTTGAACGCCTGGTTCAGCGCCTGGCCCTCGACGACGAAGCCGAGCTGCTCGAGCGCGTCCTTGAGCGCGTGCCGGCCGGAGTGCTTGCCGAGCACGATCTGGTTCGAGTCGAGGCCGACGTCGCGGGCGTCCATGATCTCGAAGGTCGTGCGCTCCTTGAGCACGCCGTCCTGGTGGATCCCGGACTCGTGCGCGAACGCGTTGCGGCCGACGATCGCCTTGTTCGGCTGCACCGGGTAACCGGTGAACCGCGAGACCATCCGGCTCGTGCGGGCGAGCTCGTCGGTCCGCAGCGACGTGTCGAGGCCGTGGTCGGAGCGGCGCGTGCGCAGCAGCATCACGATCTCCTCCAGCGAGCAGTTGCCGGCCCGCTCGCCGATGCCGTTGATCGCGCACTCGACCTGGCGCGCCCCCGCCAGCACGCCGGCGAACGAGTTCGCGACGGCGAGGCCGAGATCGTCGTGGCAGTGCACCGACAGCCGCACGCCGGCGAGCTCCGGAGCTTGCTCGTAGAGCCGGCCCAGGAACGCCGTGTACTCCTCCGGGGTCGTGTAGCCGACGGTGTCGGGGATGTTGATCACGCCGGCACCCTCGGCGATCGCGATCGCGCAGACCTCGGCCGTGAACTCCGGATCCGAGCGGGTCGCGTCCATCGGCGAGAACTCGACGTCGTCGCAGAGCTCGCGGGCGTGCGCGACCGCCGCCCGCGCCTGACCCTTGACGTCCTCGCGGTCGGTCTGCAGCTGATGGGTGATGTGGATGTCGGAGGTCGAGATGAACGTGTGGATCCGCGGCCGGGCCGCGTCCTTGACCGCGCCCCAGGCGGCGTCGATGTCGGCCTTGTGGGTGCGGGCGAGGCCGCAGATCACCGGCCCCTGGACGCCGCGGGCGATCGCCTCGACCGCCTCGAAGTCGCCCGGCGAGGTGACCGGGAAGCCGGCCTCGATCACGTCGACGCCGAGCCGCGCGAGCTGGGTCGCGATCTCGACCTTCTCCTGCGTGTTGAGCGAGATCCCCGGCGACTGCTCGCCGTCGCGAAGCGTCGTGTCGAAGATCTCGACCCGCTCGTAGCCCCCGTCCGTCTTCATCTCAGCAGCGCTCATGCCGCCTCTCCTTCTCTATCAGCCCCGATGTTCCCTTGTCTCATGCGGCTGTCGCGCCGCCCAGCGCTATTCCCCCCGAGGGGGGAGGAGAAGGAGAAGCGCGAGGCTGGAGGGCCGGAGGACCATCGGCCGCCAACTCTAACGGACGCCGGCCCCGGGGCGCGGCTTCGGCGGCCCGCCGTCGAAGCGCGCCCGCGCCCGCGCCAGCTTCCCCTCGTCGTAGAAGCGCCGCGCCCAGGGCGAGCCCGGGCGGCCGAGGCGGGCGGCGCCGACCGCCGCGACCGGCAGGACGAACAGGCCGCCGATCCCGGTCCAGAACTTCTCCTTGAGGAAGCAGAGCAGGGCGAGGATCAGCCCCAGCAGCGCCCAGAAGCCGACCGTCGCGTGGATCACCGCGGCGACGTCGTCGGCGGCGTCGGCCCAGACCGAGAGGCCGAGCACGCCGAAGCCGCCGATGATCGCGGCGATGATCACGGCGTCGATCGACTTGCGGCCGTCCTCGGACCAGTAGACGTCCTTGAGATCGACCCAGAGCGCGAACTCGTCCAGCGTCAGCCCCATGCCGATGCCGAAGAAGACGGCGGCGATCTCGTCGCCGGGAGGGCCCGGATCGAGCGCGATCGCGACCCAGCCGGAGACCATCATCGTCACGATCCCCCAGACGAGGTGGTGGATGTGGGTGCCGCCGACCGAGACGTTGCCGGGCCACCAGCTCACCTGGGCGCGGATCATGTGGGCGCTGGTGCGGATGAACCCGAACGAGACCAGGAACGCGCAGAGGAACAGGAACGCCGGCAGCTTGCCGGCGTCGACGATGTACTCGTCGAAGGCACCGCCGATGCCGGCCGGCGCCAGGCACTCGCTCACGGAGTCAGCACGACCTTGCCGACGTTGCGGCGCTCGTGGATGAACCGGTGGGCGTCGGCGGCGCGCTCGAACGGGAACGAGGCGGCGACGACGGGCTCGATCTCACCCGACTCGAGATCGGCCCGCAGCGGCTCGATCGCGCGGTCGATGCTCCCCTCGCGCTCCCACCAGGCGAGCATGTTGAGCCCGAACACCCCCTTGTTCTCGTTCATGATCGCGAGGCTCTTCCACCATGGCATCGTCGCGCTCATCATCCCCGCCAGGCCGCGGACGGCGCTCACGACGCTGCGCCGCTGCCCCGCCTGCACCTCGCTGACGCCGAAGCAGACGAGCCGGCCGCCGGGGCGCAGCAGCCGGTAATCCTTGCGGAAGCTGCTCGGTCCGATCGCGTCGAAGGCGATGTCGATCCCCTCGCCGCCGGTGATCCGCATCACCTCGGCCTCGAAGTCCCGGTTGCGGTAGTCGATCGCGTGCTCGACGCCCTGGGCGCGGATCGCGTCGTGCTTGGCGGCCGAGGCGGTGCCGAAGATCTCCGCCCCGCGCTTGCTTGCGATCTGGGTGGCGGCGATGCCGACGCCGCCCGCGGCGGCGTGGATCAGCAGCCGATCGCGCTCGCGCAGCCCGCCCATCATCACGATCCCGGCGTAGGCGGTGGCGTAGTTGACCGGCACCGCCGCCCCCTGCTCATAGGAGAAGAACTCCGGCAGCGGCAGCAGGTCGCCGGCCGCGACCGTGACGAGCTCGGCGTGGCCACCGAACTTCGACCCCGCCATCACGCGGTCGCCGACGGCCACGCCCTCGACCCCGGCGCCGACCGTCTCGACCTCGCCCGCGACCTCGTAGCCGACCACCGCCGGCAGCTTCGGCGCGTCCGGGTACATGCCGGTCCGGGCGAGCAGGTCGGCGAAGTTGATCCCCGCCGCCTTGACCGCGATCCGGACCTCGCCCGGGGCGACCTGGGGCTCGGGCCGCTCCTGGACCTGCAGGACCTCGGGCCCCCCGGCCGCAGTGATGACGACGGCTCGCATCGACCAGCGAGCCTAGCGGCGTGCGGCGCGGCGGCGCGGCTACAGCTCGACCGCGCGGCCGGCGCTGAAGCCGTCGCGCTCGGTGATCTCGGCGACGACCCGCTCGGGGACGGGAGCGTCGGTGGTCAACGTCATCACCGCCTCGGCGCCGCCGCCCTCGGCGCCGACCGCGGCCGAGACGATGTTGACCCCGTGCTCACCGAAAGCCGAGCCGACGAGCCCGATCATGCCGGGCTCGTCCGCGTAGCGGAAGATCGCCAGGTGGTCGGCGAGCGGCAGATAGAAGCTCTGTCCCCAGGCGCCGACCAGGTAGGGGACCTTGCGCGGGCCGACGCCGGTCCCCGACACCGCGACGGTCTCGTCGCCGCTCTCGAGCGTGACCGTGATCAGCTCGGTGAAGTCCTGCGAGGAGCTCGCCGCGGTCTCGACCAGGTCGATCCCGCGCTCCTCGGCGACGGCGAGCGCGTTGACGAGGTTGACCGGCTCCTCGGTGTGCCCGGAGAGGACGCCGACCAGCGCCGAGATCCCGAGCAGCCGGATGCCGTGATCGGCGAGCGGGCCGCAGACCTCGACCTCGACCCGCCCGACGCTGCCGGTCCCGAGGCCCTGCGCGAGCCGCCCGAGCCGCTCGCAGAGCGGCAGGAACGGAGCCAGCGCCTCCATCGTCTCGGCGCCGACCGCGGGGATGTTGACGGCGTTGGTGACGACGCCGCCGGTCAGCGCGGCGACGACCTGCTCGGCGGTGTCGGTGCCGGCGCGGTCCTGGGCCTCCGCCGTCGAGGCGCCGAGGTGCGGGGTGACGACGACATCGTCGCGGCCGAACAGCGGGTGCTCGGTGATCGGCTCCGACGGGAACACGTCGAGCGCGGCGCCGGCGACCCTGCCGCTGTCGAGCGCCGCGGCGAGCGCCTCGAGGTCGATCAGCTCGCCGCGGGCGCAGTTGACGATCCTGACCCCGTCCTTCATCCGCGCGAACGCGTCGGCGTCGAGCCAGTTGATCGTCTCCGGCGTCTTCGGCAGGTGGATCGTCAGCAGGTCGGCGCGCTCGTAGAGCTCGTCGCTGCTCGCGACGCCCTCGACGCCGAGCTCGCGGAAGCGCTCCGGGGTGACGAACTTGTCGAAGGCGAGCACCTCCATGTCGAAGCCGGCGGCGCGGCGGGCGACGAGCTGGCCGATCCGCCCGAACCCGATCACGCCGAGCGTCTTGCGGTAGAGCTCGTTGCCGCCGAAGCGGGCCCGCGCCCACTCGCCGTCGACCAGCGTCGCGTGCGCCTGCGGGACGTTGCGGAACAGCGCCAGCGCCAGCGCCAGGGTGTGCTCGGCGGCGGCGACCGAGTTCGATTCGGGCGCGTTGGCGACGACGATCCCGCGCTTGGTCGCGGCCTCGATGTCGACGTTGTCGACGCCGGTTCCGGCCCGGCCGATCACCCGCAGCCGCCGGCCCCTGGCGATCAGCTCCGCCGTCATCTTCGTCGCCGAGCGGATCACGATCGCGTCGAACTCGCCGATCCGGCGCTCGAGCTCGCCCGCTGCCCAGTCGGTGCCGATCTCGACCTCGAAGCGCTCGCGCAGGAGCTCGACGCCGGCGTCGGCGATCTTCTCCTTGACCAGCACCCTGGCGCGCTCGGCCATCAGGCGCGGACCCCCCCGTCGTTGTCGATCAACCAGTCGATCGCGGCGGTCAGCGCCTCGACGTCGGCGGTCTCGACGGCGGGGAACATCCCGATCCGGAGCTGGTTGCGGCCGAGCTTGCGGTACGGCTCGGTGTCGACGATCCCGTTCGCACGCAGCGCCGCGGCGAGGGCGGCGGCGTCGATCTCGGCGGCGAAGTCGATCGTGCCGACGACCGGCGAGCGCTTCCGCACGTCGGCGACGAACGGCGTCGCGAAGTCGGCGGCCTCGGCCCAGCCGTAGAGGTGCTCGGCGCTGGCCCGGCAGCGGCCCGCGCACCACTCGAGGCCGCCGCCCGCCAGCATCCACTCGATCTGGTCGGCGAGCAGGATCAGGGTCGCCAGCGCCGGCGTGTTGTAGGTCTGCTGCTTGCGCGAGTTCTCGAGCGCGGTCGCCAGCGCGAGGAACTGCGGCTGCCAGCGTCCCGGGGCGCCGTCGAGCTCGCCGATCCGCTCGATCGCGGCCGGGCTCAGCAGCGCCAGCCAGAGCCCGCCCTCGGAGCCGAAGCCCTTCTGCGGCGCGAAGTAGTAGGCGTCCGCCTCGCCCAGGTCGACCGGCAGGCCGCCGGCGCCCGAGGTGGCGTCGATCAGGACCAGCGCCTCGCCGGCATCGGCGGGCCGCCGCACCGGCACCGCGACGCCGGTCGAGGTCTCGTTCTGAGCCCAGGCGAGCACGTCGGCGGCCGGGTCGGCGCGGGGCTCGGGCGCGTCGCCGGGCTCGGCCTGCACGAGGATCGGCTCCGCCAGGAAGGGCGCCGCGGCGGCGACCTTCGCGAACTTCGACGAGAACTCGCCGTAGGCGAGGTGCAGCGAGCGCTCGCGCACGAGGCATGCGGCGGCGGCATCCCAGAACGCGGTCGTGCCGCCGTTGCCGAGCACGACCTCGTAGCCGTCCGGGGCGGCGAACAGCTCGGCGAGGCCGGCGCGGACCCGGCCGACCAGGTCGCGGACCGGCGCCTGCCGGTGCGAGGTGCCGATCAGCGCCCCCGAGCCGGCGAGCCGCGCGAGCGCGTCGCGACGGACCTTCGAGGGCCCGCAGCCGAAGCGGCCGTCGGCGGGCCTGATCGCGGCGGGGATGGAGGGTGCGCTGCGGGCCATCGGCGGCGACAGGTTACGCGCTCGGCCCCTCGGCGCTTTTCCGCTGGCCGCAGCGGGTAGGCTGCGGCGCGCAGGTCACCCCGTCAGGAGGAGCAGCATGCACCCCGTCGCCTACTCAGCGCAATACGAGGGAGAGGGCCGCAACCGGCTCACGACCTTCTTCCGGATGATCATGGTGATCCCGCTGATGATCGTCGGCTTCTTCTATGCGATCGGCGCCTACGTCGCCGCCTTCGTCTCCTGGTTCGCGCTGCTGTTCACCGGCAGCTACCCGGAGGGCATGTACAACTTCAACGCCGGGGTGATCCGCTTCACGGCCCGGGTCAACGGCTACTACAACCTGCTCACCGACGAGTACCCGCCGTTCGGCCTCGACCCCGAGCCGGGCTACCCGGTGCGGGTGCTGGTCGAGCCGCCGCTGCCCGAGTACAGCCGCGTCAAGGTGCTGTTCCGGTTCATCCTCCTGATCCCGGTCCTGATCCTCGCCGGCGTGATGGGGATGATCTCGGGCGTCGTCTCGTTGATCGCCTGGTTCGCAATCCTGTTCACCGGCGGCCTCCCCGACGGCCTCTACCGGCCGCTGCGCGCGGCGCTCTCCTACCAGGCCAAGGCCGCCGCCTACTACCTGCTGCTGACCGAGGAGTGGCCGCCGTTCTGGGAGGAAGAGGAGCAGGAGGCCCCGCGCTTCGGCGCCGCGCTCGGCGCCGGCGCGCCGGCGGCCGATCCCTACGCCGCCCCGGCGCGGGACCAGGCGCCGCCACCGCCGCCGCCGCCACCGCAGTAGGTAGGGTCGGGCGAGCGAACCACGGCGCGTGACGGCGCGCAGAACCAAGGAGGGCGAGAGATGTACCCGATCGGCTTCGAACTAGACTACGCGGAGGAGCGCAACCGGCTGACCACGTTCTTCCGGCTGATCGTCGCGATCCCGTGGCTGATCATCGGCGTGGTCTACGGGATCGTCGCGTCGGTCGCCGCGTTCCTCGCCTGGTTCGCGCTGCTGTTCACGAAGCGGTTCCCGGACTCGCTGTACCGGTTCATCGCCGGCTACATCCGCTTCACCGCCCGGGCCGGCGGCTTCGTCCTGCTCGCCACCGACGAGTATCCGGCGTTCTGGGGCGAGCCCGACGACGGCTACCCGATCCGGGTCGAGATCGCGCCGCCGCAGGCCGAGTACAGCCGCGCGAAGACGTTCTTCAAGTACCTGCTCGCGTTCCCGCAGTGGCTGATCCTGCAGGGGCTCGGCACCGTCCTCAGCGCCGCCGCGTTCGTCGCCTGGTGGCGGATCCTGTTCACCGGCAAGCAGTCGGCGACGATGCACGACGCGCTGCGCGTCGCGCTCGCCTACTCGACCCGCGCCAACGCGTTCCTGCTGCTGATGACCGAGTACCACCCGCGGCTGCTCGACCTCGCGCCGCAGCAGCTGCCGGCCACCGCGCCGGCGATGCCGCCGGCCGGCGCCGGGGCGCTGCCGCCGGCGGCCTACGGCGAGCGGCCGCAGATCGACCCTCAGGCGGAGCCCGAGCGCCGGCAGCCGCCGCCGCCACCGCCGCCGCCGAGCGCCTAGCCCGATCCGATCTCGCCTCCTCTAGCTGTCGAAGCCGAGCCCGAGGCGGTCGAGCATCCGCAGCCAGAAGCCCCGCCGTCCCTCGCGCTGGTCGGCGGCGGCGAGCCGGTTCCGCGTCAGCTGGACGACCGCGCTTCGCAGCGGCTCGGGCGGGAACGGGACCGGCTTGCGGCGCACGTACCGGGTCGCGGTCGCCTCCGTCCGCCTGCCGTCGACGAGGTCGAGCGCGACCCGGGCGCCGAAGCGGGTGGCGCCGACTCCGAGGCCGGTGTAGCCCGCCGCGTATGAGACCCGGCCGCCGAGCGCCGTCCCGAAGAAGACCGAGAACCGGCTGCAGGTGTCGATCGCACCGCCCCAGCGGTGGCTGAAGCGGAGCCCCTCGAGCTGCGGGAACGTCGTGAAGAAGTTCTGCGAGAGCGTCGCGAAGGTCCGCTGATCGTCGTCGAGGGACTCGCGGACGGGCCCGCCGAAGCGGTAGACGGCTTCGTAGCCGCCCCACAGAATCCGGTCGTCGTCGCTGAGCCGGTAGTAGTGGAACCTGTTGCCCGCGTCGCCGATGCCCTGGCGGTCGCGCCAGCCGATCGCGTCCTTCTGGCCCGGGCTCAGCGGCTCGGTCATCAGCGCGTAGTCGTAGACCGGGACGATGTAGCGCCGCAAGGCGCGCAGCAGCGGCGGGAACGCGCCGGTCCCCAGCAGCGCACGTTCCGCCTCGACGACGCCGCCGGCGGCGGTGCCGATGCGGACGCCTCCGGGACGCTCGTCGAGCGTCGTCGCCCTGGTCCGCTCGTAGATGCGGACGCCGCAGCGCAGCGCGGCCGCATGCAGGCCGACCGCGAGCTTGGCCGGGTCCAGCACGCCGCCACCGTCCTTGATCCAGACCCCGGAGCGGTACAGCGGTGAGTTCACGAGGGCGCGGATCGTCGCGGCGTCGGGCAGCAGCTCGACGTCGTAGCCCCAGCGCCGATACAGCTCCGCGCCCCGCTCGAGCCACGCATCCTGGTGCGCCGCGAGGCTCGGCGTGAGCTCGCCGCTCAACGTCAGGTCGCAGCTGATCTCGTGGCGCTCGAGATCAGCGACGAGGCCGCTCAGATTGTCCCGCGCGAGCCGCTCGAGCACCGGCATCTCGTCGGCGAAGCGGCTCAGGCCGTTCTCGAGCCCGTGGGTGATCGAGGCTTGGCAGAAGCCCCCGTTGCGCCCCGACGCCCCGTAGCCGATCGTGTCCGACTCGAGCAGGACCACGTCGCGCGCGGGGTCGTCGCGCTTCGCATGCAGCGCCGCCCACAGCCCCGTGAATCCGCCGCCGACGATGCAGAGGTCGGCCTCGGTCGGCCCCGGCAGGGGCGGCTGGGGCTCTCGCGGCGGCAGCCGATCGAGCCAGAAGGCCCGTCGCTCGGCATCGGCGAAGGCGCGGCGGTGTTGAGCGGAGGGAGCGGCGCTCGGCCAGGGGCTGGAGATCGCGCCGGCGTGGAGGGAGGAACCCGTCATGGCTCAGAAGGATCGGATCGGGGGCAACGGAGGACGGCTCCCGCCACGGACGTCCCCGCCGTCCGGGCCGTCAGAACAGCTTGTAGGACTCCTTGGCGATCGTGAAGCCGCGGCCGGTCTCGGTGTCGGTGCAGGTCATGTCGGTGCTGGCGCTCTCGCAGCGCAGCAGCCCCGCCGCGATCGACTGCCCGTAGGGCAGGACCTCGCCGCCGCCGAGGGTGCTGTCGTTGGCGCAGACGAACTCCGGCGCCGAGCCGGCGCCGAGCGTGATTCCCTGCCCGTAGTCGCCCGGACAGCCGGCCGGCTTCGGCGGCGGCGACCAGTCGCGATCGCCGATGTCGCAGCGGACGCTGTCCTTGTCGATCGCGCAGCCGATGTTGCCGGTCGGCGAGCTGAACGTCGTCAGCTCGCTGACCTCGCGGTCGGCGGGTGGCGGCGCGCCGTCCTCGGCCGTGGTCGTGGTCGTCGTCGTCTCATCGCCGGCGGTGGCGCCGACCGACTCGGTGACGGTGACCGCCGTGCCGGTCTCGGCTCCGGTGCCGTCGCCGGAGCCGCCGCAGCCGGCGAGCGCGGCCAGCGCGACGACGGCGACGGCGGCTGCGAGGGCGCGTGGCATCGCGATCGACCGCCGGGCTACTCGTCGATCCAGGCCATCATCGAACGCAGCTCGCCGCCGACCCGCTCGACCTGCGCGTCCGCGGCCTCCGTGCGCATCCGGTCGAAGCTCTCGCCGCCGGCGCGGTTCTCGGCGATCCACTCCTTCGCGAACTCGCCCGACTGGATGTCGTCGAGGATCCGGCGCATCGCCGCCCGCGTCTCGTCGCTGATCACCCGCGGGCCGCGGGTCATGTCGCCGTACTCGGCCGTGTTCGAGATCGAGTCGCGCATCCCCTGGATGCCCTTCTCGTACATCAGATCGACGATCAGCTTGAGCTCGTGCAGACACTCGAAGTAGGCGAGGCGCGGGTCGTAGCCGGCCTCGACGAGCGTCTCGAAGCCGGCCTGCACGAGCTCGGTGGTGCCGCCGCAGAGCACCGCCTGCTCGCCGAACAGGTCGGTCTCGCACTCGTCCTTGAAGGTCGTCTCGATGACGCCGGCGCGGGTGCCGCCGATCCCCTTCGCGTAGGCGAGGACGAGGTCGCGGGCGGTCCCGGTCTCATCGGCGTGGACCGCCATCAGGCAGGGGACGCCGCGGCCCTGCTCGTACTGGCGGCGGACGAGGTGGCCCGGGCCCTTGGGCGCGACCATGCCGACGTCGACGCCGGGCGGCGGCTCGATCTGGTCGTAGTTGATCGCGAAGCCGTGGGCGAACATCAGCAGGTTGCCGGGGGCGATCCCGTCGGCGATCCGCTCGTCCCAGATCTGCGCCTGGCGCTCGTCGGGGAGCAGGATCATGACGACGTCGCCGCGGCTGGCGGCGTCGGCGACGTCGAGCACCTCGAGGCCCTGGGCCTCGGCGTCGGCGCGGCTGGCCGAGTCGGGGCGCAGGCCGACGACGACCTCGACGCCGGAGTCCCTGAGGTTGAGCGCGTGAGCGTGGCCCTGGGAGCCGTAGCCGAGGATCGCGACGGTCTTGCCCTCGAGCGGAGCGAGGTCGGCGTCGTCCTCGTAGAACATCGTGCTGTCGTGGTCGGTCATCGGGCCTCTCGGGGTAGGGGGAAGATGGGCCAGCCTAGCGCCAGCGCGCGGGTCGGTCCCGCGCCGCCGGGATCGGGCGCCCCCGTCGCCTCACAGCAGCCGGCGCTGGAGCTTGCCGCTGGCGGTCCGGGGCAGCTCCCGGTGGAAGCTGACCCGCTTCGGGACCTCGTGGCGGGCCAGCTGCCCGCGGGCGTGGTCGAGGAGCTCCTCCTCGGATAGCTGGAATCCGGGCTGAAGGACGACGTGCGCGGTCACCAGCTGACCCCACTCGCGGTCCTCGGCGGCGGCGACGCCGGCGTCGGCGATCGCCGGGTGCGAGCGGAGCGCGGCCTCGACCCGCTCCGGGCGCACGTTCTCGCCGCCGCTGACGATCAGGTCGCCGCGGCGCCCCTCGAGGTGGAGGAAGCCCTGCTCGTCGAGGCGGCCGAGATCGCCCGTGTGAAGCCAGCCGTCGGCGGCTCGGGCCGCGGGCGCGACGTTCGGCCCGCGAACGAGGATCTCGCCGTCGGCGGCCCGCACCTCGACGCCGAGCAGCGGCCGGCCGGCGGAGCCGGCGTGCTCGCGGGCCTCGCCGGGGGCCAGCGTGCAGACCTGGGAGCAGGCCTCGGTCAGCCCGTAGGTCTGCACGACGGTGGCGCCGCGCTGCTCGGCCTCGGCCAGCACGCCGGCCGCCAGCGGGCCGCCACCGACCAGCAACAGCCGCGGCCGCCCGACCGCGGCGCCGGCGTCGAGCAGGCGGACGAGCTGGGTCGGGACCAGCGAGGCGATGCTGATCCGCCCCGACGCGAACGCGGCCGCGACGCGCTCGGGATCGAACCCGGGGTGGATCTCGGCGGCGGTCCCGTAGAGCGCCGAGCGCAGCAGGATCGTCTGCCCGCCGACGTGGTTGAGCGGCAGGCAGCAGAGCCAGCGGTCGCCGGGGTCGACCCCGAGCCTCAGCCCCGAGGCGAGCGCGCTCCAGAGGTGGTTGGCGTGGGTCAGCTCGACCGGCTTCGGCGCCCCCGAGGTGCCGCTGCTGAGCACCCGGGTCAGGGGCGCGCGGGGCGAGCGCCTGATCGCCGGCCAGCCGGCGCCGGTGGCGAGGGCGCGGTCGACGTCGTCGCGGTCGATGAAGCGGGTGCCGGGCGCGACGTCGACGCCGGCCCGCCCGCCCGGCGGCAGCGACTGCGCGACGGCGCCGGCGAGGATCGCGCCGTGCAGGGCGACCGCGTGGGCGACGCCCGCCGGCAGGTCGATCGCGACTGGGTCGCCGGCGCCGGCGCCGGCGCCCGCGAGCGCCGCCGCGACCGCCCGCGCCCGCTCCCGCAGCGTCGTGTAGTCGAGCTCGCCGTCGGGGTCCGCCAGGGCCACCCGCCGCGGGTGCAGGCGGGTGCTGTGGCCGAGCCAGTCGCTGGGGAGCTCCGACATCGGCCCTGATCGTCGCATGCTCACCACGCCCCGGCGGCCGCGGGCGGCTAACGTCCCGCCCATGCCCGAGCGTCACAAGGCCGCCCCGCCCGAGTCGATCCTCTACGCGCCGATCGAGTGGCAGAGCGCCGGCGAGTACGAGGACATCCGCTACGAGATCGGCGACGGCATCGCCAAGATCACGATCGACCGGCCCGAGCGCCGCAACGCCTTCCGGCCGCCGACCCTGGCCGAGCTGCGCGACGCCTTCACCCGCGCCCGGGACGAGATCGAGGTCAGCTCGATCATCCTCACCGGCGCCGGCGAGCAGGCGTTCTGCTCCGGCGGTGACCAGTCGATCCGCGGCGACGACGGCTACATCGGCGACGACGAGGTCGCCGGCAAGGGGATCGGCCGGCTCGACGTCGGCGACCTGCACGTGCAGATGCGGCGCACGCCGAAGCCGATCGTCGCGGCGGTCGCCGGCTACGCGGTCGGCGGCGGTCACATCCTGCACCTCGTCTGCGATCTGACGATCGCGGCCGAGAACGCCAGGTTCGGCCAGACCGGCCCCCGCGTCGGCAGCTTCGACGGCGGCTTCGGGTCGAGCCTGCTGTCGCGCCAGATCGGCCAGAAGCGCGCGAAGGAGATCTGGTTCCTGCTGCGCCTCTACGACGCCCGGGAGGCGCTCGACATGGGCCTCGTCAACGCCGTCGTGCCGACAGCGGAGCTCGAGCGCGAGGCGGTCGCCTGGTGCCGCGAGATGGCGCACCTCTCGCCGCTGGCGCTGCGGCTGCTGAAGGCGAGCTTCAACGCCGACGAGGACGGCCTCGCCGGGATCCAGCAGCTCTCCCACGACGCGACGCTGCTGTTCTACATGTCCGAGGAGGGGCAGGAGGGCCGCAACGCCTACCAGCAGGGCCGGGCGCCGGACTTCTCGAAGTTCCCACGCCGCCCCTGATCGGCGCTGGCGATGGGAGCGCTGAGGATCTGGGTGATGGCCGCGCGGCTGCGGACGCTGCCCGCCGCGGTCGCCCCGGTGCTGGTCGGCAGCGCCGCCGCCTGGAGCGCGCTCGGCGGCGGCGAGGGCTTCGAGTGGCTGCGGTTCGCGGCCGCCTTCGTCGCCGCGGTCTTCATCCAGATCGGCACCAACCTCGCCAACGACTACTCCGACGCCAAGCGCGGCGCCGACAGCGTCGACCGGCTCGGGCCGGTGCGCGTCACCGCCAGCGGCCTCGCCGCGCCGCGGCGGGTCCTGCGCGCGACCTGGGCCGCGTTCGCGATCGCCGTCGCGGTCGGCCTCTACCTGGTGATCGAGGTCGGGCCCGAGATCCTCGCCGTCGGCGTGCTCTCGATCATCGCCGGGATCCTCTACACGGGCGGGCCCAGGCCCTATGGCTACGAGGGCCTCGGCGAGCTCTTCGTCTTCGTCTTCTTCGGCCTCGTCGCGGTCAACGGCTCCTACTACGTGCAGCTCGAGGAGCTCGCTTGGCTGCCGTTCCTGCTCTCGATTCCGGTCGGGCTGCTGTCGGCCGCGATCCTCGTCGTCAACAACGTCCGCGACATCGACACCGACCGGCGCGCCGGCAAGCGCACGCTCGCCGTCCGGCTCGGCCGCGAGCGCACCCGCGAGCTCTACACCGCGATCGTCGCCGCCTCGTTCGTGCTGCTGCCGCTGGCGCTGCTGCTCGGCGGCGGCCCCGCCCCCGGCCTGCTCGGCCTGCTCGCCGCGCCGCTGGCGCTGCGGCCGCTGCGCGCGGTTCGCGAGCGCAGCGACGGGGCGGCGCTCAACGGCGCCCTCGCCGCGACCGGAGCGCTGCTCGCCGGCTTCGCGCTGCTGACCTCGATCGGCCTCGTGATCTGAGCGGTCCGGTGCGGATCGAGGCGATCGAGACGTTTCCGGTAGCGCTCCCGTTCCGCGAGCCCTACGTCGCCGCCAACGGCGTCCTCGAACGTCGCGAGATGCTGATCCTGCGGCTGCGCGGCGAGGGCGGGATCAGCGGCCACGGCGACGCGGTGCCGCTGACGCTGCGCGGCGGCGCCGGCCTCGCCGCGGCCCGGGACGACATCGAGCGGCGCTGCGCGCCGGTCCTCCGCGGCCGCGAGCTCGACCCCGGCCTCGAGCCCGTCGCGGCCGGCGCCGCGATCCGCTCGCTGCTCGGCGAGTGCGCCGCGGCCGGCGCCCATGGTCCGGCGCTGGCCGCCGTCGATGCGGCGCTGCTCGATCTCGTCGGCCGCGCCGCCGATCTGCCCGCCTGGGCGCTGCTCGGCGCCGCCGGGGCGGCGCCGCTGGCCTGCAACGGCAGCCTCGGCGCCGGCGCCGCCGACGAGGTCGCCGCCGCGGCCGCCGAGCTCGCGGCCGGCGGCTTCGCGACGCTCAAGGTCAAGGTCGGGACCGGCGCCGACGAAGAGCGGCTCGGTGCCGTCCGCGAGGCGGTCGGCACCGCGGTCGCGCTGCGGGTCGATGCCAACGGCGCCTGGAGCGTCGAGCAGGCGCTGGCGACGCTCGGGGCGCTCACCGCGGTCGGGCTCGAGCTCGCCGAGCAGCCCTGCGCGCGGGCCCGCGAGCTGGCCGCGGTGCGGGCCCGCTGCGCGGTGCCGATCGTCGCCGACGAGAGCGTCGCGACCAGGGCCGACGCCGACCACTGCGTCGAGCTCGGCGCCTGCGACGCCGCGACCCTGAAGCTCGCCAAGGTCGGCGGCCCACACCTCGCGCTGGCGCTCGCCGCCGATCTCCCCTGCTACCTCTCGAGCGCCCTCGACAGCGCCCTCGGGATCGCCGCCGCGCTGCATACGGCGCAGGCGCTGCCGGCGAGTGGCTTCGCCGCCGGCCGCGCGCATGGGCTCGCGACCTCGTCGCTGTTCGCCGCCGACGTCGCCGCCGGCGCGCCACTCGCGGGGCCGGCGATCGCCCCTCCGGACGGTCCGGGCCTCGGCGTCGAGGTCGACGGCGGCGCGCTCGAGCGCCTGCGGATCGAGCTGCGGCCGTGATCGACGCGACCAACCGCAACACCGCGCTCGCCTCGGCGCTGGTCGAGGAGCTCGCGCGCAGCGGCGTGCGCCGGGCGATCGTCTCCCCCGGCTCGCGCTCGAGCCCGGTCGCGCTGGCGCTCGACCGCGAGCCGGCGATCGAGCTCACCGTCGTCGTCGACGAGCGCTCGGCCGGGTTCGTCGCGCTCGGCTGCGCGCTGGCGAGCGGCGCCGTCGTCGCCCTCGCCTGCACGAGCGGCTCGGCCGCCGCCAACCTGCACCCGGCGATCGTCGAGGCCGCCGAGGCCGGGGTTCCGCTGATCGCGCTCACCTCCGATCGGCCGCCGGAGCTGCGCGGCGTCGGCGCCGGTCAGACGATCGACCAGATCGGCCTCTACGGCTCGGCGGCGCGCTGGTTCTGCGAGGTCGGGACCCACGCCGCCGACGACTCCGGCCTGCTGCACATGCGCGCGACCGCCTGTCGCGCGGTGGCCGAGGCGACCGCCGGGCGCGGGCCCGTCCAGCTGAACCTCTCGTGGCGCGATCCGCTCGGCCCCGAGCCGCGCGCCGACGACGTCAGCGCGAGGAGCGAGCTGGCGCTGCGCGGCCGCGCCGCAGGCCGGGCGCTGACGCACTCGCCGTCCGCTCGCGAGCCCGGCGCGGAGCTGCTCGCGGAGCTGCGCGGGGCGCTCGGCCGCAGCGAGCGTGCCCTGATCGTCGCCGGCCGCCTGCCCGACCCCGGGCTGCCGGCGGCGATCGCCGAGCTGGCCGCCGCCGCCGCGATGCCGATCCTCGCCGAGCCGACCTCGGGCCTGCGGCTCGGGCCCGACCGCGGCGCCCGCGTGATCGCCGCCTACGACGCGATCCTGCGCCAGCCGCATCCCGCGCTCGCCCCCGATCTGGTGCTGCGCTTCGGCGATTTGCCGACCAGCAAGCCGCTGCGGGCCTGGCTCGCGGCGCTCGCCGCCGACCAGATCGCGATCGACCCGCCCGGGCGCTGGAACGAGCCGACGCGCCGGGCCGCGACGCTGCTGCGCGCCGACGCGACCGCGATCGCGCGTGGCCTCGGCGCCGGCGTCGCGGCCCAGCGGTCGGGCTGGCCGGCGAGCTGGTCGGCCGCCGAAAGCGCGGCGCAGGCGGCGATCGACGACGTCCTCGGCGCCGCCCCGGCGCCGAGCGAGCCCGCCGTCCACCGCCGCCTCGCCAGCGCGCTCGGCGACGGCGAGCAGCTGCTGCTCGCCTCGAGCATGCCGATCCGCGACGCCGAGGCCTTCCTGCCGGCGGGCGGCCCCGCGGTCCGCGCCTTCGCCAACCGCGGCGCCAACGGCATCGACGGCACGGTCTCGACCGGTTGCGGGCTGGCGATCGGCGCCGGCGCACCGACCTGGATCGTGCTCGGCGACCTCGCCCTGCAGCACGACCTGGGCGGCCTCGCGGCGGTCGCCGCCGCCCCCGGCCCGCTGCGGATCCTGGTGATCGACAACGGCGGCGGCGGCATCTTCGACTTCCTGCCGCAGGCGGAGCAGATCGAGACCGGCGCCTTCACGCGCCTGTTCACGGCGCCGTCAGCCCTCGACCTCGCGAGCGCCGCGGGGCTGTTCGGCCTCGACTACGCTGAGATCGAGGACCTCGACCAGCTCGCGGAGCTGCGCCGGCACGAGCGCGTCCTCGCCCGCGTCGGCACCGATCGCCACGCCAACGTGGCGCTGCACCGGCGAATCGCCGCCGCCGCCGCCGCGGCCGTGGCGGCGGCGCTCGCCTGAGTCCGGCGCCCGTCGGAGCCGGCTCGGGCCTACTTGACGCGGATTACCCGCTTGCGGACGAGCTTGTTGCCGAGCTCGTCGCTGAGCCTGACCGCCGGGTTCGAGCGAATCCGCCGGCCCGCGCGCAACGCCCGCCTGACCCTGCGCTCGTCCCGGTGCCGCTTCAGCTTCAGTCGCAGCACCTTCGCCTTGCCGGCGCCGATCCGCTTCGTCACCTTCTTCAGCTTGAAGCGCTTGCGATCGCCCTTGCCGACAGTGATCGAGCCGGTCGCGCGGGCATCGACGGCCTCGCCCGCGCCGACCTTGACCTTGACCTTGACGTGCTTTCCATGCGGGCGCTGCGTCTTCTTGGCCCGGACCTTCGCCCCCCTGACCCTGGTATCGACCTCGAAGTCGTAGCCGGCGGGAGTCGGATCGGCATTCCCGTCGACATCGGTCGCCGCCACCTCGAAGCGGTGGTCGCCGTCGGCCAGCAGCCCGACCGGGAGGCCGCTGAGGCAACTCGCCAGCACGGCGCCGTCGAGCGCGCAGGCGAAGGTCGAGCCGGGCTCGCTGGAGGCGAAGCCGAAGACCGGGCCGGCGTTGCGGGTTCGCGCCCCGGGGCCGGTCGTGATCGTCGTCTCGGGCGGGATCGGCAGCTCGTAGGCACCGATGTCGGGGCCGCCGTCCTGGATGCGGTCGCGCCGGTCGAGGTCCTCGCCGCCGATCAGCGGCTAGGCCAGGCCGGCGTCGATCGTCGCCGCACCGGCGAGCACGTGGAAGTCGCCGACGAACGCGTCGGCGAACGGCGGCGGCGGGCCGACCAGGTTGCCGGCGCCGAGGCTGAGCCCGCCGCCCGGGGTGCTCGTCGCGGTCGCGTAGCTGGAGTGATCGACCTCGAGCTCGACCGTGGCTCCCCCCTCGACCCTGAGGTCTGTATCCGGCGCCGCGGTCACGATCGAGTTGCGGACCACGGTCGTCTGCGGGACGCCGTAGGCGCCGTTGGCGAAGACCCCGCGATCGGTCGCGACGATCGTGTCGTTGATCAGCCGGCCGCCGCCCGAGCCGTAGGCGGTATCCCTGCCGGCGACGACCCCGACGCTGCCGGTGGTCGGGCTCCAGATCACGCTGTTGCGGATCCTCGCCGCGCTCGACCGTACCTGCGCCCCGATCGCGTAGGTCCCGGTGCCGCGGGCGATCACGATCGCGCGATCGACGGTGCCGGCGATCACGTCGATCGCGCGGTATGAGGGCTTGACCGGCAGATCGAGCAGCACGTCGTGGAGCACCGCGCCGGGATCGAACAGGCCGACGTTGAAGTCGGGGTCGGTGGAGGTGATCTTCACCATGCCCGATCGCGGCCCGACGGTGACTGCGCTGTTCGCCTGCAGCCTGCTGGTCAGCGTGTAGTCGCCGGGCAGCAGCACCGCCTCGTCGCCGTCGCCGGCCGACTCGACCGCGGCGTCGATCCCGCACGGGTCGGCCTGCGGGCAGCTGGCGCTCGGGCCGGTACCGCCGGGCGCGGCGTAGCGGGTGGCCGCCGCCGCCGGGGAGCAGAGCAGCAGCGAGCCGGCGAGCAGCGCCAGCGCGAGCCGCGGAACGGTTATCGACGGCAACTCGGCCTTCCTTGCCGATGGTCCCTGTCGCGCCCGACCGTAGCACGCTGCGGCGACCGCTGCCGCGGTTCGCCGGCGCCGCCCTCAGCCCGCCAGCAGCGGCAGCAGCGCCTCGAGCTTGACCTCGGTCTCGGCCAGCTCGGCCGCCGGCTGCGAGTCGGCGACGATCCCGGCGCCGGCGAACAGGTGCGCGGTGCGATCGCGCAGCAGCGCCGAGCGCAGCGCGACGCAGAACTCGCCGTCGTCGGCGGCGTCGATCCAGCCGACCGGGCCCGCGTACCAGCCCCGCTCGAGCCGCTCGAGCTCGGCGATCGCGGCGTCGCCGGCGGGGCCGCGCGGCTCGGGGCCGACGGCGGGCGTCGGATGCAACAGCCCCGCCAGCTCGAGCGCCGAGCGCGACTCGGCCAGCTGGGCGTGGATCGGCGTCGCCAGGTGCTGGATGTTGGCGACCCTGATCACGACCGGCTCCGGCGCCGCCTCGACCCAGACCGCGAGCGGCGCCAGCCGCCGCGCGATCCGCCTGACGACGATCCGGTGCTCGGCGCGGTCCTTGGCGCTGCGGCGGAGCTGCTCGCCGAGGTGGTCGTCGATCGCGGGGTCGGCGCTGCGCCGGGCCGAGCCGGCGAGCGCGACCGTCGCCGCGACGGCGCCGCTGCGGCGCACCAGCAGCTCCGGGCTGGCGCCGACGAAGGCCGCCTCCGGGGTGCCGACGCAGAAGCAGAAGCAGGAGCCGAACGCCTCGCGCAGGGTGCCGAACAGCGCCGCCGGCGAGTGCGCGGAGGCGGCCGTCACCCGGACCTCGCGGGCGAGCACGAGCTTCTCGAACTCGCCGCGCCCGATCCGCTCGACGGCGCCGGCGACGGCGGCCTCGTAGGCGGCCGGGGTCCGGGCCGAGGCGACCTCGCCGCGGGCGGGGTGCGGGTCGAGCGGCGGCAGCGGCCGCGCGCGCAGCGCCGTCAGCCGCGAGCCGAGCCGGGCGCGCAGCGCCGCCGGGTCGCCGCCGGCGCCGGCGAGGCCGCACAGGGTCAGCAGGTGGCGCCCGCCCGAGCGCGCGATCAGCAGCTCCGGCAGGAACAGCAGCGCCGGCGGCAGCGACGCCCACGGCCCGCTCGCGGCGGACGCGCCCGAGTAGGCCATGCCGCCGACCCACAGCGGCCCGGCCCCGGGCGGCAGCTGGTCGTCGGCGGCGGCGAGCCGCCCGCGCATGATCGCGGTCGTGTCGGCGATCAGGTCGGCGGTGCGGGCGGGGCCGCGCGAGACCACCTCGTGGGCGCTGCCGATGCCGGCGATCGCGAACCCGTCGCGCTCGGGCTCCTCCCAGCAGAACCAGCGATCGTCGGCGCGACGCGAGGCGAAGGCGGCGGCGCAGGGGTCGATCGCATCGACCTCGGCGGTGACGCTGACCAGCCGCCGCCCGTCCGTCCCCGCGCGCCGGGCGAGCGCCTCGATCGAGTCGAGCAGCGGCGCTGTCGCGATCGGTTCGATCGGGCCCTCGGGCGCGGCCGGCGTGAAGCGGCGGACCTACCCACCCGTCGCTAGCTCTCGGGCCGGGCGCGGGCGATCGCGACCTCGCCCGTGCGCGCCATCTCGATCAGGCCGTGCGGGCGGACCATGCGCTCGAACGAGTCGATCTTCTCCGTGGTCCCGGTCACCTCGACGGTGATCGATCGCCGCGAGACGTCGACGATATGGGCCCGGAAGATCTTCGCGAACTCCATGATCTCGGCCCGCGTGTCGGCTGCGGCGTTGACCCGGAACAGCGCCATCTCCCGCGCCACCGCGGTCTCCGGCTCCATGTCGCGGATCTTGATCACGTTGACCAGCTTGTGCAGCTGCTTGGTGACCTGGTCGATCGGATGGACGGCGCCGTCGACGGTCATCGTCACCCGCGAGATGTCGGGGTCCTCGGTCGGACCGACCGCGAGCGTGTCGATGTTGAAGCCGCGGCGGCTGAACAGGCCGGCGATCCGGGCGAGCACGCCGGGGCGGTTCTCGACCATCAGCGACAGCAGGTGGCGGCGGCCGGTGAGGCCGCTCGAGGTGCGCAGATCGTCGAGGTCGATCAGCTCCGCCTTGGTGCCGGGATCACCCAACCTCGCCACCGCCCTCGCCCGGCTCGCCGACGGCCGCCGGCCCCAGGTCACGGCCCCCGACCATCTCGCGGGCGGCGGCGCCGGCCGGGATCATCGGGTAGCAGTTCTCGTTCGGCGTCACGTGGACGTCGAGCAGGTACGGCCCCGGCGTCTCGAGCGCCGTCTTCATCGCCGCCGCGAGCCCGTCCACCTCGGCGCAGCGGGCGGCGCTCCAGCCGAACGCCTCGGCCAGCTTCACCCAGTCCGGGCTCGCCCCCATCGCCACCGACTGGTAGCGCTGCTCCCAGAACAGCTCCTGCCACTGGCGGACCATGCCGAAGTGGCCGTTGTTCATCAGGAAGACCTTGACGTCGAGGCCGTGCGCGGCGGCCGTCGCCATCTCCTGGCAGACCATCACGAGGCTGCCGTCGCCGGCGAGGCAGATCACCGTCTCGCCGGGCATCGCGACCTTGGCGCCGATCGCCGCCGGCAGGCCGAAGCCCATCGTCCCGAGGCCGCCGGAGTTGAGCCAGGTCCGCGGCCGGTTGAAGTGGTAGTACTGCGCCGCCCACATCTGGTGCTGGCCGACGTCGGAGGTGATGATCGCGTCGCCGCCGGTCGCGCGGTACATCTCCTCGATCATCCGCTGCGGCTTGATCTCGCCGTCCTCACCCTCGTCGTAGCCGAGCGGGTAGCGCGCCTGCCAGGCCCGGATCCGCCGCCACCAGTCCTCGAGCCGGGCGGGGTCGGGCGCCAGCGCCCGGTACTCGCCACACAGCTTCGGCAGCACGTCCTTGACGTCGCCGACGATCGGGATGTGGACGGCGACGTTCTTCGAGATCTCGGCCGGGTCGACGTCGATGTGGATGAACTTCGCGTGCGGGGCGAACTCGCTGAGCTTGCCGGTGATCCGGTCGTCGAAGCGGGCGCCGATCGCGACGATCAGGTCGGCCTCGTCCATCGCGTAGTTGGCCGCGCGGGTCCCGTGCATGCCGAGCATCCCGAGCCAGCGCTCGTGCGGGGCCGGGAACGCCCCGAGCCCCATCAGCGTGCAGGTGACCGGCAGCTCGTCGGAGGCGGCGAGCGCCCGCAGCTCCTCGGTCGCATCGGCGTTGATCACGCCGCCGCCGACGTAGAGCACCGGCCGCCGCGCGTTCGCCATCGCCTTCGCCGCGATCCGGATCTGCTTGATGTTGCCCTCGGTGGTCGGCTGGTAGCCGGGCAGCTTCGGGGTGCCGGTGATCGGCTCGTAGTCGATCTCGGCCCGGGTCAGGTCCTGGGGGATGTCGACCAGCACCGGCCCCGGGCGGCCGCTCTTGGCGATGTGGAACGCCTTGTGGATGTAGTCGGGGATCTGCGCCGGGTCGGTGACCAGGAACGAGTGCTTGACGACCGGCAGCGTCATCCCGGTCACGTCGGCCTCCTGGAAGCCGTCGGTGCCGATCAGGTCGGTGCGGACCTGGCCGGTGATGAACACGGTCGGCACCGAGTCCATGTGGGCGTCGGCGATCGCCGTGATCAGGTTGGTGGCGCCGGGGCCCGAGGTCGCGAAGGCGACGCCGACGCGCCCCGACGCCCGGGCGTAGCCCTCGGCGGCGTGGCCGCCGCCCTGCTCGTGGCGGGCCTGGATGTGCTCGAAGTCGGCGTCGTAGAGCGCGTCGTAGATCGGCAGGTTGGCGCCGCCGGGGATCCCGAACACGTGCGTGACGCCCTCGGCCTTCAGGGCCTCGCAAAGAGCATCGGCGGCGCGCATTCGGTCAACCTCCGGGAAGTTCGAGGGGAAGTTCGATTGCCACGCCCGGCCCACGCCACCGGGTCGCGGCTCGATCCGAGTCTAACAGGGGGATTTGCAGGCTCCGGGCGGCCGCGTCAGCGCGCCTGCGGCGCCCGCTGGTCGGGTCCGGGGCGGACCTGCGAGGGATCGGGTAGGTAGAGGTCGGCGCCGCAGCGGGTGCAGACCTGCACGTAGAGCTTCAGCACCTTGCCGCAGCTCGGGCAGCGGCGCTCGGGCTCGGACTGCTCGCGGCGCGAGAGGATCACCGCGATCAGGCCGATCCCGGGCACGCAGCCGCCGATCAGGAACCAGAGCCAGAAGCTCTGGCCCTTGCCGCGGGCGATCAGCCCGGTGGCGAGCGCGAAGCAGAGCAGGATGACGACGAATGCCATCGCCCCGATTGTGCCGCCTCGGGCCGCGGCCGGCCGCGCGGCCGCTCAGCCGGCGCTCGCCTGCTTGACCCCGCAGGCCGGGCAGTATTTGTGCGAGGAGCGGATCCTCGCCCCGCAGCTCTCGCAGGTGGCGGGCTCGCCCGCGGTCCCGTAGTCGACCGGATCGGCCGGCGCGACCGGATCGGCCGGCGCCTCGGCGGTGGCCTCCTCGGGCCGGCCGCCGTGGTAGCCGCGGACGTCGAGCTGGGTCTCGTCGAGGCTGCTCGTCGCCCGCTCCGGCGCCGCGGCGGCGGGCTGCTGCTGCTCGGCGGCCGGCTGGAACGCCTGCGCGGCGGGCGCGAACCCGCCCGCCGCCGGCTGCTGGGCGACCGCCGGCTCGCGCGGCGGGTGGTAGTGGTCGGTCCACTGCTGGCCGTCCCAGTAGCGCATCCCGGGACCGCCCTCGGGATCGTCCTTCCAGCCGGCGGGGGGAAGCTGCTGGGCGGGCAGCTGCTGCTGTTGGACGGGCTGCGCCGGCGCCTGCTGCGCGGCGGCCGGGTGCTCGTAGTGGTCGGTCCACTGCGACCCGTCCCAGTAGCGACGGCCGCGGCCATGCCGCTCCGGGTCCTCGTACCAGCCAGCTTCCGTCATCTCGTTCCTTCCTCGGTCGGCGGAACGCGGATCATTCCACAGACGCCGCCGGGCGCAAGGCCCCGCGCCGGCGCGAGCTACCGCGGCCCGGCACCGGCCTCGGTGCCGATCGGCCGGTGGCTGCCGCCGCGGGCGTAGACGTCGGTCGTCAGCGGCGCCGGGTGGCCGATCGAGCCGACCTCGGCGGTGTCGCGCCGGAACGGCAGCCCGACGGTCCAGTCGGCGACCGCGCGCAGCTTGCGGACGCCGCCGGGGATCTGGCTGACGTGGTAGGTGCGGGTCGCCCACCAGGCGGGGAAGCCGGAGAGCTTGCGGCCGCCGAGCGGCTTGCCGAACATCGCGACCGCCTTGTGGCGGCCGAGGTTGACGAACGAGCCGCGGCTGCGGTAGCCGAACGTCGTCGGGCTGCCGACGCCGACGGCGGCGGCGATGTTGCGGGCCGCGACCCGCGCCTGGCGGATCGCGTGCTGGGCGGTCGGCGGGCAGAGCCCGCCGTCGGGGTCGGGAACGGCGGCGCAATCGCCGGCCGCGTAGACGCCCTCGAACCCGGGCACCGCCATCCGCCGATCGACAGCGACCCGGCCGCGGTCGTCGAGCTCGAGGCCGAACGCCCGCAGGCTCGGGTGGGCGCGAACCCCGGCCGTCCAGACGACCGTCCGCGTCGGGATCCGCTCGCCGGTCGAGAGCGCCACCCGATCGGGCTCGACCGCCTCGACCGTGGTGCCGAGGCGGATGTCGGTGCCGCGGCCGCGGAGCTGCTGCAGCGCGTACTCGGCCAGCGACGGGTCGATCTCGGGCAGCACCCGGTCGCTCGCCTCGACGAGGATCCAGCGCATCCCCTGGAGGCGGGCGCGCGGGTAGTCCTCCATCGCGTCGGCGGCGAAGTCCTGGAGCTCGGCCAGCGCCTCGAGCCCGGCGTAGCCGCCGCCGACGAACACGTAGGTGAGCAGCTCGGCGCGGTGGGCGGGGTCCTCGCTCGCGTTCGCCCCCTCGAGCGTCTCGACGACGTGGTTGCGGAGCCAGATCGCGTCGGCGAGGCTCTTGAACCCGATCGCGTGGCGATCGAGCCCGGGGATCGGCAGCGAGCGGCTGACCGAGCCCATCGCCAGCAGCAGCTGGTCGTAGTGGAGCTCCTCGGTCTCGCCCTCGTGGCTGGTCAGCTCGACGGCGCGGCGCCCGTGGTCGTGGCCGGTGACGGCGCCGAGGCGCAGGTAGGTCCGCTTCAGCATCTCGCGCAGCGGCGTGACGACGTGCCGGGGCTCGAGCGTCCCCGCCGCCGCCTCGGGCAGCAGCGGCGTGTAGAGCATGAAGTTGACGTCGTTGACGAGCACGAGCCGCGCCGACTGCTTCGGCAGCAGCCGCTCGAGCTCGCGGGCCGCGTTGGCCCCGGCGAACCCACCGCCGGCGATGACGATGTCGTGAGCCATGCCGACACCATAGCCGGCTTTGTGACGACTTGCTACAAAGTTGCGGGGAGCACTAGCCGGGGGCGGACCGGGCCGCACCGCTCGTCTAATCGGGCCCGAGCTGGTCGCGGATCAGGCGGCTGACCTCGCCGCCGTCGGCACGGCCCTTCGTCTTGCGCATGACGATGCCGATGATCGCGCCGATCGCCTTGCCCTCCCCCGCCCTCACCTTGGCGGCCGCGTCGGGCTCGGCCGCGATCGCGGCGGCGACGATCGCGCCCAGGTCCTCGCCACCGGCCTCGGCGAGCCCGAGCCGCTCGCTGACCGCGGCCGGATCGCCGCCGCGCGCGACCAGCTCGGCCAGGAGCTCGCGGCCGGCGCCGCGGCTGATCTCGCCGCCGGCGACCATCGCCGCCACCGCCGCGACCGCCTCCGCTCCGGCCTTTGTCGCCGCCGGATGGGCGGCCCCCGCCTCGCGGCTCGCGGCGACGAGCTCGCCCGTCACCCAGTTGGCGACGACGACCGGGTCGGCGCCGCGATCGGCGGCGACCGCGGCCTCGTAGAAGTCGCCGAGCTCGGCATCGAAGGCGAGCAGCCGGGCCGTGTCGGGGCTGAGGTCGAGCTCGCGCCGGAACCGCTCGAGGCGGCGCTCGGGCAGCTCCGGCAGGCTCGCCCGCAGCGCCTCGACCCGCTCCGGCGACGGCGCCAGCGGCAGCAGGTCGGGCTCGGGGAAGTAGCGGTAGTCGTGCGCCTGCTCCTTCGAGCGCAGCGAGCTCAGCGCGCCCGACGACGGGTCGAAGTGCAGCGTCTGCTGCTCGACCCGGCCGCCGCCGGCGACGATCGCCCGCTGGCGCTCGATCTCGGCCGCGATGCCGCGCTCGAGGAACCGGAAGCTGTTCATGTTCTTGAGCTCGGTCTTGGTCCCGAGCCCGTCGCTGCCGGCGGGGCGGATCGAGACGTTGCCGTCGGCGCGCAGGCTACCCTCCTCCATGTTGACGTCGGAGACGCCGAGCCGGCGGATCGTCTCGCGCAGCAGCTGCAGCCACTCGCGGGCGGCCGCCGGGTCGCCGATGTCGGGCTCGGTGACGATCTCGACCAGCGGCGTGCCGCCGCGGTTGAAGTCGACGAGCGAGGAGTCGGAGCCGTGGATCCGGCCGGAGCTGCCGACGTGGGTCAGCTTCGCCGCGTCCTCCTCGAGGTGGACGCGGTGGATGCGGACGTCGCCGAGCCGGCCCTTCGACCCCAGCGGTATGTCGTACTGGCTGATCTGGTACGCCTTCGGGTTGTCGGGATAGAAGTAGTTCTTGCGGTGGAAGATCGACCGCGGGGCAACCTCGCAGCCGAGCGCCAGCGCGATCCGGATCCCGTGCTCGACCGCCTCGGCGTTGGTCATCGGCAGCGCTCCGGGATGACCGAGGCAGACCGGGCAGGTGTGGGTGTTGGGCTCGGCCCCGAACTCGAGCTCGCAGCCGCAGAACATCTTCGTCCGCGTCTGCAGCTGGACGTGGATCTCGAGCCCGATCACCGGCTCGAGCTCAGCCACCGTCGCCTCCCCGCCAGGCCGCGCGCGGGTCGAAGCCGATCGCGCCCTCGAGCGCGTGGGCGGCGTCGAGCAGCTTCGTCTCGCTGAACGCCGGCCCGACGAGCTGGACCCCGACCGGGAGCTCGGGGCCGCCGCCGGGGGGAGCGGCGAGGCCGCCCGGGATCGAGATCGCGGGGACCCCGGCCAGCGACATCGGCACCGTGCAGTAGTCGGACATGTACATCGCCAGCGGGTCGCCGGTGCGGGCCCCGAGCGGGAAGGCGACGGTCGGCGAGGTCGGCGTCAGCAGCACGTCGTGATCGGCGAAGGCGCGGCTGAAATCGCGCGCGATCAGCGTTCGCACCCGCTGCGCGCGGCCGTAGTAGGCGTCGTAGTAGCCGGATGAGAGCGCGTAGGTGCCGAGCATGATCCGGCGCTTGACCTCGGGCCCGAAGCCGGCGGTGCGGGTGCGCTCGTACATCTCGTCGAGGCCGTCGGCGGCGACCCGGGAGCCGAAGCGGACGCCGTCGTAGCGGGCCAGGTTCGCCGACGCCTCCGCGGGGGCGATCACGTAGTAGGCGGAGAGCCCGTAGCCCGCGTTCGGCAGGCTCGCCTCGGCGACCGTCGCCCCGAGCGACTCGCAGAGCGCGATCGTGCGCTCGAGCACCGCGCGGACGCCGTCCTCGATCCCCTCCGCCTCGGCGGCGAGCTCGCGCGGGACGCCGACGCGGACGCCGGCCAGGTCCTCGCGCGAGGGCCGCCCGACGCCGGGCGGGATCCCGGTCGAGGTCGTGTCGCGCGGGTCGGCCCCCTGCATCGCCGCGAGCAGCAGCGCCGCGTCCGCGACCGTCCGCGTGAACGGGCCGCACTGGTCGAGCGAGGAGGCGAAGGCGATCATCCCCGAGCGCGAGATCGCGCCGTAGGTCGGCTTCAGGCCGACGACGCCGCACAGCGCCGCGGGCTGGCGGATCGAGCCGCCGGTGTCGGTCCCGATCGCGCACGGCGCCAGGCCGCCGGCGACCGCCGCCGCCGAGCCGCCGGATGAGCCGCCGGGAACGCGGTCGCCGTCCCAGGGGTTGCGGACGTCGCCGTAGGCCGAGTTCTCGTTCGAGGAGCCCATCGCGAACTCGTCCATGTTGGTCTTGCCGAGCACGCTCGCGCCGGCCGCGAGCAGGGCCTCGACGGCGGTCGCCGTGTAGGGGGGCAGGTAGCCGTCGAGGATCCGCGAGCCGGCCGTCGTCGGCACCCGCTCGATGCAGAAGATGTCCTTGACCGCGACCGGCGCCCCGGCCAGCGCGCCGCCTTCGGCGCCGGCCGGCGGGCGCTCGGGCCGCCACAGGTAGGCGCCGATCCCGTCGTCGACCGCCGCGTAGGCCCGCGACCACTCCGCCGCGCTCAGCTCTCCGGCCGCGACCGCCTCGATGCCGGCGGCGACGCTGAGGTCGCGGACGTCGCTCACGCCTGCGGCGAGGGGACCCGGAACGAGCCCGACGAGGGATCGGGGGCGTTGGCCAGCGCCGCCTCGCGGGCGAGGCTCGGGGCGACCTCGTCGGCGCGGAGGACGTTCTCGGCGTCGACCACCCGTGAGGTCGGCTCGACGCCCTCGATGTCGAGCTCCGACATCGCCTCGACGTGGTCGAGGATCGACGACAGCTCGGCGCTCATCGTCGCCACCTCGTCCTCGCTGAGGCGCAGCCGCGCCAGGCGGGCGACGTGCAGGACCTGGTCGCGGTCGATCATCGCCGGGATTCTAGGCGCGGCCGCGGGCTCAGTCGCGCGGCGGCGCCCGGCGGCCGGCGGCGACGCGATCAGCCTCCGACCGGAACGAGACCTGATCCTCGGCCATTGCCCGCCAGCCGCCGGCGGCGATGGCGGCGGCGAGGATCAGCCCGACGTAGGCGAAGAGGTCGCGGTCGAGCCCGTAGGGGGTCGCGATCAGGCGCCACAGCACCAGCAGCGTCGCGATGATCCCCAGCCCGGTGGTGACGGCGCTCGCCGCGACCGGCAGGTTCGGCGAGCGCGAGGCCGCCGACATCACCGCGGCGCCGATCGCGACGACGATCGTCAGCAGCAGGATCGCGTCGATGAAGCTGAACGCCTGCCAGGCGCTGAGATCGAGCCGATCGACGTTGACGTCGTCGGGCGCGAACTTGACGAGGTCGAGCTGCTGGTCGTCATCGAGCGCGAAGAACCCGTCCTCGTCGACGCCGAACCAGTTGAGGAACATGACGACGAACAGCAGGACCGCGGAGACCGCGGCGACGAGCTCCCCCGTCCTCAGCTTGGCCGCCTGCATAACGCTTTTCCTTTCCACCCTGGGCGCGACTCGGTGGCGGAAGCCTATTGCGAGGCGCGCACGGTGTTCGCCAGCAGCATCGCGATCGTCATCGGCCCGACGCCGCCGGGGACCGGGGTGATCGCCGCCGCGACGGCGGCCGCGGCCTCGAAGTCGACGTCGCCGACGAGGCCGTCGTCGGTGCGGTTCATGCCGACGTCGATCACGGTCGCGCCGGGCTTGATCCAGTCGCCCTCGATCAGCTCCGGGACGCCGACCGCGGCGACGAGCACGTCGGCGCGACGGCAGGCCGCGGCGAGCTCGCGCGTGCGGCTGTGGCAGATCGTCACGGTCGCGCTCGCCGCCAGCAGCAGGCTCGCCAGCGGCCGGCCGACCAGGGTCGAGCGGCCGACGATCACCGCCTCCGCCCCCTCGAGCTCGACGCCGGCCCGGCCGAGCAGCTCGACGCAGCCCGCGGGGGTGCAGGGGATCAGGCCCAGCGGCGGCTCGGCCGGCTCGAGCTCGAGCGCCTCGGCGAGCCCGATCCGCCCCTGCGCGAGCAGGCCCGCGTTCGCCGGCGTCAGCCCGTCGACGTCCTTGCGGGCCGAGATCCCGGCCAGCACCGGGTCGCGTCGCAGCTCCCCCGGCAACGGCAGCTGGACGAGGATCCCGTCGACCTCGGGGTCGGCGTCGAGGTCGCGGACGAGCGCGTTCAGCTCCGCCTGGGGGGTCGTCGCCGGCAGCTCGTGGTGGATCGAGCGGATCCCGGCCTCGGCGCAGGCCTTGCGCTTGCTGCCGACGTAGACGTGCGAGGCCGGGTCGTCGCCGACCAGCACCGTCGCCAGCCCCGGCTTGCGCTCGCGGCCGGCGACGACGGCGGCGATCCGCGCCCGCAGCTCGGCGGCGACCGCCTTGCCGTCGATCAGCTCAGCCAAGCGGACCCTCCCCGCGGGTAATGGAACCGTCGCGGCCGCCGGACGCGGCCTCGCCCCGGCGGGGCAGCTCCCCTGCGGGGCGAGCTCGCCACCGATCGGGTGCGGAACCCGCCCCGCGGCCGGCGTCGATGCCCGCCCGCCGCGCGCGGCGACCGGGCCGTCACGAGGCCCTCTGGATCGGCGCGTAGTCGGCCATCAGCTTGCGGTCGGCGCCGCCGTCGCGGAAGCGGACGACGAGCACGTTGCCGGGCTCGATCGCGGTCACCACGCCCTCGCCGAAGGAGGCGTGGACGACGTCGTCGCCGACCGCCAGCTCGAGCGCCGGCTGCGGCTCGGGAGCGGCGGCGAAGCCGCTGGCGCCGGCGCCGAGCGGGGCCGATCCGCCCGGCCCCCAGCCGGTCGCGGGCGCGGTCGAGTGGCGCTCGACGAGCGCGGCCGGGATCTCGCCCAGAAAGCGCGAGGGGATCCCGGCGCCGCCCTGGCCGAACAGCGTCCGCCGCCGCGCGTAGGTCAGCGTCAACAGCTTCCGCGCCCGGGTCAGGCCGACGTAGCAGAGCCGCCGCTCCTCCTCGAGGTTGCCCTCCTCGACCGAGCGCGCGTGGGGGAAGACGCCGTCTTCGCAGCCGATCATGAACACCGCGTCGTACTCGAGCCCCTTGGCGTTGTGCAGGGTCATCAGCGTCACCTTCGAGCCGTCGTCGACGAGCGCGTCCTGCTCGCTGATCAGCGAGATCTGCTCGAGGAACTCGGCCAGCGGCGCGAGCTCGCTCGGGCCCTCGAGCTCGCGGTTGGCGTCGAACTCGGCCGCCATCCCGATCAGCTCCCGCAGGTTCTCGACCCGGCCCTCGGCCTCGACCGTGCGCTCGGCCTCGAGCGCCTCGAGGTAGCCCGACTCCGAGAGCACCGACTCGAGCAGCTCGGCGACCGGCCCGCCGCGCTCGGCCCGCTCGCGCAGGCTCGCGATCAGCTCGCCGAAGCGGCCGATCGCCTTGACCGCGGCCGCGCCCAGCGCCGGGATCCGCTCGGCCCGCTCGACCGCCTCGAGCCCGCTGATCCCGTTCGTGTTCGCGTAGGCGAGCAGCCGGCCCTCCGAGGTCTGGCCGATGCCGCGACGCGGCGAGTTGATGATCCGGCTCAGGCTGACGCCGTCGTCGGGGTTGGCGAGCAGGCTCAGGTAGGCGATCGCGTCCTTGACCTCGGCCCGCTCGTAGAACTTGGTGCCGCCGATCACCTGGTAGGGCACGTCGAAGCGGACCAGCGTGTCCTCGAGCACCCGGCTCTGCGCGTTGGTCCGGTAGAAGACCGCGACGTCGTCGCGGCTGTAGCCGTCCTCGGCGACGAGCCGGTCGATCTCGCCGGCGACCCAGCGCGCCTCCTCGTGCTCGTCGCCGAGCTCGGCGATCGTCACCGGATCGCCGCGCCCGGCGTCGGTCCAGAGCTTCTTCTCGAGCCGCTCGCGGTTGTGGGCGATCAGGCCGTTGGCGGCGTCGAGGATCGTCCCGGTCGAGCGGTAGTTCTGCTCGAGCTTGACCGTCAGCGCCTCCGGGAAGTCGCGCTCGAAGTCGAGGATGTTGCGAACCTCGGCCGCGCGGAACCCGTAGATCGACTGCGAGTCGTCGCCGACGACGAACAGGTTGCCGGCGCCGTCGCCGGGCTCCCCGGCGGCGCCCGGAGCGCCGCTGAGCAGCTGCAGCAGCCGGTACTGGACCCGGTTGGTGTCCTGGTACTCGTCGACGAGCACGTGCCGGAACTGGCGCTGGTAGCGCTCGCGCAGGTCGGCGAACAGCTCGAACAGGTTGACGGTGCGCAGCAGCAGGTCGTCGAAGTCCATCGCGTTCGCCTCGTGCATGCGCCGCTCGTAGAGCGCGTAGACGTCGGCGACCGTCGCCTCGAAGTAGGAGTCCTGCTCCTCGCGCAGCGTCTCGGCGTCGCGGAGGCGGTTCTTCGCGCCCGAGATCTGGGCCTTGATCGAGCGCGGCGGGAACCGCTTCGGGTCGATCTCGAGCTCGTCCATGCAGCGCTTGACCATCCGCCGCGAGTCGGCCTCGTCGTAGATCGTGAAGCCGCGCTTGTAGGCGAGCCGGTCGGCGTGCTGGCGCAGGATCCGCGCGCAGGCCGAGTGGAACGTCATCACCCACATCAGCCGCGAGACGGGTCCGACCAGCGCCGCGACCCGTTCCTTCATCTCCCCCGCCGCCTTGTTGGTGAAGGTGATCGCGAGGATCTCGCCCGGCCGCGCCATCCCGGTCGCCAGCAGGTAGGCGATCCGGTGGACCAGCACCCGCGTCTTGCCGGAGCCGGCGCCGGCGAGGATCAGCAGCGGCCCCTCGCCCGCCTCGACCGCCTCCGCCTGGGCCGGGTTCAGGCCCGCCAGCAGGCTCTCGACCGCGGTCGCGCCGGCGCTGATCGGCGCGCCGCCGAACTCCCCGGCCCCGGGCTCGAAGCGGCCGCCGTCCTCGGCCTCGCCGCCGGCGTCCTCATCGGTCTCGGTGCGCTGCTCCAAGCGGCCATCGAGGATAGCCGCGGGGACGGCGGGCGCCGCCCGCCGCGGCGGCCCACCTGCGGCGCACCGGGCTCGCCCGAGACCCCGCGGCGGCGCGCCCGCCTCGCCTGCATCGCGGCGTGACGCCGGCTCGGGATGCCCGCCCCGCCGAACGTCGACGGCTCCTTGCTATGGGGGGTGGAAAACGACGTTCGATGCGGCTCGGGCTCGCATCGCTATCCGACCGGCTCAAGCGGGTGGATCTGCTCCCGCATCCGGGAGTGGATCCACCCACCGCAACGAGCCTCAGCAGGCGGCGGAGCGGATCGCGAGCGCCGGGTCGAGCTCGTCGTTGCCGTTGCTCAGCTTCTTCCCTGTCGCTTGCCGGCAGCGCGGCGGCGAGCGCTCGATGGCGCCGGCGGGAACCGTCAGCCGCCGGCGCTGCCCGGGCCGCGCTTCGGCCGCAGCTCGCGGACCTCGGCCGCGGCCGCCTCGCCGTCGATCGCCTGCAGCCGCCGCTCGATCTCGGCGAGGCGCGCGGAGAGCCGCTTGATCGCGTCCTGGACGGGGTCGGGCAGCTCGATCCAGTCGCTGTCGGCGCGGTTCGGCCGGCGGCCGCCGACGCGGACGACGTGGCCGGGGTTGCCGACGACCGTCGCGTACTCGGGGACGTCGGTGACGACGACGGTGTTGGCGCCGACCTTGGCCCCGTTCCCGACCACGACCGGGCCGAGCAGCTTCGCCCCGGAGCCGATCGTGACGCGGTCGCCGACGGTCGGGTGCCGCTTGCCGCGCTGGTCGCCGGTGCCGCCCAGCGTCACCCCCTGATAGATCGTCACGTCGTCGCCGATCTCCGCGGTCTCGCCGATCACGACCCCGGAGCCGTGGTCGATGAAGAGGCCGGACCCGATCGTGGCGCCGGGATGGATCTCGATCCCGGTCAGCGCCCGGGTCGCGTAGACGATCGCGCGGGGCAGCAGGCGGGCGCCGCGGCGGTACCAGCGGTGCGCGATCCGGTGCGCCAGCAGCGCCTGCACCCCGCCCCAGGAGGAGAGGATCCCGAGCAGGCTGACGTCGCGCGCGGCCGGATCGCGGGCGCGCGCCGCCTCCACGTCGGAGCGGACCTCGTTCAGCGCTCGTGCGAGGGCGGCGCCCATCGCGCCGAAGCCTAGGCGGTCGCGGCCGCCGGCCGGGCGCTCACGGGGCGAAGAACGGCAGCGACATGTAGCGCTCGCCGGCGTCGGCGAAGATCACGACGATCCGCTTGCCGCGCATCTCGGGACGGCTCGCGAGCTCGAGCGCGCCGTGCAGGGCGGCGCCGGAGGAGATCCCGGCCAGCAGGCCCTCGCGCGTCGCCGCCAGCGCCGCGGCGGCCAGCGCCTGCTCGTCCTCGACCGGCAGGACCTCGTCGATCACGCCGCGGTCGAGGACGCTGGGCACGAAGCCGGGGCCGATCCCCTGGATCCTGTGCGGGCCGGGCTCGCCGCCGGAGAGCACCGGCGAGGCGGCGGGCTCGACCCCGAGCACGTGGATGCCGGGGCGGCGCTCCTTCAGCGCCCCGCCGACGCCGGTGATCGTGCCGCCGGTGCCGACCCCGCAGACGATCGCATCGACGGCGCCGCCGCTGTCGCGCCAGATCTCCTCGGCGGTGGTGCGGCGGTGCGCCTCGGGGTTCGCCGGGTTGTCGAACTGCATCGGCATGTAGGCGTCGTCGCGGTCGGCGACGATCCGGCGGGCCAGCTCCACCGACTCGTCCATGCCGCCCATCGAGGGGGTCTCGCGGACGACCGCGCCGTAGGCCCGCAGCAGCGCCGCGCGCTCGCGGCTCATCCCCTCGGGAAGGGTGAGGACGCAGTCGTAGCCGCGGGCTGCGCAGACCATCGCCAGCGCGATCCCGGTGTTGCCCGAGGTCGGCTCGACGATCACGGTGCGGCCGGGCTCGATCCGGCCCTCGGCCTCGGCGGCGTCGATCATCGCGACGCCGATCCGGTCCTTGATCGAGCCTCCGGGGTTGAACCACTCGAGCTTGGCGACGATCTCGGCCCCGAGCCCGGCGCCGACCCGCGCGAGCGCCACCATCGGCGTATCGCCGACGACGCCCGAGGCCTGCGCGGCGATGCCGCGCGTGGGCTGGGCGGGTGCCGGCGGCGTCATCGGCAGGGAAGGTACCGCGACCGCGGCCCGGCGACGAGCCGCGGTCCGCAAGCTGCGCTGCCGCGCCCGCGGCCGCCTCAAGCAACGCCCGGCGGCTGCCGATCGTCTCAGCGAGATGGAGTTCAGGACCCTGGTCTGCGCCGCGCTCGGCCTCGCCCTGGCCGGTGTTGCGGTCAGCTTCGAGGTCGGGATCACCGAGTTCTGGGTGCCGCTGTCGTTCGGGATCATCGCGATCGTCTTCGCCGTCGGCGCCTTCGCCGCGGCCGCCGAGGAGCGGCAGAGCCAGCTGCTGCCGGTGCTCGCGATCCTGGCCGGCGCCTTCGCCGTGATCCAGGGCTTCGGCGCGATGAACGATCTCAAGGACACGCGCGCCGGCCTCGAGCAGCTCGAGAACCAGATCGAGCAGCTCGCCCCGGGGCTGCAGCAGCTCGGCCCGGGGCTCGGGCAGTAGCGCCGGGGGACGTCATCGGAATCGCTGTCGCTGGGCGAGAGCGATCCCGGGTAGAGGCACGCGCCGAGCGGCGAGGTGCCGAGCGGCGAGCGCCGAGGTGCCGAGCGGCGAGCGCCGAGGTGCCGAGCGCCGAGCGCGAGCGCGCGACGCACCGGGGCCGCGATCGGAATCGCTGTCGCTGGGCGAGAGCGATCCCGGGTAGAGGCACGCGCCGAGC
>CAZCFA010000027.1:0-35390 GCA_964497825.1 uncultured Conexibacter sp.
CGCTGACCCGACCGGCCCTGACCGCGCTCGGCTTCGGCGATCCGGCCCCGGCCACGGTCGTGCTCGCGCGGATGGCGGGAGCGCGCGACCTCGCGCTCGGCCTGCAGGCGCTCGCCGTCCGCGACGACGCCGCGCGGCTGCGGCAGGCGTCGCTGCTCGCCGCGGCGGTCGACGTCGGCGACAGCTTCGCTTTCGGGGCGGCGCTGAGCCGGCGCGACGGCATCGACGCGGCGGCGCTGAAGGGCCTGCCGATCGCGGCCGCCGCGGTCGTGGCAGGCGCGTGGGTGTCGGTGCGCCTCGGTCGTCGCGGCTGAACGAGCCGAGCGGCTCAGCGCCGATGGTCGCCAGGACCGTCGCACCCCGAACCGCGACAGCGGCCGGCGGGTTCCGGCGTCGCGGGTCGCCGGGACCGCCGCCGGACCGAACCGCGACCGGCAGCCGGCGGGACCGCGAGGGGCGGTCGCCGGAGGAGCGGGGCCGCGCTCACCAGCCGAGAGCGCCTCAAGCGGTTGCATCCCGCGTCGTTCTGGTGCGTTCGCCAGGCCGCGGCCGGGTGTCCAGCCGGCCGGGCCGGCGCCGGGGATCAGGCGCTGATCCGTCGCAGGACGGGCCGGCGTTAGCGCTCGCCGGAGCCGTCGCCGCCGGGGCGGGCGGCGCCGGACCGCGCCTCGGCCTCCGCGCCCGCGCCCTCAGGGCCGGGGTCGCCGTCGGCCTCGGCCGGGGTCGGCAGGTCGTAGGCGTCGGGCTTGCCGTCGAGGTCGGAGTCGCGCACCGCCCCGAGAACGTCGTTGGCGAGCTTGCCGCCGTCGGCGGGGTTGAGCGGCGCGGCGGTGATGTAGACCGTCACCTCGTCGCCCTCGAGCTCCTCGAGCGCGACGCTCGGCCGGTTACGCAGCGGCACCGTCACCGCTTTTTCGATCATCCGCTGCAGGCGCTGCGGGGTGACGTCGGCGTTGAACTTGGCCCGCAGCTCGACCCGCTCCGGCTCGGAGATCGGGATCACGGCGAGCATCATGATCACGTTGTTGGGGATCAGCGTCCGGTCGCCGCCGTTGACCAGCGTCGTGTAGAAGAGCCCGAGCGAGCTGACGATGCCCTCGACCTCGCCGGCCGTCGATCCTCCCCTCAACTTGACCCGGTCGCCGACCGTGAACGGTCGCGTCGTCAGCAGCACCAACCCGGCGAAGACGTGGGCGAGCGTCTGCTGGGCGGCGAGGCCGAGAACGACCGCGGTGAAGGCGCCGCCGACCGCGAGCGTCTTCGGGTTGACGCCGGCGATCCGCAGCGCCGCGATGACCACGATCACGATCGTGCCGAGCCGGATCAGGAACCCGGCGGTGCCGGCGGTGCCGGGCTCCATCCGCCGGAACAGCGCCGGCGCGAGCCCGCTGGCGATCGTCCGTGCCAGCAGCCAGCCGAGCAGCGCCAGCAGGACCGCGGTCGCGTAGCGGATCGGCTTCCCGGCGCCGTCGGGGAACAGGTCCCGGCGCAGCGCGAAGACGACGAGGACGGCGGCGATCAGCAGCAGGTACAGGAGCGCCTCGCGTCGCGCCCGTCGCGCGTCGCCGCGATCGATCTCGGCCTCGAGGCCGGCTTCGCGCCAGACCGCGGTCCGCGATTCGAACGCGCGGACGGCGCCGGCGCGGTCCCGCGCTCTTCCGTAGATCCGCTTCATGGGGCTGATTATTAGCGCGCCCTCACGAGGACGCCGGCGCCGGTCCGCCCGGCCGGCTCAGCGAGGCGCCGGCAGGCCGCCCGCCGGGCGGGTGCGAGCGCGGTCCATCGCGACGTCGAGGCGCTCGGCGAGCTCGTCGCGGAGGCGGGCGCCGGCGCCGTCGCGGGCGCGGCCGTCGCGGACGTCGAGCAGGTTCTCGACCTCGTCGGGATCGCGGTCGAGGTCGTACATCTCGTACTCGCTAGCGGCGGCGCCGGCCGGGTCGAAGTAGGTCGCGTACTTCGCCCGGGCGGTGCGGATCGCCCGAACCCGGTTCGGCTGCCCGGGCGCCTCGGTCAGCGCCGTCCCCGCCTGGTGGTCGTCGTAGGTGAAGTGGATCGCGTCCTGCACGGTCGGCGCCGGCGCCGGATGGTCGAGCACCGGTCCGAGGTCGACCGGGCTCAGCCCGACGCGCTCGCGCTCGGGCGCCGCCGCCGCGGCGATGATCGGCGACAGGTCGACGCCGCGGAGCCCGTCCCCGGCCGCCGCCCCGCCGAGGCCGAGGATCGTCGGCAGGACGTCGACGAGCGAGACCAGGGCGTCGCTGCTCGCCGCGCGCGGGAACAGAACCGGGTTGGAGACGACGATCGGGACGCTGATCGTCTCCTCGTAGGCGTTGAACGCCTTCTGCCGCAGGCCGCCGTGGGCGAGGCCCATCTCGCCGTGGTCGGAGCAGCGGACGACGACCGTTCGCGAACGCAGCGACCCCGGGTCCTCGGGATCGCCGAGCGCGGCGACGATCCGGCCGATCTTCTCGTCGACCACCCGGTGCAGGTGGGCGTAGAAGTTGACGTAGTCGAGCCGGGCGCCGACGTCGCGCAGCGGTCCCAGGTAGGCGTTCATCCCCATCCGCATCAGCGCGTGGACCGCGGGCTTTCCGGCCAGGCTCTCATCGACGCTCGGCGGCAGCCCGACGCCGAGCTCGCGGAAGTCGATGTCGCCGTAGCCGCCCTGCAGGTAGGAGGCCGGGTAGCCGAGCACGTCGTGGGGGTTGACGAGCGAGACGACGAGGCAGAACGGGCGCTCGCGATCGGCCGCGGCCAGCCAGCGCTCGGCCTGCTGCGTGTAGACCTCGTCCCAGCCGTCGCCGTCGGCGGCGTTGCCGCCGCCGAAGTGATCGGCCTGGGCGTTCTCGCCGGCGTCGGGCGCCTCCCAGTCGGCGAACCCGTAATCGCGCTCGATCCGCTCCGCGTCGGCGGCGCTCCAGCCGCCGAGCAGCGCCCCGGGCCCGCCGGCGGGATGGGTCAGGTGCCACTTGCCCTTGTAGGCGACGCGGTAGCCGGCGCCGGCGAGCAGCGTCGCCAGGTTCGGCAGCGAAGCCGGCAGCTCGGTCTCACCGCCGCGCGACTCGCCGATCCCGAGCGCGCCGCGGGCGAACGCCCCCAGGGTCCGCCGGACCGGCGCCTCGCGACGACTCAGCACCCGCCCCATCGTCGCCGTCACCGCCGGCGTGTTGCGAAGGTCGGGCCGCAGGTCGGCGGCGGTCAGGGTCAGCTCGACGCCGTGCTCGGCGGGCCAGCGGCCGGTGAGCAGCGTCGTCCGGCTCGGCGAGCACATCGCCGTGTTGCAGAACCCCCGCTTGAAGCTGAGCCCGGTGCGGGCGAGCTCGGCCTCGTTCGGCATCAGCGACCGCAGCCAGCCCGGCTCGGTCGGCCAGTGCCGCGGGCGCCGCTGCTGGTCGGTGATCAGCAGCAGGAAGTTGGGCGGCGGCGGGCTCACGCCGGCGAGCACATCAGAAGCGGACCTTCCCGGTCAAGGTCAGCGTCCCGTTCTGGCCGTCAAGCGTGTTGTGGTCGTAGACCCTCAGGTTCCTGCCGCTGATGCCGCGGTAGCGGCCGGTGCCGCCGTCGAGGGTGGCGCTGCCGGTGAAGGTGATCTCCGAGCCGCTGATCGCGTAGGTCGTCGTCGCCGTACCGAAGGCGCTGCCGCGACCGTTGGCGATCGTGAAGTCGGCGCTCATCGTCGCGCCCGGGCCGAGCGTTGCGAGCAGGTCGACGGTCCCCGAGCCGAACGGCCTGCCGGTGATCGTGCCGCGGTCGTGGATCTGATCCGGCGCCGGGAAGCCGACCGCCTTCGTCGTCCCCTCGACCGCGATCCTGCGGGTCTTGCGCCGCTTCGTCGCCGGCAGCCGCTGGTAGGTGTTCTTGAGCTCGTCCTGGAGGATCGTCGCGCTGCCGCGGGCGCGCAGCGTCAGCGGCTTGCGCAGCCTGCGGACCCGGTAGCGCCAGCCCGGCGGCAGCGCCAGCCGCTTGCCGAGCCTGCCGAGATCGGTTATGTCGAGGCTCGGATCGACGATCTGCGAGTAGCTCTGCATCGCGTAGGTGGCGCCGTCGGGCGCGAGCAGCTCATAGAGCTTGCGGCCGGCGCGCCAGTGCCAGGTGTTGAGCCGCGAGACCCGGCGCTCCGTGTAGGGGACCTGCGCGAGGTCGGCGAAGGTAGCGATCGGCAGCGTCGCGACCTTGCGCAGCCGCCGGCCGTGGAAGCGCCGCAGCTGCCCGGTGCGGGCCTTGGCCGAGTCCATCAGGAAGTGCCGCGGGCCGTTGAGGACGACGTACGGGTCGCCGAGCTCGGCGGCGAGCGATTCCGCGTCGAAGCCGTCCCACCAGGCCTGCGGGCAGTCGTTGAGGCCGATCGTGTTCCAGACCACCACCCTGGCGTCGGGCGGCATGCTCTTGAGCTCGAGAACCTCGCAGTAGCGGGCGTCGTGCATGTCGGTCCCGTTGCTGCGCGCCGCGCCGCCGGGCGCCGCGAGCAGCAACGGCAGCGCCGCCGCCAGCAGCGCCGCCGCCGCTACTGCCCGACGTCGCATCCCTTGCCCTTGCAGTGCTCGAGCCGGCGGAGCTTGGCGGCGAGCTCGTCGCGGACCGTCGCGTAGCCGGGGTCGTCGATCACGTTGTCGAGCTCGAACGGGTCGCGCCTGAGGTCGTAGAGCTCGCGCTCGCCGGTCTGCGACCAGACGATGTAGGCGTACCGATCGGTGCGGACCCCGGTGTAGGGCTTGTCCCAGCGGTTGGCGGGGACGCTCGGGTCCTCGAACAGCGGCGCGAGCGCCTCGATCGCGATCGCGCGGTCGGGCATCCGCTTGCGGTTGTGGATCGCGGGCAGCAGCGAGACGCCGTCCATCGTCCGGCCCGGCTTCGCGTTGGCGATATCGAGCAGGGTCGGGGCGAAGTCGACGTTCGAGACCTGGCCGTTGATCTTCTTGCCGGCCGGGATTCCGGGGCCGCGGATGATCAGCGGCACCCGCAGCGACTCCTCGTAGGGCAGGAACTTGTCGCCGGGGATCCGGTGCTCGCCCTGCAGCCAGCCGTTGTCGGAGAGGAACACGATCATCGTGTCCTTCAGCTGATGGGTCCGGCGCAGCGTCCTGACGAGGTCGCCGACGCCGTCGTCGACCGCCATCAGCGAGCCGGCGCGACCCTGGTAGTCGAGCTCGAGCTGGGCGACGTCGTCGGCGTCCAGCGGCGGCGCGTAGGTCTGCAGGTTCGACGACTTGTCGGAGATGTCGGCCTCGTTGAAGCTCGGCGGCTCCGGCAGCACGAGCTGGTTGACGGCGGGCTCGAAGCGCGGCGCCGGGCGCGGATCGGCGCCGGGCCTGCCCATCAGCGTCGTCGAGACGTCCTCGCGGTGCGGCGCCGCCGGCGACCACCAGACGAAGAACGGGTCCTTGCTCTTGCGCTCGCGGCGGACGATGTTCTCGGTCACCTGGCCGGTCACGTCGGGCGAGTAGTCGCGCTCCTCCTCCGACCCCCAGTAGGTGTAGGGCGGCTGGCCGAACAGCTTCCGCAGCTGGCCGATGATGCCGGCGAACCCGGCCCCGTTCGGCCGCACCTCGATCCCCGCGAACTCGACCAGCTTGCGGGCGAAGTCCTTGTCGCCCCAGTACTTGAGCTTGCCGTTGCGGTTCATCACGAAGTTGTAGTAGTCGTAGGCGGAGACATCGAGCAGCCCGCGCCAGATGTCGAACCCGTTCGGGATCTCGCCGCGGCCGTCGCGGGCGCCGTAGCCGTTCAGCCACTTGCCGATCGCCGCGGTCCGGTAGCCGCTCTTCTGCAGCCAGCGGGGAAGGATGTTCCTGCGGTGCTTGAGCCCGTACCAGCCGTAGGGATAGAAGTTGCCCTTGACGCCGTGGTTGTGCGCGTACTGGCCGGTGATGAACGTCGCCCGCGCCGGGCAGCAGAGCGGGAACGAGTCGACGGCGTCGTTGAACGTCGTGCCCCGCCGGGCGATCAGCTTGCGGACGTTGGGCATGAAGCGGACGTCGCTGGCGGCCATGTCGTCGGTCATCACGACGAGGATGTTGGGACGACCGTCGTCGTCGGCCTTGACCGGACGGGCGTCGGCGCTGCGGGCGAGGCCGAGCACGGCGACGACGGCGAGCAGCGCCGTGGCGGCCCCGATCAGCGACGGGTTGTGGCTGCTCCTCGGCATCGATGCTCTCCTCGGTTCCCGAACACCGCCGCGGTCCCGGCGATGCGCTCTTGCGGCTGCTAATGTAACAGACTGTGCCACAGAGTGTCACAACACGGCCGCGAGTGCGCCGCGAGCAGGCCCGGGAGCGGATCCTCGAGGCGACCGTCGAGCTCGTCCGCGAGCGCACCTTCGCCGAGCTGACGGTGGCCGAGATCATGGATCGGGCCGACCTCGAGCGGACCGTCTTCTACCGCCACTTCGAGAACGTCGGCGCGCTCGTCGTCGCCGCCGGCCGCGAGGCGATCGTCGACATGTACGAGGCGCAGGCGGCGATCGCGGCCGCGCACGGGGGCTTCGACCCGGAGGCGGTCCGCGAGGGGCTGACGCTCGCCGCCGAGGTCTTCCAGCGTCACGGGCCGCTGCTGCGCGCCGTCTTCGAGGCCGCCGCCGCCAACCGGCTGCTCGCGGTCGGCGACGAGCAGATCCGCAGCCGCTTCGACGGCCTCGTCGCCGCGGCGCTGCGCGACCTCGAGCGGCGCCGCGGCAGGCGCTTCGCCAACGTCGAGGAGACCGCGCGGGCGCTCAACCGGCTCAACGAGAACTACCTGCTCGACGCCTACGGCCGCGAGCCGCGGGTCCCGGTCGCGACCGCGGCCGAGACCCTGAGCCAGATCTGGATCGCGACCACGGCCTGACCCCGACCCGAGGAGCCGCCGAATGTCGATCGACCCCGACCCGCAGCAGCTCGCGGCGATCAGCGCCCGCGCCGCCGGCGACGACTCACCGGTCGTGATGCTCAACCTGAACCGCTACGCGGACCGCGAGCGCTATCTGCGCTACGGGGCCGTCGCCGCGCGCACGCTCGATCGGATCGGCGCCCGGATCCTCTGGCATGCGAGCGCGGCCGAGACGTTCATCGGCGACGAGGTCTACGACGAGGTGATCGCGGTCTGGTACCCGAGCCGCTCGGCGTTCCTTGAGCTGGTCGGCGACCGCGAGGTGGTCGCCGCGCTCGAGCATCGCCGCGCCGGGCTCGAGCGCGCGGCGATCATCTGCTGCGAGCCCGGTCCCGAGCCGCGGCTCGCGAGCGCGTAGTAGGCCGGCGGTCGTGGCGGGCGCCTACTGGCCGCGGCCCTGGACCTGCGAGGACGGCGGACCGCGGCGCTGGGGCTGCGCGCCGGGGATCACCGGCCTCGGGATCGGCCCCGGCGAGGGGCTGCGGGTCGAGGCGGTCGCCGACGCCTTCGCGACCGACGTTCTGCTGCGCCGCGAGCCCGGCGAGCTCTACGCGCTGCGGCACCCGATCCCGCTCGGCGGCCCGCAGGCCGGTCCGGTCGACGGCTGGGTCGAGCGGCTCGACCCGCGGACCCTGGCGGTCACCGCCCGCTCGCCCCGGCTGCCCGCCGGAAGCTGGTGGCCGGGCGGCCTCGGCGCCCACCGCAACGGCGACATCTACATGGTCCTCGGGCGCTGGGCGCACCGGCTCTCGCCCGGGCTCGAGGTCCGCGCCTCGCACCGGCTGCCGGTCGCGCGGCCCCACAACTCGTTCGTGATCCTCGACGGCGGCGAGCTCGTGATGAAGGACTGCGACGCCCCGGCCGGGCGCGAGCGATCGACGGTCTCGGTCCTCGCTCCCGAGTCGCTGCTGCCGGCGGCGCCGCCGCTGCGGCTGCCGGAGCCGTCGGTCGCGCGGCTCTCCAGCGACGGCGAGACGGTGGTCGCGATCGGGACGACGCGCGGCTTCCGGCTGCGGCTCGACCGCGACGCCGGGCGGCTGTCGATCGACGACGCCTGGCGGCCTGCCTACGGCCCCGACCCCGACCGCAGCTTCGGCTGGGACCCGGTGATCACCGACGAGCACGTGCTGTGGATGGACAACGGGCGCAACGCCGTCGATCGCTCGATGGTCGGGACCGGGACGCAGCCGGCGCCGCTGCGGCTGTGGTGGGCGCGACGCGACGACGGCGCGATCCGCTCGACCGAGGTCAGCGGCCTCCCGCACGGGACCGAGTCGAACCCGCCGGGCTGGGATCCCGAGGGCCGCGTGGTGGTCGCCTTCGACTCCGGCAACGCGGTGATCCGGGGCTGGCGGCTCGCCGGCGACGAGCTCGAGCCGCTGTGGCGCCGCGACGGCATCGCCCACGCCTGCCACCTGCTCGTCTATCCCGACAGCCGCGAGCTCATCGTCGGCGACTGGACCGACTCGCCGCTGCTGTCGCGTCCGTGCGTGCGGCGGCCGCTGCGGCGGGCGTTCGCGCTCGCCGGGCGGTCGGCGCGGCTGCGGCGGGGCTCGCTCCGGATCGGCCACGACCGCCTCGCCGTCCTCGACCTCGACAGCGGTGCGACCAAGGCCACCGTCGACGTCCCCTCCCCGGTCCAGGGCTTCACCTTCCCCGCCCCCGGCTTCGGCCGCGACGTCTACTACCAGTCGCTGACGACGATCTGCCGGGTCGCGGTCGCGCCGGGCTGAGCGGCGCTCCCCACTCCGGGTCTGTACCCGGAGCGGGCTGAGCGGCACTCCTCACTCCGGCCCTGCGCTTGGAATCGCTCTCGCAAACCGAGAGCAATTCCAGTCACGGGCGCGGTGGGGCACCGGCGTGGCGGACCCGATGGGGCCTCGAGGCCTCAGCCGCCGAAGTCGTCGCCGGCGGCGACCGCGGCGCGCACCGCCGCGGCGACCAGCGCCGGATCCTCGATCTGCGGGTAGTGGCCGAGCGCCTCGAGCTCGGTGACCGGGATCCCCGGCCGCAGATCGCGCAGCGCCGCCAGCACCGCCGTCGTCGCGACCGGGTCCCGCAGGCCCCAGGCGAGGCTGAGCGCGCCGGGCCAGTCACGGATCGCGCCGTGCCAGCGGTCGGCGTGGGCGACCCGCTCGTCGAGATAGGCGATCAGCTCGTGGCCGCGCCGCTGACCACCGTTGTGGCGGATCAGCGACCACTGGTCGGCCGCCTCCTCGTCGCTGAGCGGATGCGAGTCGGAGAACAGGGCGCCGAACTCGCGCCGGAAGAAGCGCTCGCTGCCAAGCCGCGCGGCGAGCCCGCCGAGCCGCGATCGCAGCAGCCGCTGCCCGCGGGTCAGCGAGGCGCGTTCGAGGACGATGCTGCCGTTGAACAGCAGCGCCGCGCGCAGCCGCAGGCTGCCGCTGCCGTCGATGTCACGGGCGAGCAGCTCGGTCGCCACCGAGGTCCCCATGTCGTGGGCGACGATGACGACGTCGCGGTCGGGAAAGTGGCGGCTGGCCAGCTCCTCGGCGAGGTCGGCCTGCAGGAACAGGCTGTAATCGAATCGCGCCGGCTTGTCGCTGAGGCCGAAGCCGAGGAAGTCGAAGGCGAGCATCGGGCCGCTGCCGAGCAGCGGGGTCAGCGTGCGGAAGTCGTAGGAGCTCGACGGGAACCCGTGCAGGAGCAGCAGCAGCGGCCCCTCGCCCTCGCCCTCGCGCGCGGCGACGAAGATCCGCTGCTCGCGGAAGCGCTCGAACGAGCCGGCGTCGCGCCAGGCCGCGACCCGGGGAGTGAGCTCGTCGGACACGCTTCGAGGATAGTTCGATCGCCGCCCGCCGCGCGGCGGCGGCTCCGTATCTAAGTCGTATCGAATTAGATTTCTTTACAAACACCTGTTCGATCGGTAGTCTCCCGGGGCATGAACGCCGACCGATTCACGACCAAGGCCCAGGAGGCGGTCGCCGCCTCGCTGCGGCTCGCCACCCAGCACCGCAACAGCGAGGTGGCGCCCGTGCATCTGCTCGTCGCGATGCTGCAGAGCGAGGACGGGATGACCGGCCCGATCCTGCGCAAGGTCGGCGCCGACGCGCTCGACATCGAGGGTCGCGCGCTGGCCGCGATCGGCGAGCTGCCGACCCTCTCCGGCGCCGACGCCGTCGAGCCCCGCCTCGCCTCCGCCTTCACCGGCGTGATCCAGCGCGCCGAGCGCGAGATGACCGCGCTCGGCGACGAGTTCATCGCCGCCAACCACCTGCTGCTGGCGCTCGCCGACCGCGCCTCCGGCGTCGCCGAGCTGCTGCCCGACCGCGAGCAGCTGGCGAAGGCCGCCAACGCCGTCGTCACGAACCGGATCACCACCCGCGACCCCGAGTCGACGCTCGACGCGCTCGGCAAGTTCGGCCAGGACCTGACCGAGGCCGCCGAGGAGGGCAGGCTCGACCCGGTGATCGGCCGCGACGAGGAGATCCGCCGCGTCGTCCAGGTGCTCTCGCGCCGGACCAAGAACAACCCGGTGCTGATCGGCGACCCCGGCGTCGGCAAGACCGCTATCGTCGAGGGTCTCGCGCAGCGGATCGTCGCCGGCGACGTCCCCGACTCGCTCAAGGACCGCCGGCTGGTCGCGCTCGACGTCGGCGGCCTGCTCGCCGGCGCCAAGTACCGGGGCGAGTTCGAGGAGCGGCTCAAGGCGGTGCTGAAGGAGGTCAAGGACGCCGACGGGCGGATCGTCCTGTTCATCGACGAGCTGCACACGATCGTCGGCGCCGGCGCCGCCGAGGGCGCGGTCGACGCCGCCAACCTGCTGAAGCCGATGCTCGCCCGCGGCGAGCTGCGGACGATCGGCGCCACGACCCTGGACGAGTTCCGCAAGCACATCGAGAAGGACGCCGCGCTCGAGCGCCGGTTCCAGCCCGTCTACGTCGGCGAGCCCGACATGGCCGACACGATCGCGATCCTGCGCGGCCTCAAGGAGCGCTACGAGAGCCACCACGGCGTCGACATCACCGACCCCGCGATCGTCGCCGCCGCCACCCTCTCTGACCGCTACATCGCCGACCGCTTCCTGCCCGACAAGGCGATCGACCTGATCGACGAGGCCGCCTCGCGGCTGAAGACCGAGCTCGAGTCCTCGCCGGTCGAGATCGACGAGATCGATCGCCGCATCACCCAGCTCGAGATCGAGAAGCAGGCGCTGCAGAACGAGGCCGACGACGCCTCGAAGGCGCGGCTGGAGGCGCTCGAGTCCGAGCTCGCCGACGCGCGCGAGAAGGTCGGCGCGCTGCGTGCCAGCTACGAGGGCGAGAAGGACGTGATCGACGCGATCGACCAGGCGCGGGGCGAGCTCGAGCGGGCCGAGCGCGAGGCCGAGCGGGCCGAGCGCGAGGCCGACCTCGAGCGCGCCGCGAAGCTGCGCTACGGCACGATCCCCGAGCTCGAGCGGACGATGGAGGAGCAGCGCTCGCGGCTCGCGGAGCTGCAGGCCCAGGGTGGCTCGATCCTCGACGACAAGGTGACCGAGGAGGACGTCGCCGAGATCGTCGGAAAGTGGACCGGCATCCCCGTCGCCCGGCTGATCGAGGGCGAGGTCGAGAAGCTGATCAAGATGGAGGAGCGCCTGCACGAGCGCGTGATCGGCCAGGACGAGGCGGTCGCGGCGGTCTCGGCGGCGCTGCGGCGCTCGCGCGCCGGCCTCTCCGACCCGAACCGGCCGATCGGCAGCTTCCTGTTCCTCGGGCCGACCGGGGTCGGCAAGACCGAGCTCGCCCGGGCGCTGGCCGAGTTCATGTTCGACACCGAGAGCGCGATCGTCCGCATCGACATGTCCGAGTACATGGAGAAGCACGCGGTCAGCCGCCTGATCGGCGCCCCGCCCGGCTACGTCGGCTACGACGAGGGCGGCCAGCTGACGGAGGCGGTCCGGCGCCGGCCCTACGCGGTGATCCTGCTCGACGAGATCGAGAAGGCCCACCCCGACGTCTTCAACGTGCTGCTGCAGATCATGGACGACGGCCGCCTCACCGACGGCAAGGGCCGCACGGTCGACTTCACCAACACGGCGCTGATCATGACCTCGAACGTCGGCTCGGCCGAGATCGCCGCCGAGCGGATCGACGAGAACATCCGCGAGCGGATCAACGAGATCCTCGTCGCCACCTTCAAGCCCGAGTTCCTGAACCGGATCGACGAGACCGTGATCTTCCACCGGCTCAGCCGCGACGACATCGGCCGGATCGTCGACCTCCAGGTCGGGCTGCTGACCGATCGCGTCCGCGAGCGCGGGATCGAGATCGAGCTCTCAGGCGACGCGCGGACGCTGCTCGGCAACCTCGGCTACGACCCGACCTACGGCGCCCGCCCGCTGAAGCGGGTGATCCAGAAGCAGCTCGTCGACCGGCTGGCGCTGAAGCTGCTCGAGGGCGAGTTCGCCGAGGGCGACACGGTCGCGGTCGATGCCGCCGACGGCGAGCTCGTCTTCGCCAGGCCCGGCGTCGCGGCCGCGGCCTGATCGGCGTCGCGATCGGGCGCTCGGGCCCGGTAGCCGGGGCGGCTCAGGCCCCGGCGGTGCCGGCGCCGACCCGTCGCAGCGGGATCGGCAGCCGCCGCTCGAGCACGGCGATCGCCTTCTCGTGGTCGCCGCGCTCGGCGACGACGACGACCTCGGTCGCCGCGTAGGTTCGCAGCGCGTCCTCGGTCGCCTGCACGGGGTCGCCGTCGCCGACCGAGCCGTCGGCCTCGATCCCGGCCGCGGCCAGCGTCGCGATCGAGACCGCGAGCACGCGCTGGCTCTCAAACCGCGCCGCATCGAGATCGCCGGCCCAGCGGTCGAGGGCCCTGATCCGCTCCGGCGCGAGCAGCAGCAGCCCCTGCTCGCCGCCGACCTCGCGGGCGGGGTCGCCGATCTCGGCGATGATCGCCGCCGCCCGCGGCTCCTCGATCGGCGCCAGCACGATCACCAGCAGCCCGCTGCGCACGCCGGCGCTCGCCGCGGCGACCTCGATCGGACCGTCGGGACGGGCCCGGGCGGCGACGATCACCAGCGCCGCCGATGTGGCCAGCCCGAGCAGCAGGCCGACGCCGGCGTCGAGGAAGATGAAGCCGAGCAGCGACGGCACGATCAGCAGGCCGAGCAGCCAGGTCCTTCCTCCCGTCAGCTCGCTCACACCCTGCCGTTACCCGCTTTCTACTGGTAGAGCAGGAAGTCGACGGCGGGGTCGAGCCGCAGCACCCGGCTCGGGCCCATCAGCGGCGAGTCGAGGCGGTAGAAGAGCGAGAAGCCGTGCAGCAGCGCGCGCGTCGAGAGCGCCTCGTAGCCGGCGATCTTCGGGCCCGGGGAGCCGATGCCGTCGAAGTTGAGCACGACCCCGACGTCGCGGCGGCGCTTGATCGCGCGGCGATGGCGGATCGAGCCCTTGCGGAACTGGTGGACGACGAGCAGCTTCGGCGGCAGCTCGCCGCGGGCGACGATCCGCCGCAGCGCCCGGCTCGCCCCGTTGAGCTCGCGGGCGCTGACGCTGCCGACGGTCTTGCCCGGGACCCCGTGGCGGCCGACGTTCCACTCCGGGTCGATCGCGAGATCGACGTCGGGCTCCGCCAGCCACGGCCTCAGGTAGGCGATCTCGGCGCCGATCGGCGAGCGCCCCGGCTGGACGTCGAGCAGGAGCCGCGCCCCGGCCCTGCGGGCCGCGCCCAGGTAGTCGTCGATCAGCTCCGGCGGCTGGCGGGTGCGGTAGCGGCGGTCGCCGCCCGGCGTCGAGTTGGCGACGACCCCGATCAGGTCGAGCGCCGGCGTAACCGGGCGATCGCCGCGACGCTCGTAGGGGCGCGCCTGGCGGACGGCGAGCCGCGCGGCGCGGCGCGGCGAGCGCGCGCCGAGCGCGGTGCCGGCGAGCTGCGGGGCGCCGTAGATCGCGACCATCCGGTGCCCGGGCAGCACCGGCTCGTCGTCGACATCGGGCGCGGGCAGCCGAGCGGGCGCCGGCGGCCGGGCGGCGAGCAGGGCCCGGGTCTCGGCGCGCAGCGCGGCCGCCGAGGGCGGCGTCGCGGCGGCGGCGGGAGGGGGCGCGAGCGCGGCGAGCGCGGCGGCGAGCGCGGCGATCAGCGCCGCCGGGATCCTGTGCGGGAGGCGAAGCACGCCGCGAGCGTAGCCGCGGCGGGCGCCGGATCCGCCGTCTCGAAGCTCACCGGGCCCGGGCCTGCGAGCCTTGGGGCGTGCGCATCGGGATCGTCGCCTACTGGTTCAACCGCGGTCAGGCCGTCGTCGCGCGCCAGATCAGGGCCGCGCTCGAGGGCCTCGGGCACGAGACCTTCGTGCTCGCCCGGCCGACCCGCAAGACCAACATCCGACCCGACTGGATCGACCGCAGCGGCGTCTGGGCGCAGCAGCGGGTGACCGCCGCCAGCGACTACGAGATCCCGCTCGATGAGTACCTCGCCTGGGCCGAGGACGCCGAGCTCGACGCCGTCATGTTCGACCAGAACTACCAGTTCGCCGCGATCGCGACGCTGCGCGAGCGCGGCGTCCGCACCGTCGGCCGCTTCGTCTGGGAGCACTTCGGCGACGAGCACGCCGCGACCGCGACGGCGGCGTTCGACCGGATCTACTCGCTGACCGGCGCCGAGCACGAGCGCTACGCGGCGATGGGAATCGAGACCTTCCGCGTCCGCTGGGGCTGCTCGCCGGAGCTGGTCGAGGCGGGCGAGCGGCTCCGGGCCGAACGGGCCGAGCCCGGCTGGATCTCCCCCTACGGGTTCCCGGGCGGCAACGAGGAGACGGTCGTCTACCTGTTCCCCGGCGGCTTCATGAGCAAGCGCAAGCCGCTGGCGGAGACGATCGCCGCGTTCCGCGCGGCCGCCGGCAGGCAGCTGCGGCTGGTGATGAAGGCGCAGGTCGAGCGGCAGGCGAAGCGGGTCAAGCGGCTCGCCCGCGGCGGCTCGCGGTTCGGGATCCGCGACCACCGGATCGAGCTCGTCACCGCCGACCTGCCGACCGCCGAGTACCTGGCGATGTTCGCCGCCGCCGATGCCTGCCTGGCGCCGAGCCGCTGGGAGGGGCTCGGGCTGCACCTGTACGAGGCGACGGCGCTCGGCGTCCCGGTGATCACCAACGACAACGCGCCGATGAACGAGGTCGTCAGCGACGGCGTCAACGGCGTGCTCGTGCCCGGCATCGCCGACGGGGTCGCGCCGCGCTCGGGGATCACCGCCTACCGCCCCGACGTGCCGGCGCTGACGGCGGCGATCGAGCGGCTCGCCGACCCCGGGCTCAGGGCCGAGCTTGCCGAGGGCGTCCGGCGCCGGCGCGACGAGCTGAGCTGGGACCGCACCGTCGCGGATCTGCGGGCGCTGCTGACGGTCGGGCTCGACGGGGCGGACGGATGAGGGAGCGGCTGCTGCGGCGCGTGCAGGACCTCGACGCGCCGCGCGAGGAGGCCTTCGAGCTCTTCTCCCGGGCCGAGAACCTCGAGGCGATCACGCCGCCGATGCTGCGGTTCCGAATCGTCTCGGAGATTCCGGATGAGATGCGCGCCGGCACGCTCATCCGCTACCGGCTGCGCCTGCACGGCGTGCCGGTAGGGTGGCTGACCAGGATCGAGTCCTGGGATCCTCCACATGGCTTCGTCGACCATCAGATCCGCGGGCCCTTCGCGCGGTGGCATCACACGCACGCGTTCGAACGGCTCGACGGCGGCCGTTGCACTCGGATGACCGACACCGTCCGCTACGGGCACCGCCTCGAACCGCTCGGCGCGCTCGCCGAGCACCTCCTCGTGCGCCGCGATCTCGACCGGATCTTCGACTTCCGCCGCGAGGCGATCGCCGGCCTGCTCGCCGCCGACGCGTCCTGATGGCCCTGCGGCGCGTATATGACGCGACCTGGGGGCGCCTGTTCGCGGCGATCTACAACCGCACGCTCGCCGCCACCGAGGAGGCCGGCCTCGGCGATCGCCGGGCAACGCTGCTCGCCGGAGCGGGCGGTCGCGTGCTCGAGATCGGCGCCGGCACCGGCGCCAACGTCGAGCACTACACGAGCGCGGCGAGCGAGCTGATCCTGACCGAACCGTTCGAGCCGATGGCGCGGCGGCTGCGCGCGCGGCTGGCCGCCGACGGTCGCGCGGCGACGGTGCTCGTCGCGCCCGCCGAGCGGCTGCCGGCCGAGGACGACTCGGTCGACGCCGTCGTCGTCACGCTCGTGCTCTGCACGGTCGACGACCTGGCGGCGACGCTGAGCGAGATCGCCCGCGTGCTCAAGCCCGGCGGCCGGCTGCTGTTCATCGAGCACGTCCGCTCCGACGAGCCGCGGATCGCTCGCAAGCAGGACCGCTACGAGCGGCCCTGGCGCTTCATCGCCCACGGCTGCCACCCCAACCGCGACACGGTCGCCGCGATCGAGGCCTCGCCGCTGGCTGTGACCGAGCTCGAGCGCGGCGAGATGCCGAAGTCGCCGGGGATCGTCAGGCCGCTCGTGCAGGGGGTCGCGGTCAAGCCGGAATGAGGGGCCGCTTGCGCCTTCGGCGACGATCTGAAAGAACCCGGGGCGCGAGCCCACCAACGAGGAGGAGACGACCTTGCCGCATTTCATCCTGCTGACGAAGCTGACCAGCGACGGCGTCAAGACGATCAAGAACAACCCCGACCGGATCCTCGAGGTCAACCGAGAGATGGAGCAGATCGGGCTTCAGGTCCACCACCAGTGGGCGACGCTCGGGCAGTACGACTTCGTCAGCGTCGTCGAGGCCGATGACGCGGAGACGATGGCGAAGGCGTCGGTCGAGCTCGGATCGCGGGGGACGACCGTGAACGAGACCTTGAACGCGTTCCCGAGCGAGGACTTCGCGAAGTCGCTGTAGGGCCGCGCGCGTGAGGGTCCTCGTCATCGGCGGTGGCGGTCGCGAGCACGCGATCGTCCGCGCCCTGGCCCGCTCCCGGCACCGGCCGGAGCTCTGCTGCGCGCCCGGCAACCCGGGGATCGGCGCCGAGGCCGAGCTGCTCGCGCTCGCCGTCGACGACGCCGAGGGCATCGTCGCCGCGGCCCGCCAGCGGGCGATCGACCTCGTCGTCATCGGGCCTGAGGCGCCGCTGGTCGCGGGCCTCGCCGACGCGCTCGCCGCGGCCGGGATCGCCGCCTTCGGCCCGAGCGCCGCGGCGGCGCAGCTCGAGGGCTCGAAGGTCTACGCGAAGCAGGCGATGGCAGCCGCCGGCGTGCCGACCGCGGGCCACGCGGTCGTCGCCGACCGCGAAGCCGCGCTCGCCCAGCTCGCGGACGTCGAGTACCCGGTGGTGCTCAAGGCCGACGGGCTCGCCGCCGGCAAGGGCGTGATCATCGCCGCCGACGAGGCCGAGGCGCGGGCGGCGGTCGAGGCGTTCTTCACCGAGCGCCGGTTCGGGTCGACCAGCGTGCTGATCGAGGAGCACCTCGCCGGCGAGGAGCTGTCGCTGCTGACGATCTGCGACGGCGACAACGTCGTCGCGCTCGCTCCCGCCCAGGACTACAAGCGGATCTTCGACGGCGACGAGGGACCGAACACCGGCGGCATGGGCAGCTACTCCCCGGTTCCCGGGGTCGGCGCCGGCGACGTCGAGCGGATCGTCGCCACCGTGCACGCGCCGATCGTCGAGCTGATGGCGGCACGCGGCACTCCCTTCCACGGCGTCCTCTACGCGGGGCTGATGATGACCGCCGACGGGCCGCGGGTGCTCGAGTTCAACTGCCGGTTCGGCGACCCCGAGACGCAGGCGGTGCTGCCGCGGATGCGCAGCGACCTGCTCGACCTCTGCCTCGCCGCCGGCGAGCGCGGCGGCCTCGCCGGGACCGCGGCCGAGTTCGCCGACGAATGGGCGGTGACGCTGGTGCTCGCATCCGCCGGCTACCCGGAGAGCTCGTCGAAGGGCGACGTGATCACGGGGCTCGACGAGGCCGCCGCGACCGGCGCCGAGATCACCCACGCGGGGACGGCCGCGCGCGACGGCGCGATCGTCACCGCGGGCGGGCGCGTGCTGAACGTGACCGCGCTCGGGGCCGACGCCGAAGCCGCCCGCCGCCGCGCCTACGATGCGGCCCAGCGGATCAGCTTCGAAGGGCGCCAGATCCGCACCGACATCGCCGCCCGTGCGGTTGCGCCGGCGGATTGACCAGAGACCGACCAGAACCAGAAGCGGAGGAAGAATGAGCGAGGCCGACCCGACCCCGACACCGCGCGGCGTCGCCGTGCCCGAGGGCGAGCTGCCCGGCAACGGCGGGAGCGCCGGCGACGTGATGGCGGAGGTCGAGCGCGCCTTCGAGGAGATCGAGGTCGACTCGCCGCTGGTCGGGATCATCATGGGGTCCCCCAACGACAAGCCGAAGATGCAGCCCGCGGGCAAGGCGCTGCACGAGGCCGGGATCTCCTACGAGGTGCGGGTGATGAGCGCCCACCGGACGCCCGAGGTGGTCGCCGACTACTGCAAGAACGCGCAGATGCGCGGGCTCCGGGTGATCATCGCCGGCGCCGGGATGAGCGCGGCGCTGCCCGGCGTCGCCGCCGCCTACACGAGCCTGCCGGTGATCGGCGTGCCGATCCTCGGCAAGAGCCTGAACGGGCTCGACTCGCTGCTGACGATCGCGCAGATGCCGCCCGGCGTCCCGGTCGCCTGCATGGCGGTCGACGGAGCGAAGAACGCGGGCCTGTTCGCGGTCCGGATCGTCGAGCTCACGGGCTGAGGCGGCGCGAATGGGCCGACCGTGATTCCCCGCTACACCCGGCCCGAGATCGGCGCCGTCTGGACCCCGCGGCGCAAGATGGAGGGCTGGCTCGAGGTCGAGCTCGCGGTCACCGACGCCCTGGCCGAGGCCGGGACCGTGCCCGCCGCGGCCGCCGCCGCCTGCCGCGAGCGCGCATCGTTCACGGTCGAGGCGGTCGCCGAGCGCGAGCGCACGACCAACCACGACGTCGCCGCCTTCGTCGACGTCGTCGCCGCCTCGATCGGCGCCGAGGGACGCTGGATCCACTACGGCCTCACCTCCTCCGACGTGCTCGACACGGCGCTGGCGACGCAGATCGTCGCCGCCGGCGAGATCGTCGTTGCCGGAGCGATCGGCTTCCGCGACGCGCTGATCGCGCGCGCGTTCGAGCTCCGCGACGTTCCCTGCGTCGGCCGCACCCACGGCATCCACGCCGAGCCGACCAGCTTCGGGCTGCGGCTCGCCGGCTTCGCCTTCGAGGCCGACCGCAACGTCGAGCGGCTGCGGCGGGCGTTCAAGCAGGCCGCCGTCGGCAAGCTCTCGGGCGCGGTCGGCACCTACGCCTCGCTGCCGCCGACCGTCGAGGCGGCGGTGATGGGGCGGCTCGGGCTCAGCGCCGAGGACGCCTCGACCCAGATCGTCCCCCGCGACCGCCACGCCGAGCTGCTCGGCGCCGTCGCGCTCGCGGGCGCCGGGCTCGAACGCTTCGCAACCGAGGTCCGCAACCTGCAGCGGACCGAGGTGCGCGAGGTCGAGGAGCCGTTCGGCTCGGGCCAGAAAGGCTCCTCGGCGATGCCGCACAAGCGCAACCCGATCACGACCGAGCGGATCACCGGCCTCGCCCGGGTACTGCGCGGCTACGCGCAGGCCGGGCTCGAGAACGTCGCGCTGTGGCACGAGCGCGACATCTCCCACTCCGGCGCCGAGCGGGTGATCCTGCCCGACGCGACGATCGCGCTCGACTACATGCAGGACCTCGCGACGCGGGTCGCCGGCGGCATGGTCGTCCACGCCGACCGCATGGCCGAGAACCTCGAGCTCACCCACGGCGCGATCTACTCGCAGCGGGCGCTGACGGCGCTGATCGATGCCGGGATGGCTCGCGACGATGCCTACCGCCTCGTCCAGGAGAACGCGCAGCGCGCCTGGGACGAGCGGACGCCGTTCCGGGAGCTGCTGCGGGCGGCCGTTGCCGGGGATGACGTCGAGATCGATGTCGACGCGATCTTCGACCCGACGGCCTACCTCAGCCACGCCGGCGAGGTCTTCGACCGGCTCGAGGAGCTGCGGTAGCCGGCGCCCGCGGCGTCGAGGGATCCCTCGCGATGGGCGCCCGTGCGCGCCGAACCCTCAAGGGATCCTGGCTGTGGGCACGCGTCGAGCGTCGAGCGTCGAGGCCCCGAGCGTCGAGCGATCCTTGCTGTGGGCGCCCGTGCGCGCCGAACGTCGAGGGATCCTGGCTATAGGGGGTAGAAATTGACGTTCGGCGGGGGCGAGGTCGCGCTCGGAGGGCGCGCGGCGATCGCCCGCTCGTTGCCGGCCGCGGCGGCGGCCCGCGTCTCCTCCGTGGTCGGATAGGGGACGATCAGGAGCATCTGGTCGCACTCGGGGCAGTGGACGTCGAGGAGCGTGTCGTAGGGCTCCTGGGTGGCGGACCCCGGGCCCCTCCAGCCGCAGGTCTCGCAGCGCAGCAGCGCCTCGGAGTCGTAGTCCCAGTATCCGATCATCTGCGCAGCGATTCCACTGTGTAGATCGCGCACGGGCCGCCCTTTCTGACAGTCGGCTCAGGCTGCGAGGACGCGGGTACCGGCGCCCGGGACCAGCGTGATCCCGGCCAGCCGCGGCCGCTCACGTGCCGGCTCGGCCGCGCGCAGCTCGGTCCGGCACAGCACCTCGCCGAGCACGATGCGCATCTCGAGCTGCGCGAAGGCGGCGCCGATGCAGCGGCGAACGCCGCCGCCGAACGGCAGCCACGCGAACGTGTCCGGGCGCGACCCGAGGAAGCGTTCAGGACGGAACTCGTAAGGGTCGGAATAGATGTCGGGGCGGGTGTGTGTGAGATAGACGGAGGCCAGCACCGACGTGGCCGCCGGCAGCTCGTAGCCGCCGAGCGACGCCGCCGCGGGGATCTTGCGGCCGACGCTGGTGATCACGGGGCGGAGCCGCAGCGCCTCGGTCGCGACCGCATCGAGGTAGGCGTGCTCGCCGGCGGCGGCGGCGTCGCGGGCGCTGGCGAGCCGGTCGGGGTCATGCAGCAGCAGGTCGAAGGCCCAGGCGAGCGCCGTCGCGGTCGTCTCGTGGCCGGCGACGAGCAGCGTCAGCAGCTGGTCGCGGAGCTCACCGTCGTCGATCGCGGTGCCGTCTTCGAAGCGAGCGGCAACCAGTAGCGAGAGAACGTCCTCGCGCTCGGCGAGCGCCGGATCGGCGCGGCGGCTGGCGATCTCGGCGGCGAGCAGCGCGTCGACGCGGCCGAGCAGGCGCTGCGCCGGCGCGTTGGGACCGAAGCGGCCGAGCGGCCGCGCCATCGCGGTCAGCGCCGAGGAGAGCGGGCGGCGCACCCGCGCGAGCACGGCGCCGAGCAGCTCGCGCAGCTCGTCATGGCGGGGGCCGTCGGTGACGCCGAAGACGGCGCCGAGGATCACCTCGAGCGTGATCGCCTGCATCCGTGAGCGCAGCTCGAACGGCTCGCCGCCGCGGGGCCAGCGCTCGATCTCGGCGACGGCGGCGCGGGCGATCGACGCCTCGTATACGCGCATGCGTTCGCCGTGGAAGGGCGGCAGCATCAGCCTGCGGCGCCGCAAGTGCTCCTCCCCCTCCAGCAGCAGCAGCGATCGCGAGCCGACGATCGGCTCCAGGGTCAAGGCCCGTCCCGACGGCAGCGTGTTCTCACGGTCAGCCGCGAACAACGCCTTGACCGAGTCCGGGTCGCTGATCACGACGAGCGGGTCGAGGGTCGGAAACCGCAGCGTGAACGTGCCGCCGTGACGCTCTCGGCAGCGCTCCAAGAACGGCAGGTGGCGGATCATCCATCCGAGGGCCTGGACGGCCGCGGGCGCGCGAGGACCGGGCGGCAGGGAACTCATCGTTGGTCGAAGCTAGCGCGGTTGCCGCTGCTTGCGGCTTTCTGCCCGCGGTCGGGGCGGCGCGACCCGGAGCCGTTGCTAGGGTCGCCCCCATGCCCGCGCTCGACGAGCTCAACCTGCACTCCAGCGGCAAGGTCCGCGAGATCTACGAGGCCGGCGAGGGGGAGCTGGTGATGGTCGCCTCCGACCGCATCTCCGCCTTCGACGTGGTCCTGCCCGAGCCGATTCCCGACAAGGGCAAGGTGCTGACCCAGATGTCGATCTTCTGGTTCGAGACGACCGGGGCGATCGTTCCCAACCACTTCATCAGCGAGGACGTTCCCGACGAGGTCGCGGGTCGGGCGATCCGCTGCAAGCGGCTCGAGATGTACCCGGTCGAGTGCGTCGTCCGCGGCTACATCACGGGCTCGGGCTGGAAGGAGTACCAGCAGTCGGGCTCGGTCTGCGGGATCGAGCTGCCGGGCGGGCTGCAGGAGTCCGACCAGCTCCCGGAGCCGATCTTCACGCCGGCGACGAAGGCCGAGATCGGCGACCACGACGAGAACGTCGACTTCGACCGCGCCGCCGAGATCGTCGGCTCGCGGCCGCTGATGGAGGAGCTGCGGCGGATCTCGATCGAGCTCTACGAGCATGCCCGCGCCCACGCCCACGAGCGCGGGATCATCCTCGCCGACACCAAGTTCGAGTTCGGCGCCTCGCCCGGCGCCGAGATCGTGCTCGGCGACGAGGTGCTGACCCCCGACTCCTCGCGCTTCTGGCCCGCCGACGAGTACGAGCCCGGCCGCGGCCAGGCCTCGTTCGACAAGCAGTACGTGCGCGACTACCTGAGCGAGCAGGACTGGAACCGGGAGCCGCCGGCGCCGCCGCTGCCGGCGGAGGTGATCGCGGGCACGACCGCTCGCTACCGCGAGGCCTACGAGCGGATCACCGGCCGCACGCTGGCCTGAGGACGCGCCTCGCCCGCGCGCAGGTGGCCGGCTGCAGGCCGCGCCGGCGTCGTGCCCGGCTACCCTGCGGCGCCGATGCCGCCCGCGATCCTGATCCAGGGAATGCGTCGCTCGGGGACGACGATCCTCTACGACGCGCTGCTCGAGGACCCGGGCCTGCACTGCTTCTACGAGCCCTGGCGCGAGGACACCGAGACCCCCGGCGGCGGCTCCGACGCGCGCGCGACCGATCCCTTCGCCGAGACGCGGCGGCTGCGGCGGCAGTTTCGCGACGGGCGCTACCCGGGCCTCGAGCTCGCTGACTTCAACTGCGGCGGGCCCGCGAACCCGAGCCTCGAGCTCGGGCCCGAGCTGCCGGAGCACTGCGCCGGGTTCCTGGCGACGCTGCTCGAGCGCGACGAGCGGGTGATGGTCAAGGAGACCCGCTTCTACGACAAGCTCGGGGCGGTCCACGCGATCGCGCCCGATGACTCGGTGCTCGTCCACGTGGTCCGCGACCCGCGCGCGGTCTGCGTCTCGATGATGATGGGGCGGGGGCGCAAGCGCGCTGACGCCTACGCCGATCCCGACGCCTTCTTCGGCGAGCGCGAACGGCGCAAGCTCTGGTCGAGCCGCCAGCTCTCCGAGCGGCTGCTGGATCTGCACGAGTACGCCGAGCTTCGCGACCCCGCCAACTTCGAGCGGATCCTGCTCGTCTGGAAGCACACGTTCGAGAGCACCCGGCACGCCGGCGGCGAGCTGTTCGGCGACCGCTACGTGCTGCTCCGCAACGAGGACCTGCGGGCCGACCCCGCGGCGACGATCGCGCGGATCTACGCGGCGGCCGAGCTGCCGACGCCGTCGCAGGTGACCGCCTGGGCCGCCGACAAGGTGCGCCCGCCGGAGCATCCCTACCACCCCGAGGACCCACGCTGGGCGCGGGCGATCGCGGCGATCGGGATGCGGGACGCGCTGGTCGAGGCCGGCTATCCGGAGCTGGCCGAGCTCGAGGCGCCGGTCGAGCCGAACCGCGGGCTACTCGGCCGGCTGCTCGGCCGCTGAGCGCTCGCCGGACTCCAGCGCGCCGGCGGCGACCGCGGTCGCGAGCTCGGCCCGGGAGTGGATGTTGAGCTTGCGGTAGACGCGGCCGAGGTGGAACTCGATCGTCTTCGGGCTCAGGAACAGCTCGCCGGCGATCTCGCGGTTCTTGGCACCGCGGGCGGCCGCGAGCGCGACCCGCACCTCCTGCGCGGTGAGCTCCGTCGGCTCGTAGACGCGACGGCGGCGTACCGCCCCGGCGGCCTTGAGCTCCGCCGCGGCGCGCGCCTCCCACAGCGGCGCGCCGAGCGTCGCGAACATTGCGGCCGCCCGGCGCAGCCGCTCGCGCGCATCGACGCGCCGGCGCGCGCGGTGCAGCCGCGAGCCGTAGGCCAGCAGCGTCCGAGCGTGCTCGAACGGAGAGTCGGCCTCGCCGTGAAGCTCGAGCGCACGCTCGAAGTCGTCGTCGAAGCTCGAGCGGGCGACGAGGCCCGCGCAGCGCGCCGCTAGCGCGGACGCAAGCGCCGCCGGGCTGCCCTGCGCCTGCCGCTGCAGGAGCGCGGCGACGGCGCCGCCGTCCTCGCGCCGGCCCGACCGGCAGAGGGCCTCGACCAGGTCCGGCGCCCAGGGAATGACGAGCGGATCCTCGAAGCCGGCGAGCCGGGGCAGCTGCTCGAGCGGCTCGAGGGCTGCGATCGCCTCGGGCAGGCGATCGAGCGAGAGCTCGAGGAACCCGAGCGCCGCCCGGGCCCATCCGGCGGTGCTGCCGAACCCCCGCGACGGCGCGATCTCATCGACCTCCGCCACGGCCTCGCGAGCCGCGTCCTGCTGGCCGCGGATGGCGGCGATCCGGGCGCCGACCGCGAGCGCGATCCCAAGCGATGCGACCTGGCCCGACTCGCGCGCGCCCTCGATCGCCTCGGTGATCTTCGCCGAAGCCCGTTCGAGGCGCCCGATCCGGAGGTCGCAATCGGCGACGAGCACCTGGTAGTAGGGGAACAGGCCGCCCGCGCCGGCATCCTTGGCCGCCGCTTCGAGCCACTCGGCTTCCTCCAGCAGCAGCCGCTCCTGGCCGGTGGAGCGACGGCCGCCCAGGGCGAAGGCGACCGTCTGCGCCGCCGGCGCCAGCGGATCACAGCGCCGCAGCAACCTGCCGGCCTCGTTCAGCGGCTCGCGCGCCTCCTCCGACCGGCCCCGCAGGGTCAGGCCGAGCCCGAGCGTCGCCAGCGCCTGGCAGCGAACGGGCTCCGGAGCCGTGTCCGGCAGGACAGCGATCGCGCGCTCGGCGGCGTCGAGGACGTGCACGCAGTTGCCGCCGACCGCCGCCGCCAGCCCGGCGTCGGCGTAGCTCCCCGCGGCGGCAGCCGGGTCCGTGGCGGCGATCGCCTCGGCCTCGGCGATCAGCAGCTCGCGCGTCTGCTCGGCCCCACGCACGCCGCCGTTCAGCGTCAGCAGCGCCAGCTGCCGCCTGACGGCACCGCGGGTGGCGGGGTCGTCGATCTCATCGGCGAGACCGAGCAGCACGAGGCCGCGGTCGTAGGCGCCACCGGTCGCCGCGGCGACGCCCGCCCCGAGCAGCCGCCGAGCGCGCTGCTCGCGATCGGTGCTCAACCGCGCCGCCTGCTCGAGCGCGTCGGCGGCGGTGCCGTGCGCCGCCCGAGCCGAAGCGCGGGCGGCGACGGCCTCCATCTCATCCGCCACCGCGTCGTCGGCCCCGAGCGTGGCGGCGGCCCGGTGCCAGGCGCGGGCGTCACCGTCGTCGGCGCAGCGGGCCAGCGCCTCGTGCGCGCGGCGGCGGTCCGCCGCCGATGCTCCCTGAACGACGGCGCCGCGCAGCAGCGGATGATCGAACTCGAAGCGCCCAGCGGTGAGCCGCAACAGCCCCGCCTGCTCAGCCCGCTCGAGCTCGCCCGGATCGAGGCCGAGCTCGCGGCAAGCCGAACGGACGTCCTCGAGCCGCGGCGTGAAGGCGGTCGCCGCCAGCAGGCAGGCTCGCCGGGTCTGTGGCGGCACCGTCGCGATCCTCTGCTCGAACGCCCGCTGCAGGGTCAACCCCGGCGGCAGCGGCTGCTCGAGCGGCGAGCTCGCACTGCGCTGCTCCGCGGTCAGCAGCGATGGAAGCTCGCGCAGGGCGAGGGGATTGCCCGCCGCCGCCTCGAGCAGGGACTCGGCCACGCTCGCAGCGAGGTCCGGGCTCGCGTTCAGAAGCAGCTCGCGGGCGCTGGCCGGATCGAGGCCGCGGACCGGCACCATCTCGACGCCCGGGCCGGCGAGCATCGCCGGGGGCGCGGAGCCGCGGGCCGCCGCCAACGCCGCGACCGGCTTCCCGCGCAGCCTGCGGGCGGCGTAGGCGACGCACTCCGCCGAGGCGCGGTCAAGCCACTGCGTGTCGTCGATCAGCAGCAGCAGCGGCTGTTCGGCGCCGGCCCGGCTCAGCAGCCCCAGGAACCCCGCGCAGACGGCGAACCGTTCGCCGGGCGCCGGCGGCGCCAGCGCCAGCGCGGCCTCGATCGCCCGGGCTTGGGGCGGCGGCAGCGCCCCGATCCCATCGAGCAGGCTCTCGCTCAGCTCCGCGAGCGCCGAGAACGGAAGGCTCGACTCCGCCTCCAGTCCGGCGGTCCGCAGGCAGCGCAGTCCCGACGCGTTGCGCTCGGCGTGGTCGAGCAGCGCCGACTTCCCGATCCCCGGCTCGCCGTGAAGCACCAGGGCCCCTCCCTCGCCCGAGCGGACCGCGGTGAGCGCCGCCTCGATCCTTCCGATCTCAGCTTCTCTCCCTGTGAGCATCGGGCCTCCGAGGATAGGCGAGGAGCCGCGCTGAGACTAGGGAAACGCCCGGTGCTATCCGCACGCGGGACGCCTAGATTCGATCTCGCCTCCTAGCCGCAACGAACCGGCGACGACCACCAGGATCAACCCAACCGAGAGAACGGAGATCGAGATGAGCAGAGCAGGCACACTCGCGTTTGTCGTGATGCCGAAGGGGGGACGCCGGCGGCCGACCAGGCCGGCCCCCAACCGCGCTGCCGACCGGAACCGCCGCGTCTGAGCGGAGCAGGCAGGCGGACGGTCGGCGGCCGTCCGCCTGCTCGATCGGCGGTGGCGCCCGGCGCGGGCGGGTAGCGGTGGGGCATGGTCGACGTCAGGCGGCTCGCCGCCGTCGATATGCATGGGGCCGCCGGCACCCTGCTCCGGCGCCGGATCATCCTCGCTGAGTTCGCGTTCGGGGCGCTCGCCGGCGTCGGGCTCGGGATCTGGGTGCTGACCGCCGCCGCGCCGCTCGGGATCTGGGCGATCGGCATCGGCCTCAACTACCTGCCGCTGGCGATCTACGCGATCCGCCTGTCGCCGGCCGGGGCGCTCGAGCGCGAGCTCGCCGGCATCGACGTCGACGCCGAGCTGCGCCGCTACACCGTCGCCCAGCTCTGGATCTTCGTGCCGCTGCTGTTCGCCGTCCTCGCGGCGCTGCAGGAGGGCGCGCGCCGCCGCTGGCGCTAGCCTCAGCCCCCTTGCACGCGCGCGTCCTGATCCGACCCAAGCAGGGAATCCTCGATCCGCAGGGGAAGGCGGTCGAGCGGGCGCTGCCGACGCTCGGCTTCGACGGGGTCGCCGACGTCCGCGTCGGCCGCCTGGTCGAGCTCGAGATCGAGGACGAGAGCCGGCTGCCGGAGCTCTGCGAGAAGCTGCTCGCCAACCCGCTGATCGAGGACTTCGAGATCGAGGGGACGAGCGCGGACGGGTGAAGTTCGGCGTCCTCCGCTTTCCCGGCTCCTGCGACGAGAACGACGCCGCCGCCGCCTGCGAGCGCGTCGGCACGGCCGAGATCATCTGGCACGCCGAGCCGAGCATCGGCGACGTCGACGCCGTCGTCATCCCCGGGGGCTTCTCCTACGGCGACTACCTGCGGGTCGGCGCGATCGCCCGCTTCGCGCCAGCGATGGAGGCGGTCGCCCGCTTCGCCCGCGAGGGCGGCCCGGTGCTCGGCATCTGCAACGGCTTCCAGGTGCTCTGCGAGGCGCGGATGCTGCCCGGGGCGCTGCTGCCGAACCGCTCGCTGCGCTTCCTCTGCCGCCAGGTCGGGATCGAGGTCGCCGACGCGGGCTCGACCTGGACCCGCGGCTGCCGGCCCGGCGAGACGCTCTCGATACCGGTCAAGCACACGACCGGCTGCTTCTTCGCCCCGCCGGAGCAGCTCGAGGCGATCGAGGCGACCGGGCAGGTCGTCTTCCGCTACGCGGGCGGCGACAACCCGAACGGATCGATCAACGACATCGCCGGCGTCCGCAACGAGGCCGGCAACGTCGTCGGCCTGATGCCCCATCCCGAGCACGCGGTCGATCCGCTGACCGGCTCGGTCGACGGCCTGGCGCTGTTCCGCTCGGCGGCGCTGACGCCGGCGTAGCGCCACGCGGCGGCGCCATCTCTACCCTCCCCGCCCCATGCGAGTAGGTATCTGCGCCTTCTGGTTCAACCGCGGGCAGGGCGTCGTCGCCCGTCAGCTGCGCTCGGCGCTCGACGCGCTCGGCCACGAGACGTTCGTGCTCGGGCGGCCGACGAAGGAGTCGTTCCCGATGCCGCAACAGGCGCGCGAGGACGACGTCTGGGCGCAGGCCGGGGTGACGCCGGCATCGGACTTCCTCATCCCCGCCGAGGAGCTCGTCGGCTGGGCCGGCGAGCGCTCGCTCGAGGCCTGCTTCTTCGACCAGAACTACGAGTGGGAGGCGATCGGGGCGCTGCGCGGCGCCGGCGTGCAGACGATCGGCCGCTTCGTCTGGGAGCGGTTCAGCGACGAGCACGTCGGACCCGCGAGCGACGCCTACGACCTGATCTACGCGCTGACCCGGGCCGAGCAGCGGCGCTACGCGGGGATCGGGATCGAGGCGCCCTACATCCGCTGGGGCGTTCATCCCGAGTACGAGCGCTACACGCCGCGGCGCCGCTCCGACGTCGTCGAGTTCCACTACCACGCCGGGCTGCTCGGCAAGCGCAAGCCGTTCAAGGAGGTGATCACCGCGTTCTCGGCGACGCCGGAGCCGGAGCTGCGGCTGATCGTCAAGGCGCAGATCGAGCGGCGGATGAAGTTCCTCGAGCGGGCGGCGCGGGATGATCCGCGGGTCGAGCTCGTGCTCGAGGACCTGCCGACCGACGAGCACCTGCAGCGGTTCGCCGACAGCCACGTCTGCGTGGCGCCGGCGCGCTGGGAGGGGCTCGGCCTGCACCTGTACGAGGCGATCGCGTTCGGGATGCCGATCGTCTGCAACGACGACCCGCCGATGAACGAGCTCGTCTCCGACGGCGTCAACGGGCTGCTCGTCCGCTCCCACGACGACGGCCTCGCCAACTCCGGGATCCCGGCCCGGGTCGTCGACGTTCCGGCGCTGACCGCGGCGATCTCGCGCCTCGCCGACCCCGGGCTCCGGGCCGAGCTCGCCGCGGGCGCGCTCGAGCGCAAGCGCGAGCGCAGCTGGGAGCGGACGGTCGCCGACGTCGCGGAGCTGCTGCGCTGAGCCGGGGTCGCCGCGCGGCGGTCGCGGCGGTCGCGGCGGTCCTGCTCGCCGCCGCGCCGGCCGCCTGCGGCGAGAAGCCCGAGCCGAGCGGCTCGACGACCGCGCCGGCGACCGCGCCGGCGCCGGCGGATGCCTCCGAGCTGCCCCGCGCCGGCGATCCCGGGATGCGGTTCGGCTACAACGACGGCTTCGCCGCCGGCAGCGCCAAGATCGGGCTGCTGCCCGCCTCCGGCGCCGACACGGTGCGGCTGCGGATGAACTGGCGCGCGATCGAGCCGCAGCCGGGACGCTACGACTGGAGCCGCTTCGACGCGCTCTACACCGAGCTGCTGGGGATCGGGATCAGGCCGCTGTGGTACGTGATGGAGGCGCCGTGCTGGGCCGGCGACCCACAGATCCCCTGCGATCCGGCGGCGAACTCGGCCGGCGCACCCGGGCCCGAGCACGCCGGCGACTACGCGCGCTTCGTCGCCACGGTCGCCCAGCGCTATCCGCAGTCGCTCGCGATCGAGATCGGCAACGAGGTCAACGACCCCACCTTCTGGCCGCACGGGCAGGACCCGGTCGCCTACACGCGGCTGCTCGCGGCGGTCGCGGCGGCGGTCGACGGCAGCGGCTCGCAGCTGCCGATCGTCGCCGGCGGCCTCGCCCCGGTCACCAAGCCAAAGCGCGGCAAGGTCCGCTGGCGCACCTACCTCGGCGCGATGCTGGCCAACGGCGCCGCCGGCTACGTCGATGCGCTCGCCTTCCACCCCTACGTCCGCAGCGCCCCCGGCGAGGACCCGGGGCCGCTGGTCGGCGCGCTGGTCGACGAGGTGCGGGCGTTCATCGCCGCGCACGGGGCCGGCGCCGAGCCGCTGTGGATCACCGAGGTCGGGTTGACGATGGCCTCGCGGCCGCCGCGGACGGCGGCGCAGCAGGCGCGCGGGCTGGTCTCGATCCTGACCGCGCTGCGCGACCGCGGCATCCCGGTCGTGATCGTCCACCGCCTCGTCGACGAGGTCCGGGCCGACTTCCCGCTGGAGGCCGGCTTCGGCGTGGTCGAGAACGACCACCGCACCCGCAAGCCCGCCTACTGCGCGATCGCGGCCTGGCGCGGCGACCCCTGCAACCGCTGATCCGGCCCCGGGACGGAGTCCCGGCGAGGTGGATCTAAGCTTCCGGGCACGATGGGGCTCCTCTCCCGCAGCAACAAGGGCGGCGCCGCGCGAGCGCCGGTGCCGTTCATCGTCGGCGTCGGACGCTCGGGTACGACGATGCTGCGGCTGATGCTCGACGCGCACCCGGCGTTGACGATCCCGCCCGAGACGCACTTCGTCCCCGACCTGATCGACGCGATCGAGGGCGGCGCAACGCCCGAGCAGGCCGTCGAGGTGATGACCGCCGTGCGCCAGTGGGGCGATCTGCACACCGAGCCCGCCGAGGTGCTGGAGCGCTGGCGACGGCTCGACCGCTTCGAGGCGGGCCCGGCGCTGCGCGCCTTCTACGAGATCTTTCCCGAGCGCATGAACAAGCCACGCTACGGCGAGAAGACGCCCGCCTACGTCAAGAGCATGATCAAGATCGAGTCGGTGCTGCCGGAGGCGCGGTTCATCCACGTGATCCGCGACGGCCGCGACGTCGCGCTGTCGCGCTGGAAGCGCACGCTCGGCGACAAGCAGCCGGCGCCCGCCTCGCGCGTCGCCGGGACCTGGGCGCGCCGGATCCGCCGCGCCCAGCGCCACGGTCGCAAGGTCCGCCACTACATCGAGCTGCGCTACGAGGATCTCGTCACCGACACCGAGCCCAGCCTGCGGCGGATCTGCGAGTACCTAGAGCTCGACTGGGACCCGGTCGTGCTGCGCTACTACGAGCACGCGGCCGAGCGCATGGCCGAGATGGCGCGCGACCTGCCGGCCACCGATGGCAAGCCGACCCGCCCCGGCGCCGAGCGCATGCAGGCACACGCGATGACCCAGAAGCCGCCCGACCCGAGCGCGATGTACCGCTGGAAGCAGCGGATGAAGCCGGAGGACGTCGACGCCTTCGACGCCGCCGCCGGCGAGCTGCTGGCCGAGCTCGGCTACGAGTCGGAGGCGCGACGGCGGTGACCGGATCGGAGCCCCTGTGAGCAAGTTCACCTCGCTGAACGACGAACTGCACGACTACATAGTCGCCAACGGCGCCCGCGAGGACGAGGCGCTGCGCCGGGTGCGCGAGACGACCGCGGCGCTCGGCGACATCGCGGTGATGCAGATCTCCCCTGATCAGGGCGCGATGATGACGATGCTGGCGCGGCTGCTCGGCGCCCGCCGGGCGCTCGAGCTCGGCACCTTCACCGGCTACTCGGCGATCTGCATCGCCCGCGGGCTCGCTCCCGGCGGCGTCCTCGTCGCCTGCGAGCTCGACCCCGAGCGGGCCGAGACGGCGCGCCGGAACTTCGCCGCCGCCGGCGTCGGCGACCGGATCGAGATCCGCGTCGGGCCCGCCGCCGAGACGCTCGCGGCGATCGCCGGCAGCGGCGCGGAGCCGTTCGACCTCGCGTTCATCGACGCCGACAAGCCCGGCTACCCCGGCTACTACGAGGCCTGCCTCGAGCTGCTGCGGCCGGGCGGGCTGATCGTGCTCGACAACGTGCTGCGCGACGGCACCGTGCTCGACCCGGCCGACGACGAGAGCGCCCGGGCGATCGCCGAGCTGAACGAGCGGATCGCCGCCGACGAGCGCGTCGACGTGGCGATGCTGGCCGTCGCCGACGGGATCACGCTCGCGCGCAAGCGCTGAGCCGATGCGGATCGGGATCGTCAGCAAGTGGTCGGCGAGCGGCCAGGCGGTCGTCGCCCGCCAGATCCGCTCGGCCCTCGACGGGCTCGGCCACGAGACGTTCGTGCTCGCTCGCCCCGGCTCGGGCCCGCGGGCCGAGCGGGCGGCGTCGGCGCCCCGCGACCCGGTCTGGGATCAGCCCGGCGTCACCCGCGGCTCCCAGCACGAGATGGACGGCGCCGAGTACCGCGCCTGGGCCGAGGCCTGCGGCCTCGACGCCGTGCTCTGCGACGAGAACTACCAGTGGGAGCAGGTCGGCTCGCTGCGGGCGCTCGGGGTGCGCACGATCGGGCGCTTCGTCTGGGAGTACTTCGGGCCCGACAGCGTCGAGCCGGCGCGGGCGACCTACGACACGATCTACTCGCTGCACCGCGCCGAACGCGACCGCTACGCCGAGCTCGGGATCGACTCCCCGTACGTGCGCTGGGGGCTGCATCCGGAGCTGCTGGAGGCGGCCGCCGCCGCGGGTCGAGGCGGGCCGCAAGCGGAGGAGGGGGGCCCGGTCTGGTTCTACTTCCCCGGCTCGTACCTGGGTCGGCGGAAGCCGGTTCGCAGGGTGATCAAGGCGTTCCGGCAGGCCCGCGGCGAGCATCTGCGGCTGCTGATCGACGCGCAGCTGCCGCGCAACGACGAGCTGCTGCGCGACGCGGCGACGGCCGATCCGCGGATCGCGCTCGCGCTCGAGGACGAGCCCGAGGCCGAGCACCGGCGCCGGTTCGCGGGCTGCGACGTCTGCTTGGCGCCGTCGCGCTGGGAGGGCCTGGGCCTGCCGCTGTTCGAGGCGACGGCGTTCGGGCTGCCGATCATCACCAACGACAAGCCGCCGATGTCGGAGCTGGTCCTCGACGGGCGCTCGGGGCTGCTCGTCCCGTCCCGTCGCAACGGCGAGACCCGCTCGGGCCTGCCGGCCTGGGACCCGGACGTGGCGGCGCTGACGGCGGCGATCGAGCGGCTCGGCGATCGCGCCGCGCTCGAGCGGATGGCCGCCGGCGTGCGCGAGCTGCAAGAGCAGCGCGACTGGAGCGGGACCGTCGCCGATCTGGACGCCCTGCTCGCGGGCTGATCGCCATTACGCTGGCCCCTCCGAGATGACCGATGCGACCGACAGGCCGGAGCTTGAGACGCTGAGCGAGGAGCTTCGCGCGAGCGGCTGGCCGAGCCGCTGGGAGCGCTTCCGGCTCCCGGTCGAGCTCGGCGGCCGCAGCTTCCTCGACGTCGGCTGCTGGGAGGGCGTCCACTGCGCCGAGGCGGTCCGCCGCGACGCCGCCGACGTCGTCGGCGTCGACCTCTGCACCGGGCCCGAGCTGGCCGCGAACGTCGAGCGCTACGGCTTCGAGTTCCTGCAGCTCGACGTCTTCGGCGATGCGTTCGCGGCGCTCGGGGGCTTCGACGTCGTCCTCTGCTCGGGGCTGCTGCCGACCGCGCCGAGCCCGGCGCTGCTGCTCACCCGGCTGCGCGCCGCGGCCCGCGAGCTGCTGGTCCTCGAGACGGCGATCATGACGACCGGCGGGGCGCAGCCGCTGATGGCCTTCGTCGGCGGCGACGACGGAACGCCGAACCGCTCGCAGTGGTGGCTCCCGAACGCGGCCTGCGTCGAGCGGATGCTGGCGGCGGCTGGCTTCGAGGGCATCTCCCGGGTCTGGGAGAGCGCCGACGGCGACGACGGCCGCGCCTGCTTCCACGCGGTGCCGAGCGGCCGCGCCGACCGCCGCAGCCTGCAGCCGCGCAAGCGGAAGCAGATGAGCATCAACGGCGGCAGCCGGATCGAGGGGCGCGGGCGCGGCGACGGCCGGGGCTGACCCCGGTGAACGTCGGGATCGTCAGCAAGTGGTTCAACCGCGGCCAGCCGGTGGTCGGCCGCCAGCTCCGCTCCGCGGTCGACTCGCTCGGCCACACGAGCTTCGTGCTCGCCAAGCCGCGCCGCGAGAAGGGGCCGAAGCCGGGCGCGCTCGAGCTCAGCGGCGTCTGGGACCAGCCCGGCGTGACCGCGGCGTCGGCGTTCGCGACGCCGCTGGAGGAGTACGTCGACTGGGTCGAGGCGAACGGCATCGAGGTCGTCCTCTGCGACCAGAACTACCAGTTCGATCAGCTCGCGAAGCTGCGCCGCCGCGGCATCCGGGTGATCGGCCGGTTCGTCTGGGAGCACTTCACCCGCGACCACCTCGTCGGCGCCCGCGACGCCTACGACGTCATCTACTCGGTCACCAGGATCGAGCAGCAGCGCTATCGCGGCTGGGGGCTCGACACGCCGCGCGTTCCCTGGGGCATCCACCCGGAGCTGCTCGCGGTCGAGCCGCAGCGGCCCGGCGACGGGCTCGTCCGGCTCGTCTTCCCCGGCGGCTTCCTCGGCCATCGCAAGCCGGCCGAGCCCGTCGTCGAGGCGTTCAGCCGCGCCCGCGGCGAGCAGCTGCGGCTGGTCGTCAAGGCGCAGGTCGAGCGCTCGCGGCTGCAGCGGCTGCTGCCGCTGATCGAGGCCGACCCGCGAATCGAGCTGGTCCTCGCCGACGAGCCCTGGGACCAGCACCTGGCGCGGATCGCCGCCAACGACGTCTCGATCTCACCCTCGCGCTGGGAGGGGCTGGGGCTGCCGCTGTATGAGGCGATCGCGTTCGGGATGCCGACGATCTGCAACGACGACCCGCCGATGAACGAGGTGATCGCCGACGGCGACAACGGCCTGCTCGTCCGCTCCCATCCCGACGGCGAGGCGCGCTCGGGGATCCCGGCGCGGACGCCCGACATCGCCGCGCTGACTGCGGCGATCGAGCGGCTCGGCGAGGAGGCGACGCTGGCCGAGCTGCGCGCCGGCACGATCAGCTCGCGCGAGCGCTTCCCCTGGGAGCGGACCGTCGCGGCGCTGGACTCGCTGCTGGGCTGAGCGGCGCCGGCCGCGCGCGCCGCGACCCGCGGCCGCTTGCCCCGCCACATGTCGCCGAACGTCGCGCGACCGCGACCCGCGGCCGCTTGCCCCGCCACTCGTCGCCGAACGTCGCGCGACCGCGACCCCCCGGGCCGCTTTGCCCGCCACTCGTCGCCGAACGTCGATATCTACCCGCTATAGCGGGTAGCGGTTGACGTTCGATGGTGGGCACTCGACGAACGTCGATTTCTACCGGCTATAGGGGGTAGCGGTTGACGTTCGATGGTGGGCGGGGCCGGCGCTCCCCGGCGCACGCGCGAAGCCGTGTTGCCAGCCGCGAGTACCCCGCAGGTCGAGCGCGGGGCGGGTTGACCACCGCATCGGTGGTGAACTCGCCCCGCGGCCACGTCCGACCCGCGAGAACGCCGGGCGCAGTCGGCCGGCTTCGCCCCGCGGCCAGGTCCGACCCGCGGCCGGCTTCGACCCGCGAGGACGGCGGGCGCGGCGGCGCGGTCGGCTCGCGGCGGCGCGATCGGCGCGGCCCGACGTGGTCGGCGAGCGCGGCGGCGCGGTCGGCGCGCCCCGGCGCGGCGGCCGGGCTCTACAATCCGC
>CAZCFA010000028.1:0-35115 GCA_964497825.1 uncultured Conexibacter sp.
CGTGAACCGACCGTCGTAGACGCCCTCGCCGTCGGCGATCCGGTCGGCGCCGACGACGTTCGCGAAGCCGATGTCGATCACCTGCGAGTCGACGACGTTGAAGCCGATCCGGAACACCGCCAGCAGCACCGCGGCGATCGCCAGCCAGCGAATCGGAAGGCGCGGGACGAGCGGCCCCTCCGAGCGCCTGCGCGGCCGCAATCCGGCGATCAGCATCCGCGCGAACAGGTAGGCGAGCACCGGGTAGACGAGCGGCACCGAGAGCGTGATCTCGCCCTTGTTGAAGAAGAACTGCGAGGCCGAGAACGCGAGCAGCGCCAGCAGGTCGAGGTGGAGCAGCCGCAGCGGTCGCTTCGGGTCGAAGAACGGCAGGAAGAACAGCACGCAGAGCGGCAGCCAGACGTACCACTCGTTGACGTTGCCGGCGACCGCGTCCTCGTAGCCGCGGGCGAGCTTGACCTCGACCTGCTGGTTGCGCCAGGACTCGATCACGGCGCCGCTGCGGTCGTCGATCACGGCCTGCGCGACGTCGGTGCCGTCGAGGTAGTAGTCGACCTGCCAGCGATCGTCGCCGCGGGTCGCGGCGCGCGGCCTCATCGCCGGGCTCTCGGCGCGCTCGGCGACGACCGCCGGCGCCCGATCGGCGATCGCGATCGCCTCGCCGGCGCTGAGCTCGAACCCGGGCGGCACCCGGTCGGGATCGCTGACGTGGTGAAGCGGCGCCGGCGGCTCCTCGCCGAACGGCGGCTGCCGCGCCGGGTTCTCGTCGGCGCGCGCCGCCGGCGCCGCCAGCAGGCAGGCGAGCAGGGCCGTCGCCGCGAGGGCGCGAGCGGTGCGCATCGCGCGGATCATGCCGAGCGCACGCTTCCGTCGCGGATCGCCTCGCCCCAGGCGAAGCGATCCGCAGCGGTCCGAGCGAGCGGCGGAACGACCGGCGATCCGGGCGGCGGCGAAGGGCAGCGCCGGGTCCGAGCGAGCTTGCAAGGCCGTCCGAGCGGGCCGCGGAGGCGGCGCGACGGCGCCGATCGACGGCGCCGCGATAATGCAGCCGATGCGCCGCCTGCTCCTCCTCGCCGCCTGCACGGCGCTGCTGCTCGCGGCCTGTGGCGGGGAGGGCGGCAGCAGCTCGCAGCCCGCCGACGCGGGCCTGCGGGTGCTGGTCAAGCCGCGGGTCGCGGTCCCCGGCGAGACCGTCCGCGCCTACGTCGCCAACGGCTCCGACGAGAAGTTCAGCTACGGAGCCAGCTACGAGCTCGAGCGCCAGATGGGCGAGGACTTCGTCCCGGTGAAGCTGCCGAACCGGCCGGTCGAGCCGATCGCCTACGTCGCCGAGCCCGGTGAGACCGGCCCGCCGGTCCGGGTCAAGATCCCGGGGCAGGCGCTGCCCGGCCAGTACCGCGTCGTGATCGAGCGCGACGTTCCCGACGTCGGCGACCTCAGTGGCGAGCTCGAGGTCAAGCGCCGCGACTGAGCGCGGCCGCGCCGCCGGGATCGCCTACGAGCGCGCGGGCAGCGGCCCGCCGCTGCTGCTGATCCACGGCCTCGGCGCCAGCCGCCGGATCTGGGACCCGCAGATCGAGCGGCTCGCCGCCGCGCGCGAAGTGGTCGCCGCCGACATGCCGGGCTTCGGGGACTCGCCGCCGCTGGCCGAGGCGCCGACGCCGGCAGCGCTGGCGGCGGCGCTTGCGCGGGCCTGCGAGGAGCTCGGCGTCGAGCGCCCGCACGCCGCCGGCAACTCGCTCGGCGGCTGGGTCGCGCTCGAGCTCGCCAAGCGCGACCGGGCCGCGTCGCTGTGCCTGATCTCCCCGGCCGGCCTCTGGAGCCGGCCGCTGGGCCCGCGCCGGGTCGACAGCCGCGCCTGGGCGCGGCGGCTGCGGCCGCTGCTGGGGCCGCTGGCCCGCAGCCGTAGGGGCCGTGAGGCGATGCTGCGGACGACGGTGGCGCGACCGGACCTGATCCCGGCGGCCGCCGCCGAGGCGCTGATCGCCGCCTGGATCGACGCGCCCGGCTACGACGCCGCCAACGCCGAGATGCGCAACCGGATCTGCACCGGCCTCGACCGGGTCACCGTCCCGACGACGATCGCCTGGGGCGAGCAGGACCGCCTCGTCGCGCCGCCACGGCCGCAGCGGCGGCCACCGGGAAGCCGGATGGTCGTGCTCGAGGGCTGCGGGCACACCCCGAACTGGGACGCTCCCGGGCGGATCGCCGAGCTGCTGCTCGAGGCGAGCTCGAGGCCGGGCGGCGGTTGAGCTCGCGGCGGCGGGCGGCGGCTCGCCGGTCGCCCGCGCGGCACAGCGGCCGCGGCGGTCGCGCCCAGCGCAGCGCGCCCAGCCGACGGCGGCACCCGGCGCAGCTCGCGCAGCCCGCGCGTCGCGGCGCTGCGGCGGCACCCGGCGCAGCCCGTGCGTCGCGGCGCTGCGACCGCTCAGGCCGACGCGGCGAGCGCGGCCGGCGGCTCGGCGGCGGCCGCGGACGGGCCCGCGAGCTCGATGCCCTCGTCCTCGAGCCTGCCGTGGCGGAGCTGGAGCACGTCGAGCAGGTAGTTCTGCCAGAGCCGCCAGGGAACCCGGTCGCCCTGCTTCGGCAGCTCGTCGATCGAGCGCAGGACGTAGCCGGCCTCGAGGTCGAGGAACGGAGCGCGCCCGACCGCGGGCGGCGGCTCCTTCGGCGTCCAGCGGCTGCGCCCGGTCGCGTCGAGGTGGTTGATCAGGCGACAGAAGTACTCGCTGACGAGGTCGACCTTGAGCGTCCAGGAGGCGTTCGTGTAGCCGATCGTCAGCACCATGTTCGGGATCCCGCTCAGCATCATCCCCTTGTAGCTGACGGTCTCGCCGAGGTCGATGACCTCGCCGTCGACGACGACCTCGGCGCCGCCGAAGATCTGCAGGTTGAGGCCGGTCGCGGTGACGATCACGTCGGCCTCGAGCTCCTCCCCCGAGGCGAGCCTGATCCCGTCCTCGGTGAAGGTCTCGATCGTGTCGGTGACGATCGCGACCGAGCCGTCGCCGATCGCCTCGAACAGGTCGGCGTCGGGAACCAGGCAGAGGCGCTGGTCCCAGGGGTCGTAGCGCGGCTTGAAGTGGCGATCGAAGTCGTAGCCCGCCGGCAGGTGGCCCTCGAGCCAGCGTCGCAGCAGCGCCCGCGCGCGACGCGGGAAGCGCTGCATCAGGTTGTAGCTGAGGACCATCAGCAGCGCGTTCTTCCAGCGCAGCAGCGGGAAGACGACCCGGCCCGGCAGCAGCCGCAGCAAGCGCTCGGCGAGCGGGTCGACGGACGGCATCGAGATCATGTAGGTCGGCGAGCGCTGCAGCAGCGTCACCTGCTCGGCCGCCGGCGCCAGCGCCGGGACCAGCGTCACCGCGGTCGCACCGCTGCCGATCACGACGATCCGCTTGCCGCCGTGGTCGAAGCCCTCGGGCCAGTGCTGGGGGTGGATGATCGGCCCCACGAACCGCTCGGCCCCCGGGAACTCGGGCGAGTAGCCCCGCTCGTAGTCGTAGTAACCGGTCGAGGCCGAGAGGTAGGAGCAGGTCAGGGTCGTCGTGCCGCCGCCGGCGAGCTCGACCGTGAGCGTCCAGCGTGACCGGGGCGTCGACCACGCGGCGCGGACGACCCGGTGGCCGAAGCGGATCAGCCGGTCGACGCCGTACTCGGCCGCGGTCGCGCTGACGTAGCGGCGGATCGAGGGCCCGTCGGCGATCGCCCGCGCCTCCCGCCAGGGGCGGAAGTCGTAGCCGAGCGTGAACATGTCGGAGTCGGAGCGGATCCCCGGGTAGCGGAACAGGTCCCAGGTGCCGCCGATCGCGTCGCGCGCCTCGAGCAGCGCCAGCGATTTCGACGGGCACTCGGTCCGCACCCGGCAGGCGACCCCGATACCCGAGATCCCGGCGCCGACGACGATCACGTCGAAGTGCTCGGGCGCGGAGGCGCCGTTGCCGGAGGCGATGACGGCGCGGTCGTCCGTCGGCATCGGCACATCATCTCCGATCGCCGGGTCGGCGACTGTGTGAGGTGGGTCCGCAACGGCCCGCGCCGCCGCGGCCAGCGGCGAGCCCGCCGGGCGCCGCGCCGCCGAAGCGGTTGGTCGGGCATCCCGAGCAGGAACCCCGCGCGAGGCGGAGTGAAAAGCTGCTGGGACCCGGCGGGCTCGCCGGTCCCGTACCCGCCGCCTCCGCGCCCAAACCCGCGGCCGCGGTCTCGCGGGAAAGCTCCTGCGGCCCGCAACTGCGACCCGGCGCGGGGGTTCCGGGTTCCTAGCATGGGGCCGATGGCAGCGCCCAGCCGCAGCGGACGCCGAGCGGGGCTGATCGCCGCGCTCGCGGCGCTGCTCGCGACGGCGCTCGCGCTCGCCCCCGACCCGGCCGCGGCGGTCAGCAAGGTGCCGCGCGGGTCGGTTCACAAGCTCCGCCACCAGCCCTGCCCACCGAAGTACGCGGTCCGGGTCTCGCGCCCGGCCGAACGCGCCGAGATCCGCGCCGCCAAGCGCGGCCGGTTCGAGATCGAGGGCATCAGGGTCAAGGTCGGCAAGCACACCAACTGGGCCTACAACCCGCGGGGCTCGCTCGCCTTCCAGGCGCGCCTCAACGACCTCCGCTTCCTCGACGTCCTGTTCTACGCCTACCGCCACAACGGCGACCGGCGGGCGCTGCGCAAGGCGAAGCAGATCGTCGTCGACTGGGTCAAGAGCCGGGGCAACCGCCGCAAGCGCCCGGCGACGCCGCGGACCTGGTTCGACAAGGTCGCCGGCGACCGCGCCGCCTACATCGCCTACGCGACCCGCGCCGCCTCCTGCGAGCGGATGCTGAGGAACCCGAAGCTGGCGCGCAAGCTGCTCGGCTCGGTCGAGCAACACATCCGCTTCCTCAGCGGGCGCAAGCGCTACTCGAACACCAACCGCGGCCTGTTCATGGACCTCGGGCTGATCTTCAGCGGCCGTCAGATGCGGTTTCTGCCCGGCGCCACCAAGGCGCGCAACCGCGGCGAGCGGCGCTTCCTCAAGAACGTCCGCGACCACGTGATCCCCGGCGAGGGGATGTGGCTCGAGCACTCGAGCACCTACCAGTTCCTGACGATCGGCGCGATCGAGCGCTACCTCGAGGTGATCAAGGGCAACAAGCCGTTCCTCGACGCCATCCTGCCGACGATGAAGGACACCGCCGCCTGGATGACGATGCCCGACCAGCGCACGCTGCAGAACGGCGACTCCTACCAGGACCGGGCGGCCCGCTTCGCGCAGTCGATCAACCGCACCCAGCAGGGGATGCGGGTGCTCGGCGCCAGCGGCATCGCCTTCGTCAAGCCGCGGAAGAAGAGCAACTACCTGTCGCTGCTCGCCAACTACCACAGCGAGATCCATCGTCACTCCGACGACCTCAGCTTCGACCTCTACGAGAACGGCCACCGGATCGTCTCCGACAGCGGCATCCCCGACAAGGACTTCGGCACCCCCTACCTGTACGCGGTCTCCGCGCCCGCCCACAGCGTCGTCACCGTCGACGGCCAGGACTTCCCGCGTGACCGCGAGCACGCCTACGGCAGCGGCATCCTCGCCAGCGGCCAGGGCGCCGGCTGGTACGCGCTGCTGGCGACCAACCCGACCGTCGCGGCCCAGGGCGTGACCCACGAGCGGCTGCTGCTCTACAAGCCGGGCAGCGCCGTGGTCGTCGCCGACAGCCTGCGCTCGCCGAGCGCGCACAGCTACCGCAGCTACCTTCAGTTCGGACCCGAGTTCGGCCTGCAGCAGACCGCCGACGGCGTCCGCCTGTTCGACGGACCCGACCAGGTGCAGGTTTACAACGAGAGCACGGTGCCGCTGCGGCGCGAGGTCGCCCGCGGCCAGCACGACCCGCTGCTCGGCTACGTCTGGGAGGACTTCCGCGACCGCGACCCGCGCTGGGTCGAGACGACGACCGCCGTCGGCGCCGACGTCGACAACGTGACCACGCTCTCGTTCGACCCCGAGCGCACCTACCGGGCCAGCGCCGCGGCCCCGCTCGGCGCGGTCAGCAGCTTCACAATCAGCGAGGACGGGGTGCCGAAGCGGGCGCTGGTGGTCAGCCGCTCCGGCGACCAGCTGGTGATCGAGCAGTCGAAGCTCCCCTGATCCCCCGGCGCGGCCGCCGGGGCGCGAGCGGGTAGCGTGCGGGCGATGCGCGTCGGCTGGATCTCCTACGCCCCGGTCAAGGGCATGCGGCTGCAGTCGCTCGAGCGGGCCGAGCTGACCGCGGCCGGGATACCCGGCGATCGCGCCTTCCTCGTCGTCGACGCCGGCGGCCGGATGGTCAACGGCAAGGGCGCCGGACCGCTGCTGGCGGTCGTGCCCGAGCACGACCCGGCGGCGGCGACGCTGGCGCTGCGGTTCCCCGGCGGCGCCGTCGAGCGCGCCCCGATCGAGCTCGGCGCGCCTGAGCCGGTCGCGTTCTTCGGGCTGGCGCTGGAGGCGAGGCCGCTGCTCGGGCCGCTCGCCGCCGCGCTCTCCGAGCACTGCGGGCAAGAGCTGCGGCTGTTCCAGACGCCGCCGAGCCGGCCCGGCGCCGACCGCGGCTTCGACGGCGCGGCGACGCTCCTCTCCTACGCCTCGCTCGAGCGCCTGCGCGAGGTCGCCGGTGCCGGCGGGGCCGTCGACCCGCGCCGGTTCCGGATGAACTTCGGCGTCGAGGGTGCGACGGCGCACGAGGAGGACGACTGGGTCGGCCGCCGCGTCCGCATCGGCGCCGCGCTGGTCGCGGTCGCGGGCCACACCGGCCGCTGCGCGGTCACCACCCGCGACCCCGACAGCGGCGTCGTCGACTTCAAGACGCTGCACCACCTCGCCGCCTACCGCGACGACGTCGAATCGCGGGAGCCGCTGCCGTTCGGCGTCTACGCGCGCGTGCTCGAGCAGGGCCCGGTCGCGGTCGGCGACGCGGTCGAGCCGCTCGCCCGCTGACCGGCGCTCGGCGCCGCCCGATCCGGGTAGGCTGCCGCGAATGCGCCCGGTCCGGATCGCAACGATCTTCATCGCAGGCCTGCTCGTCGGCGCGACCGTCGCCGGCGGCGCCTTCGCCGCCAGATACGTGACCGGCGGCGACACCGAGGTCCGCGCGGTCAAGCTGACCGGCGCCGGCCTGCCCGACCTCGGCACCAGCGGCAACTACTACGCCGCCGATCTGGCGAGCGCGATCCGCGGCTACCACGACTCCGGCCGCTACGCGGCCGACCTCGCCACGGTCGGCGCCAACGCCGAACGCTCGCTCAACAACCAGCTGCGGCGGCTGCGGAAGGCGAAGGGCCCGGGCCGCTACTCGGAGTGCAACAAGCGCGGCAAGAGGTGCAGGAAGGTGAGGCCGGCGATCGTCTTCGACATCGACGAGACGGCGCTGTCGAACTACGACAACTTCAACGCCGTCGACTTCGCCGCGGCCGGCATCGGGCCCGGCGCCACCGGCGGCGGGCTGCCGGCGATCACGCCGACGCGTGACCTCTACGACCTCGCCGTGCGCAAGGGCCTGACGCCGTTCTTCATCACCGGTCGCCCGGACATCCCGCTGCTGCAGACGACCGCCGAGACGAACCTCAGGGAGGCGGGCTACGACGGCGGCTTCACGCTGATCACCAAGCCCGCCGACTCCGGCCACACGATCGAGTACAAGAGCGGCGAGCGGGCGCGGATCGAGAAGCAGGAGGGCTACAAGATCCTGATCAACATCGGCGACCAGGACTCCGACCTCGCCGGCGGCCACGCGGTCCGGGCGTTCAAGCTCCCGAACCCGATGTACTTCATCCCCTGAACGCGCTCACCCTCGGCGTCCTCGGCAGCTCCCGCAAGGAGAACGAGCGGCGGCTGCCGATCCATCCCCGTCACCTCGAGGGGATCGACGAGCGGCTGCGCGCGCGGATCACGCTCGAGCGCGGCTACGGGCTGCCGTTCGGGTTCAGCGACGAGGACCTGGCGCCGCTGGTCGCCGCGCTCGCTCCGCGCGAGCGGTTGATCGCAGGCTGCGACGTCCTCGTCCTGCCGAAGCCGGTGGCGGCGGACCTCGCGCGGCTGCCCGAGGGCACGGCGCTGTGGGGGTGGGTGCACTGCGTCCAGGACGCCGAGATCACCCAGCTCGCGATCGACCGCCGGCTGACCCTGATCGCCTGGGAGGAGATGCACCGCCGCAACGGCGACGGCTCGTTCGCGCTCCACGTCTTCCACCGCAACAACGAGCTCGCCGGCTACTGCTCGGTGATCCACGCGCTGCAGCTCAGCGGCGTCAGCGGGCGCTACGGCCGCGAGCTGCGGGCGGCGGTGATCGGCTACGGGGCGACCGGGCGCGGCGCCGTCGCCGGGCTCGCGGCGATGGGGGTCGAGGACGTCTCGGTGCTGACCCAGCGCGATGCCGCGGCGGTCAGCGGCGCGACCGACTCGATGCGGCTCGTCACCTACGACCGCGACCCCGACGTCGCCGGCCAGGCGCCGCACCTGGACCGGGGCGGCGAGCCGGTCGCGCGGTTCCTCGCCGACTGCGACATCGTCGTCAACTGCGTGCTGCAGGACACCGACGCGCCGCTCCTGCTCGTCAGCGCGGCGGACCTGCCGCTGTTTCAGCGCCGCACGCTGTTCGTCGACGTCTCCGCCGACACGGGGATGGGCTTCGAGTGGTCGCGGCCGACCAGCTTCGAGCAACCGACCTTCGCGGTCGGCGCCGGCTGCCGCTGCTACGCGGTCGATCACAGCCCGTCGCTGTTGTGGGACTCGGCCACCTGGGAGATCAGCAAGGCGCTGATCCCGCACCTGCCCGCCGTGCTCGCCGGCCCCGAGAGCTGGAGCGCCGACCCGACGATCGGCCCGGCGATCGAGATCCGCGATGGCGTCATCGCCAACCCGAAGATCCTCTCCTTCCAGCGCCGCGCGGCGGCGTACCCGCACGAGCGGGGCTAGCCCCCCCGGCACGGCCGGCGCGGGCGGCCGGGACCGCCTCGCGCTCGCAGGCTCGACGCGGGTCGGAGCCCGTCAACGCGGGGCCGTCCCGCCGTGCCAGCGCGGCGTCAGCCGTCGGGCACGACGCCGTAGCTGTGCCCGGCCGCGTTGAGGCGGTCGGCCAGCGCCCGGCCCATCGCCGTCGCCGGGGTGAGCACGCCGGCCGCATCGGGCCGGTCGTCGAGCGCGAGGCAGAGGGCGCTCTCGCCGAGCATCACCGCGGTCGCCTTGTAGCCGGGATCGCCGCTGACGCGGATCTCGCAGCGCAGGCGCTCGCCACCGCTCGTCGTCGTGTGGATGTCGATGTTGAAGAAGCCGCGCTCGCGGGCGCTCTCGGAGGGGCCCTCGCCGGGGTCGGGCAGGACGCGGTCGAGGAGCTGGCGGGCGCCGGGCACGGCAAGCCCCGCGAACAGGCCGCCGACCCCGGCGGCGACCCCGGTCGCCTTGGCGAGACCGAGCGGCCCGCCGCCGGTCAGCATCAGCTCGCGGTAGCGGAACCCGGCGCCGTAGGCGTGGTCGAGCAGCGCGTTGCTGCGGCGGACGACGCGGGTGTTGACGCTGCCCATCACGAACGGCGCCAGCCAGCCGCCGAGCCGCTCGTCGCGGATCGGCTTCAGCGAGTCGCGCTCGGCGCCGCCGTCGGGGTCGGCACCGCGATCGGGGCTGAGCGCGTAGGGGTCGGCGAGCAGGCGCCGGCCCGCCGGATCCCGCTTGACCGCATCGACGGTGGTCCGGGCGGAGTCGATCGTGCCGCCGCTGGCCCCGCCCCGGAACGACTTGACGACCAGCGACGTCTCCCCGAGGCCGCCGTGGTCGCCGGCCCGCGCCGCCTCGTGCAGGAGCAGCGTGCCGATGTCGGAGGGGATCGAGTCGAAGCCGCAGGTGTGGACGATCCGGGCGCCGCTCGCCCGCGCCGCCTCGCCAGCGGCGTCGATCGACCAGCGCATGAACAGCACCTCGCCGGTCAGGTCGGCGTAGTGGGTGCCGGCCGCCGCGCAGGCCTCGACCAGCGGCTTGCCGTACTTGAAGTAGGGACCGACGGTGGTCGCGACGACGCGGGTCGACGCCGCCAGCGCCGCGACCGCGTCGCGGTCGGAGCCGTCGGCGAGGACGAGCGGCCAGTCGACGCCGAGCTCGTCCCTGGTGCGCTCGAGCTTCTGCCGCGAGCGGCCGCCGAGGGCGATCCGCGCTTCCGGCGGCGCGCTCGCGGCCAGGTACCTCGCGGTCAGCCGGCCGACGAAGCCGGTCGCCCCGTAGACGACGACGTCGTGTTCGCGGGATCGATCGCTCACACGGTGGAACCTAGCGCGGCGTCAGCCGCGCTAGGTTGCACGTCGCTTGGCGCGCCCGCGCCGCCGCCCGGCGCCGGCGGTCATGATTGCCCGATGCGCGTCGCGACCCACGACGGCTCCTTCCACGCCGACGAGGTGTTCGCGATCGCCGCGCTCGGCCTGCTGCCGGAGCCGGTCGAGGTGGTCCGGACCCGCGACCCCGACGCGGTCGCCGCCGCCGATCTCCGCATCGACGTCGGCTTCCGCCACGACCCCGAGAGCGGCGACTTCGACCACCACCAGCGCGACTTCGACCTCGTCCGCGACAACGGCGTCGGCTACGCCTCCTTCGGCCTCGTCTGGCGCCGGTTCGGCGCCCGGGTCTGCGACGGCGATCGCGAGCTCGCCGCCGCCGTCGAGGAGTCGCTGGTGCAGGCCGTCGATGCCAACGACACCGGCCAGCGGCTCAGCCAGCCGCTGATCGAGGGCCTGCGGCCGATGACCGTCAACGCCGTCATCGGCGGCTTCAACGCCCGCTGGGACGAGGACCTGACCGCCGCCGAGGAGCGGGCCCGCTTCGACGCCGCGGTCGAGCTGGCGGGCGGCATCCTCGCGCGTGAGATCGCGGCGGCGGCGGCGGCGCGGCGCGCGGCGCGCGTGGTTCGCGACGCGATCGCCGCCGGCGACGATCCGCGGATCGTGCGGCTGCCCGACAACGTCCCCTGGAAGCAGGTCGTGGCGGCCGAGGCCCCCGACGCCCTGCTCGTCATCTACCCGAAGCGGCAGGGCTTCGGCGTCGAGGCGATCCCCGTCGCACCCGGCGTTTTCGAGAACCGGCTCGACCTCCCCGCCGAATGGGCCGGCCGCGAGGGTGCCGAGCTGGCCCGGGTGACCGGCGTCGGCGACGCCCGCTTCTGCCACGCGAAGCGGTTCCTCGCCGTCGCCGGCTCGCGCGCCGGAGCCGAGCGCCTGGCGGCGTTGGCGCTCGCGGCGGGCTGAGGCGACGCCGGCGGCACCTTCCATGCAGAACGCCGCCAGGCGGCGGACATCATCGCGGTTCCTGGTACCGAGATACCGGCGTTGCGCAACCGTTGCGGTGGAAAGCGCGGCACCTCCTCCCAGCGCGGCAGCGATCGAGCGCGGCCGGCGAGCGCGGCCGAGGCCGCAAAGTCGGGCCGCGCTCCGCTGCTACCGGCGCTGCTTCCATGGGCGGTACCGGTCTCGAACCAGTGACCTCCTGCTTGTAAGGCAGGCGCTCTCCCAACTGAGCTAACCGCCCGAAGGGAGGGTAGCTCAGGCGGGGTCGGGGTCGTCGCCGATCGAGGAGCGGAAGCCGCGCAGGCGCAGCGCGTTGAGGACGACCGAGACGCTCGAGGCGGCCATTGCCGCGCCGGCGATCACCGGGTTGAGGAAGCCGGCGGCGGCGAGCGGGATCGCGAGGACGTTGTAGCCGAACGCCCAGCCGAGGTTCTGGCGGATCGTCCGCAGCGTCGCCCGCGAGAGCCGGACCGCGTCGCCGGCGGCACGCAGGTCGCCGGAGACGATCGTCAGGTCGGAGGCCTCGATCGCGACGTCGGTGCCGGTTCCCATCGAGATCCCGAGGTCGGCCTCGGCGAGCGCCGGCGCGTCGTTGACGCCGTCGCCGACCATCGCCACGACCGCGCCCTCGGACTGCAGCCGGCGCACCGTCTCCGCCTTCTCGCTCGGCAGCACCTCGGCGATCACCTCGTCGATCCCGACCTCGGCCGCGACCGCGCGCGCGGTCGCCTCGTTGTCGCCGGTGAGCAGGATCGGCCGCATGCCGAGCGCGCGCAGCGAGGCGATCGCCGCGGCGCTCGTCGGCTTCGGCTGGTCGGCGACGGCGAACAACGCCCGCGCCTCGCCGTCCCAGCCGCCGGCGACGACGGTCCGCCCGCCCGCCTCGAGCCGGCGCCGCTTCGCCTCGAGCTCGGCCGGCAGGTGCTGGGCCCAGTCGGCGAGCAGCGCCGGCCGGCCGGCGACGACGCCGTGGCCAGCGACGACGCCCTCGACGCCGAGGCCCTCACGGTTGGTGAAGCCCTCGACCGGCGCCAGCGTCAGGCCGCGCTCGCGGGCGCCGGCGGCGATCGCGCGGGCGATCGGGTGCTCGGAGCCGTCCTCGAGCGCGCCGACCAGCGCCAGCGCCTCGTCGCGGTCGGTCCCGGCGGCGGTCTCGATCGCGGCCAGGGTCATCTCGCCGCTGGTCACCGTCCCGGTCTTGTCGAGGACGACGGTGTCGACCCGCCGCGTCGATTCGAGGATCTCGGGCCCGCGGATCAGCAGCCCGAGGCGGGCGCCGCGGCCGGTGCCGACGAGCAGCGCCGTCGGCGTCGCCAGCCCGAGTGCGCAGGGGCAGGCGATGATCAGCACCGCGACCGCTGCCGTGAACGCGAAGGTGGTGCTCTCCCCGGTGGCGAGCCAGAAGCCGAGCGTGGCGAGCGAGATCAGGATCACGATCGGGACGAAGACGCCGGAGACGCGGTCGGCGAGCCGCTGGACCGGCGCCTTGCCGCTCTGCGCGTCGCTGACCAGCCGCGCGATCTGCGCCAGCGCGGTGTCGGCGCCGACCCTGCTGGCACGGACGACGAGCCGGCCGCCCGCGTTGACGGTCGCGCCCGCGACGTCGTCGCCGGGCGCGACCTCGACCGGCACCGCCTCGCCGGTCAGCAGGCTCATGTCGAGTGCCGAGGAGCCCTCCTCGACGACGCCGTCGGTCGCGAGCTTCTCGCCCGGGCGGACGACGAAGCGGTCGCCGACCGCGAGCTCGGCGATCGGCACCCGGCGCTCGTTGCCGTCGGCATCGAGCAGCGCCGCGTCCTTGGCGCCGAGCTCGAGCAGCGAGCGCAGCGCCTCGCCGGCGCGGCGCTTCGAGCTCGCCTCGAACCAGCGGCCGGCGAGCAGGAAGGTGGTGACGATCGCCGCCGTCTCGAGGTAGATCTCGCTCGAGGAGGCGCCCCCGGACGGGATCAGGACGAAGTCCATCTTCATCCCGGTCATCCCCGCGTCGCCGAGGAACAGCGCGTACAGCGACCAGCCGAACGCGGCCAGGGTGCCGAGCGAGATCAGCGTGTCCATCGTCGCCGTCGCGTGCCGGAGGTTGATCCAGGCGGCGCGATGGAACGGCCAGCCGCCCCAGACGACGACGGGCGCGGTCAGCGTCAGGCTCAGCCACTGCCAGTTGTCGAACTGCAGCGGCGGCACCATCGCCAGCACCAGCACCGGCAGCGACAGCACGGCGCTGATCACGAGCCGCTGCCGCAGCGCCCGCGACTCGCCGTCCTCGGCTGCCTCGGGACGCTCGTCCGCCTCCGTCGCGGCGCCGGCGCCGGGCGCGAGCGTGGCGTGGTAGCCGGCCGCCTCGACCGCCTCGACGAAGCGCTCGGGCGCCGCCGACGCGGGGTCGTAGGCGACCGATGCTCGCTCGGTCGCGAAGTTGACGGTGGCCTCGACCCCGTCGAGGTCGTTGAGCCGGCGCTCGACCCGGTTCGCGCAGGAGGCGCAGGTCATGCCCTCGATCGGCAGCTCGATCCGCTCGCGGTCGGTGGGGCTCGTCCCGGTCGCGCTCACCGGGACCGCTCCTCGCGGCCGCGCTTGCCCGGGTCGGTGCCGGCCGTCAGCGCGCGGGCGCCGGGTCCGGTCTCGTCGATCGTCTCCATCACGCCTCCATGTCCGTCGTTCTCAACTCTCACGAATTACACCCTGCTGGGGTATCCCTGCTTATACCACATAGGGGTATCGCTTGCAGCGCTCCCCTCCCCAGTAGGCTGGGAGCGTGGACCTCGGGATCGCAGGGCGGACGGCGCTCGTGCTCGGCGCCAGCAGGGGAATCGGCCGCGGCATCGCGACGGCGCTGGCGGCCGAGGGCGCGCGCGTCGCGGTCTCGTCGCGCTCGGCCGAGCGGCTCGCCGCGCTCGTCGACGAGCTCGGCGCCGAGCGGGCGCGGGCCTTCGTCGCCGACAGCGGCGAGCTCGAGCGGATGGCGGCGCTGCCGGCGGAGGTCGAACGCGAGCTCGGGCCGGTCGGGATCCTCGTCCTCAACACCGGCGGCCCGCCGGGCGGGACGGCGCTCGAGCACGATGCCGACGCCTGGGAGGCGGCCTACCGCTCGCTCGTGCTCGGCCCCCGCGCGCTGCTCGCGGCGGCGCTGCCGGGGATGCGCGAGCGCCGCTGGGGCCGGATCGTCAACGTCGCCTCGACCTCGGTTCGCGAACCGATCCCGGGCCTGGCGCTCTCGAGCTCGAACCGGATGGCGGCGGTCGGGCTGCTGAGCACGCTCGCGCGCGAGGTCGCGGGCGACGGCGTCACCGTCAACACGATCGCGACCGGCCGCTTCGCCACCGAGCGGCTCGCCGAGCTCCACGGCGGCTCGCTCGAGCGGGCGGAGCGCGCCGCCCGCGAGGAGGTACCCGCCGGCCGGCTCGGCACCCCGGAGGAGTTCGGTGACCTCGTCGCCTTCGTCTGCTCGGAGCGGGCCGCCTACCTGACCGGCGCGGTGATCCCGCTCGACGGCGGCCTCACCCGCTCCTCCTGAGCGCCGCCGCGGTCGCGGCTCAGGCCGCGGGTGAGGTAGCGAACGGCGCCGGATCGCCCTCCGCCCGGCGCAGCGACCCGCGACCGGCGGCGACCGCGATCGCGATCGCGCCGGCGGCGATCATCGCGATGCTGAGGAACTGCGCCTGGGTGAGTCCGAGCGCGACGGCGTCGTTGCGGCGCAGGAACTCGATCAGGAACCGCTCGATCCCGGCTGCGATCAGGTAGAGCGCGAACAGGATCCCCGGGCGGAAGCGCTCGCGGAGCCGCCAGAGCACGATCGCGACGGTTCCCATCGCCAGCGTCTCGTAGATCGGGGTCGGATGGACCGGGGTGTCGGTCGGCACGGTCCCGTCGGGATAGGCCATCGCCCACGGCCCATCCCAGGCCCTGCCGTAGTCGCCGTCGCCGGAGAGCTGGCAGCCGACGCGTCCGATCGCGTAGCCGAGCGCCAGCGGCACCGCCGCGAGATCGAGCAGCGCGAGGCTGAGCAGGCCGCGCAACCAGGCCCAAAGCAGCACCGCCAGCGCGCCGCCGATCGCGCCGCCGTACCAGACCAGCCCGGAGCCGCTGAACAGGTTGCCGAGCAGGTCGTCGCTGACGTCGCTCCAGTTCTCGATCAGGAAGTAGGCGCGGGCGCCGACGATGCCGCCGACCAGCGCCGCGAACGCCATCTCGTACGCCCAGTCGGGTGGCTTGCCGAGCTCGCCGAACCGGCGCGCGACGACGGCGCCGGCAGCGATGAACCCGAGCCCGAACATGAGCCCGAAGGTCTGCAGGGTGAGCGGGCCGACGTTGAGCTCCGGATACATCGATAGCCCCGGCGAGAATCGAACTCGCGTTTCCGGAATGAAAATCCGGCGTCCTGACCACTGGACGACGGGGCCCTTGCGGGCGAATCAGTCTACGGGCGCCGAAACGGCGCGCGAGGCCGCGGAGTTCGCGGCCTCACCTACCGTTTCGCCCGCGGGGAGCCCGTTCCGGCACCGGGCGCTCACTCGACCAGCTCCTCGAGCAGCGCTTTTTGGACGTGCAGCCGGTTCTCGGCCTGGTCGAAGACCGCCGAGCGGTCGCCGTAGAGGACGTCGGCGCTGATCTCCTCGCCGGCGTGGGCGGGCAGGCAGTGGAGGGCGATCGCGTGGTCGGCGGCGCGGTCGAGCAGCGCCTGGTCGAGGCGGTAGGGGGCGAGCGTTTCACGCTTCGACTCGGCCTCCTCGTCGCCCATCGAGATCCAGACGTCGGTGTAGACCGCATCGGCGCCGGCGACGGCCGCGGCCGGGTCGGCGATCAGCGTCGCCCCCTCCTCGCCGTCGAGCTCGAGGCCGGCCGGCGAGGAGACGACGACGTCGACGCCGGCGGCGCGGCCGAGCAGCGCCAGCGAGCGGGCGACGTTGTTGCCGTCGCCGACGAAGGCGACGCGAAGGCCCTCGAGCGCGCCGAAGCGCTGCTGCAGCGTCAGCAGGTCGGCGAGCGCCTGGCAGGGGTGGTGGCGGGGGGTGAGCGCATTGATCACCGGCACCCCGGCGGCGGCGGCGAGGTCGCGCACGCGCTGATCGGAGCCGGAGCGGATCGCGATCGCGTGCACGTAGCGCGAGAGGACGCGGCCGACGTCGGCGAGCGACTCGCCGCGGCTGATCTGCAACTCGTCGCTGCGGAGGACGACGGGGGTGCCGCCGAGCTCGGCGACGCCGACCTCGAAGGAGACGCGGGTGCGGGTCGAGGGTCGCTCGAACAGCAGCGCCACCGAGCGGCCGGCGAGTGCATCGCTGCCGGTCCGCGGCCGCCCCTCCTTCAGCGCCGCGGCGCGCTCGAGCAGGGAGTCGAGGCCGTCGGCGAGCTCCTCGCCGGTGAGGAAGTCGGGCGCCATGGGAGGCGGGCCACGTTACCCGCCGCGGGCGGGCGCCGCCGGGGCCGGGCCGATAATCGCCCTCGCGTGGAATTCACAGCGCTCTCCTGGAACCTGTTCCACGGCCGCGACTTCCCGCCCGAGCCGGCGCTGCGCAGCCTCCGCTCGCGACTGCTGCGCAGGACCGAGCGCGGCCGCGCCCACGCCCAGGTCAACCGCGACCTCTACCCGCAGTTCAGCGCGCTGCTCGCCGCCGCCGAGTGGGACCTGGCGCTGCTGCAGGAGGTGCCGCCGCGCTGGTCCGAGCGACTCGCCCGCGACTGCGGCGCCGAGCCGCATCTGGTGCTGACCAGCCGCAACCTGCCGCCCCCGCTCGGCGCTCTGCAGCGGCTCGCCGCCGACCTCAACCCGGACCTGATCGCCTCCTGGGAGGGCGGCTCGAACCTGACCCTGGTCCGGAGCTCGGCGGCCGCGGGGGCGGCGATCGGCGAGCGCCGCGAGCTCGTCCTGACCGAGCGGCCCGAGCGCCGGGTGATGGCGCTGAGCCGCCTGCGGGCGGGGCTCTGCGTCGCCAACCTGCACGCGAGCGCGACGCGCGAGCTGGCCGAGGTCGAGCTGCCCCGCGCGGCCGCGGCGGCGAGCAGGTGGGCGGCGGGTGCGCCGCTGCTGCTCGGCGGCGACTTCAACATCCGCCCCGCCCGCAGCGGCCCCGTCTTCGCCGCGCTCGAGCGCGACCACGGCCTCGCCCCGGCGACGCCCGGCGACGCGATCGACCACCTGCTGGTCAGCGGGATCGAGCTGCTCGAGGCGCCCGCCCGGTGGCCGCCGGAACGTCGCGAGGTCGCCGACCCGACCGCCCCGGCGGGGACCGCGCCGCTGCCGATCCGGCTCTCCGACCATGCTCCGGTCCAGGCGCGGTTCGCGTTCGGGGTGGCGGCGCCGGCGGGCGAATGAGATATTGCCCGCAACGCCCCGACCCGGAAGGACGACATGGCCACCAGCAAGAACAGCGGCGCCGCCAAGAAGACCTCGTCGAGCGCCGGCACCCAGTCGAAGCGGCGCCCGGCCGCAGCGCGCTCCGCCGCTCGTGACGACAAGAGCGTCGAGGCGTTCCGCGACGCGCTCGAACGCAGCGTCACGCTCTCCCGCGAGCGGATCCAGGAGGTCGTCGATGACGCCGTCAAGCGCGGCCGGATGACCCGCGACGACGCCAACGACCTCGTCTCCAAGCTCGTCTCCCGCGGCCGGCGGCAGACCGAGGACATGCTGAAGGAGCTCGAGCGGCTGCTCGAGTCCGCCCGCGGCGAGGTCGAGGGCCGCACCGCGCGCGCCCGCAAGAGCGTCGAGCGGAGCACGACGAAGGCGCGCAGGCGGGCCGAGCGGGTCGCCAAGAGCGCCCGCGACGCCGCCGACGAGCCGCTCGCGCGAGCCGACAAGCTACGCCGCCGCGCCGGCGTCGGCCCGAGCTTCCCGATCACCGGCTACGACGAGCTCACCGCCGCCCAGATCAACTCCCGCCTCGGCGACCTGACGAAGCCGGAGCTGCGCAAGGTGCGGACCTACGAGAAGAACAACAAGGCGCGCAAGGGAATCCTGTCCAAGATCGAGTCGCTGCTGGGGTAGCGGCGGCGGCCGGTTGGGCGGGCGACGGCGCGCGCGTTGGGCCGGCGACGGCGCGTTGGGCCGGCGGCGGCGGGCCCGGGGCGAGTTGACCACCGCATCGGTGGTGAAGTCGCCCCGCGGCAGCGCGGGGCGCGGGCCCCTGTCAGCATTGATCGATGAGCGAGCAAGCCGCACCCGCCGCTGAGCGCGGCTCGGCGCGACCGCGGAAGGGCGCCGAGCTCGAGCTGCGGATCACCGCGCTCGCGCAGGGCGGGCGCGGGGTCGCGCGGACGCCACAGGGGTTCGTCGTCTTCGTTGGCGGCGGCCTGCCCGGCGACCTCGTTCGCGCCCGGGTCGGCAAGGCGAAGCGCTCCTACGCCGAGGCGGCGGCGCTGGAGCTGATCGAGCCCGCCGCCGACCGCATCGCCGACGCCTGCGTCCACGGCGGCGAGCCCTGCCCGGGCGCCGCCTGGCAGGGCCTTCCCTACGAGCTGCAGCTCGAGCACAAGCGGGAGCAGGTGGGCGAGGCGCTGGTCCGGCTCGGCGGCTTCGAAGCGGGCGCGATCGAGGTCGAGCCGGTCGTCGCGGCGGCCGAGCGCTGGCGCTACCGCAACAAGCTCGAGTACTCGTTCGGCGCGGCGACCGCGCGGGACGCCCCCGCGCTCGGCTTCCATGCTCGCGGCCGCTGGGACGCGATCGTCGACGTCGACGACTGCAAGCTCGCCTCCGAGGCCAACAACGCCGCCCGCAACGCGGTTCGCGACTGGGCCGCGGCCGCGGCCGTTCCCGCCTTCGACAAGGTCTCGGGCGCCGGCGTGCTCAAGAACCTGATCGTCCGCGAGGGCCGTCGCAGCGGCCAGATCCAGACCCGGCTCGTCACCACCGAGGCCGAGATCCCGCGGCCGCCGGTCGACCTGCACACGATCGTGCCGGCGCGATCGAGCGGCAGCGACGGGCCGACCGGAGCGCTCGGCGCCGAGCACCTGCGCGAGCGCCTCGGCGGGCTCGAGCTGCGCATCTCCCACGGCGCCTTCCTGCAGCCCAACACCGAGACCGCCGAACGCCTCTACGCGGCGGCGCGCGAGCTCGCCGCGCTCGGCGCCGGCGAGCGCCTGTTCGACCTCTACTGCGGGATCGGCACGATCGGGCTCAGCATGGCCGCCGACGCCGGCGAGGTCTGGGGGGTCGAGAGCGTCGCCGCGGCGATCGCCGACGCCGAGGCCAACGCCGAGCGCAACGGGATCGGCAACGCCCGCTTCCGCGCCGCCGACGCCCGGCTCGGGATCCGTCCGCTGCTCGAGGAGGCGGGCAGGCCCGACGTCGTCGTCATCGACCCGCCGCGGGCCGGGCTCAGCGCCAAGATCGTTCGCCGGGTGCTCGAGTGCGGGGCCGGGCGGATCGTCTACGTCTCCTGCAACCCGACGACGATGGCGCCGAACGCCAGGCAGATCGTCGAGGCCGGCTATAGGCTCACCCGCGTGAGGCCGGTCGACATGTTCCCGCAGACCCCGCACATCGAGTGCGTGGCGCTGCTCGAGCGCCGGGGCGGCTGAGGTGAGCGCGCGCGGCTTCGGCGTCGCCGCCGGCCTCGACCCGGCCGTCGCCACCCAGCTCGCGGGTCGCTGCGAGGAGCTCGGCTACACCTCGATCTGGTCCAACGACCACCCCGCCGCCAGCGGGATCGAGACGCTCGCCGACTTCGCGGCGGGCTCGGCGGCGCTGCAGCTCGGCGTCGCCGTGCTCGCGCTCGACCGCCATTCGCCCGAGCAGATCGACGCCGAGATCAGCGCCCGCGGGCTCGACCGCTCGCGGCTGCTGATCGGGGTCGGCGCGGGCTTCTCGAAGCGGCCGCTGACGCGGATGCGCGAGGCCCACGACGAGCTGCGCGAGCGGATTCCCGGCGTCCGGCTGGTCCTCGCGGCGATGGGACCGAAGATGTGCGCGCTCGCCGGCGCCCGCTACGACGGCGCCTTCTTCAACTGGATGACGCCCGAGTTCGCGGCCGCGGCGCGCGAGCGCGTCGCGGCGGGCGCCGCCGAGGCCGGCCGCGAGCCGCCGCGCGTCTACGGCTACGTCCGCACCTCGGTCGGCGCCGACGCCGAGACCCGGCTCGCCAAGGAGGAGGGCTTCTACCGCGACCTCCACGACGGCTACCGCAGCCACTTCGAGCGCCTCGACGAGCCGCCGGGGACGGTCGGCGTCGCCGCCGAGGACCCTGCCGGCGCCGACGAGCGGCTCGGCGCCTACGCGGCGCTCGACACCGTCGTCGTCCGCGGCCTCGCCAGCGCCAGCTTCGACGCGATGGACCGCGTCGCCACCGCGGCCGCGCCGCGCTAGCGGACGCCGGCGCGCCTCGCGGCTACTGGTTCGGCAGCGGGCTGCCGGCCTTGAACGCGAACCAGAGCCAGAAGGCGATCGTGACGATGATCGTGGTGACGACGAAGACGCGCTCGATGCCGTTGATCGCGCTGCGCCGCCCGCCCGCCGGCCGCGTCTCGGTCTGACCGCGCATCCACGGCGCCCGCGGCGCGATCTCGCTGCCCCGCGACTCGAACAGCGCCATCACGATCCCGGCCAGATAGAGCAGCGCGACGTAGGTGGCGATGATCCCGAACAGGATCGCCATCGCGACCGAGAAGCTCGTCGTCGTCGCCCCCGAGTCGCCCTGAAGCTGGGAGCCGATCCAGATCCAGGCCAGGGGAACGCCGAAGCCGATCACCGCGGCGGCGGCGACCGTCGCGACGAAGGTGAGCACGGTGCCGACGGCTCGCATCTGCAGGCAGCGTAGCCGTCAGCTCATCGCGAGCCCGGAGCTGAAACCGCCGCGGCGAGCGCCCGCAGGCTCTCGTGGTCCTCGCGGCAGGCGGGACAGCCTTCCAGGTGCGCCGCCATGCCGGGGAACCGCGCCGCGGCATCGGCGCCCGCGAGCTCGGCTTCGACGTAGGCGTCGATCAACTCGAAGCAGCGGTCGCAGCTGACCTCCTCGGCGACGGGGCCGAGCAGCGCCTCGAGCTCCGCCCTGCGGTCCTCAGCGTCCATCGCCGTCCTCCCTTCCGAGCTCGGCCCGCAACCGCTTGCGGGCGTCGTGCAGCGTCTTGTAGAGGGCGCCGCGGCTGCTCCCGAGCCGCTCCGAGAGCACGTCGATCGGCACCTCGTTCAGCGCCAGCGCCACGAACACGGTGCGCTGGTGCGGGGTCAGCGCCCGATCGACCGCCACGCGCAGGTCGTCGAGCAGCTGCGCCGCCGCGAGCCGCTCGTGCAGGGCGCTGCCGGAGTCGGCGAACGCGTTCCAGGCCTCGGGCTCGAGCACGACCTCCCGGTCCTGCCAGGCGCGACGGCGCAGCCGCACGCCGGCCTCGAGCAGCGCGAACTTGTAGGCCCAGGTCGTGAACCGGCTCTCGCCCCGGAAGTCGTCGAGCTTGCCGAGGACCGCGACGAGCGCATCGTCGGCGGCCTGCGTGGCGACGTCGTCGAGCTCCTCGCCGCGGACGAACGAGAGCGCCGCCCGCCGCCGCGAGAGCTCGAACCGCGCCGCTCCGAGCAGCAGCTCGTGCAGGCGGGCGATCGCGCCGTCGCGCTCGGCGCCGGCGCCGCGCAGCGCCGCGAGCCAGCGCTCGGACTCGCGATCGCCGATCGCGGCAGGGCTCTCCGGCGGCGGAACCAAGACGAGCTGAGGATACGCCCGGGCCGGCGGACCGGCGGGCGGGCGCTCGATCGCTGCCGCCGCCGCGCCCACCGGCTAGCTCCCGCCGGCCAGCGCCAGGAACTCGGCCCGGGTGCGCGGATCGTCGCGAAGCTTGCCGCGCAGCGCCGAGGTGACGGTGCGGGCGCCGGGCTTGTGGACGCCGCGGAGCGTCATGCAGCTGTGCTCGGCCTCGAGCACGACGCCGACGCCCTTCGGGCTGAGCTCGCGCTCGAGCCAGCCGGCGATCTGCGTCGTCATCCGCTCCTGGACCTGCAGCGAGCGCGCGTACAGCTCGACGACGCGCGCGAGCTTCGAGAGCCCGACGATCCGCTCGCCGGGCAGGTAGCCGACGTGGGCGACCCCGGCGAACGGCAGCAGGTGATGCTCGCAGAGCGAGTGGAACGGGATCTCACGGGCGACGACGAGCTCGTCGTAGTCGTCGTCGTTGGCGAACGTGGTCGGGTTGAACTCGGTCGGCGTCAGCAGCTCGGCGTAGGCGTCGATCATCCGCCGCGGCGTCTCCCGCAGGCCCTCCCGCTCGAGGTCGGCGCCGAGCGCCGCCAGCAGCTCGCGGGCGGCGCGGGCGGCGCGGGGCCGGTCGATCCGCCAGCGGCGCTCGGGCGGATCGGCGACGGGGTCTGGGGCGGGGACGGGAACCGGCTCGAGCGTGCTCATACCGACTTCGCGACGACCGCCGCGCGGTTCTTACCGAGCGCCCGGCTCGAGCTCAGTACGGCGGCAGGTCCTCGTACCACTCGCCGAGCGCGCGGAAGGCACGCCAGAAGTCGCGCTTGGCGCTCTCGGAATCGAGCGAGGCGTCGACGTCGGGGGTGAAGATCGCGTCGATCGTCGGCGTCAGCGGCTGGATCTCGCCGGGCCGGCCGCCGATCGGCCGCGCCATCGGCAGCCCGAGCTCGTTCAGGCAATCGAGCGCCGGCTCGCCGATCACGACGATGCAGCGCGGCTCGACGATCGCGATCTCGGTCAGCAGCCGGGCGACGCAGCTCGGCGACGCCAGCGCCGGGTCCGACAGCGGGCACTTCACGCAGAGCGTCCCGTAGACGACCAGCGGGTCGATCCCGAGCCGCTTCAGCGACTTCATCACGGCGTTGCCCGAGCGCCCGTAGAAGGCGACCCCCTCCTCGATCTCGGCGACGCTGGGCGCGTGCTTGAGCAGCATCACGTCGGCCTGCGGGTGGCCGGAGCCGAGCACCGGCATCAGGTTGCCGCGCGGGCATTCCCGGCAGTCCTGGAGCTCGTGGGTGAGCGCGTTGAGCTCGCGGATCGCGCGCTCCAGGTACTTCTCCTTGATCTCGTCCTCGGTGGTTGTCACGGCGGCCGACCTCTTTGACGGGTGCCGGTCGTCTCCTTGTGGTTGCGCCATCGTTATCCGCCCTGCACTAGCTCTTGCTCCGCGACGCGGCGCCGGCCGCCCGGCGCCGCCTCGCCTCCGCTCGCAGCCCGCCCCGCACCGGCCGCGGGTCGCGCACCTGCTTGCGGCCGCCGGCCTGCCCGCTCGCCGCCTGCATCCACTTCAGCGCCTGCACGTAGACGAGGTTCTTGTGCTTGCGGACGATGTCGGCGTCGCGCATCGCCTCGAGGAACTCCTCCGGCCCGTCGAAGTCGCGGAGCCGGATGCGGACGCTGCCGAGCGCCTGGGCGACGTGCCCGTCGGAGCCGGCCCCGGGCACGATCCGGTACTTGGACGCGAACCGCTCGGCCTCCTCGTTGAAGGCGCTGAAGGCGACCCGCGGGTTGAACACCTCGATGATGTCGATCTCCTCGACGATCCCGAGCAGGTGCTCGTAGTCGGGGACCGAGTGCAGGCGGTCGAACGGGTGCGGGACGTAGACGAGCCCGCCCTGGCGCCGGATCTCGGCGATCGTCTCCGCCATCGTCATCCCGCGCTCGATCCGCTCCTCGATGAACAGGCCGATCACCTCGCCCTGCTCGGCGGTCTTCACCTCCTCGCCGACGATCACCTGGATCCCGCCGACGCGCTCGGCGTAGTCGCGGGCGAGCAGCGCCCCCGAGATCTCGTTGTGATCGGTGACCGCGATCGCGCCCATGCCCCGGTCCTTGGCGGTCTCGACCAGCACCTCGACCGGCGTCGCGCAGTCGCCCGAGTGGTCAGTGTGCATGTGCAGGTCGCAGTCGATCCGCCGCCGCCGCGAGATCCGCCGCCGTAGCTCCGGCCGGCCGGCGGGGTCGTGACGGCGACCGACCGTGCGCGCGTAGATCGCCTCGAGGTCGTCGCCGACGTCGGCCCAGGAGCGGGTCGCGGCGCTGCCCGCGCTCGCCATCGCCCGCCGCATCGCCTCGTTGCGCAATAGCCTCGTGATCTGCCCGGCGAGCGTCTCGGCGTCGCCCTGCGGGAACAGGAACCCGCGCTCGGGACCGACGCCGTCGAGCAGCTCGACGTAGGGATCGATTCGCGCCGCGACCGGGACGGCTCCGGCCGCGAGCGCGTCGCGGATCAGGCTCGGCGCCGGCCGCGGCCCGCCCGAGGCGGCGCAGGCGATCGCCGCGCCCGCGAGCAGCTCGCGGGCACGGGCCTGACCGGGGCGGTGGAAGCGGACGCGCTCGCGCAGCCGCCGGTTGATCCGCGGCGGCGGTATATCCTCCTCGAGCCAGACGTCGGCCGTCCAGGGCAGCTCGAGCGGCAGCCGCCGCAGCGCCCGCACGAACAGCCGCAGGGCGCCGCGCTCCTCGCGCGCGCAGTAGACGATCCGGGGCGGATCCACCGGTGCCGCTGCCGCCGGCCCGGCCTCGGCGGCGGGCTCGACGATGTCGTAGCGGCCGGGAAAGAAACGCTCGAGCAGCTCCAGGGTCGAGCGCCCGGAGACGATCCGGGCGTCGAGCCGGCCGAAGAAGATCTCGACCAGCGGCCGCGCGACCTGGGTCGAGAGCACGCGCTCGGTCGGCAGGTGGAACGTCGCCGCGTTCAGCGACCACGAGTGCCGCAGCGCCGCCGAGGAGAGGCTCGGCGCGAACGGGTCGTGGACGTGGACGAGGTCGAACTCGACCGCCGCGAACAGGCTCTCGAGCACCCGCCCGACGTCGACCGGGACCGGCGCCGGCCGCGGCCGGCCGCCGGCCGGCAGCGGGATCGCCGCCGCGACGGCGAGCAGCGGCGGCCCATCGTCGCCGACGCGCGCGCCGTCCCAGCCGGCGCCGAGCAGGCGCGAGCGGTCGCCGGCCGCGGCGCCGACCGCGCGCGTCGTCCGGCGGACGTCGGCGCGCGAGCCGCCGGGCGCGGCGACGACGACTCGGTGGCCGCGCGCGGTCAGCTCGCGCGCGGCGCCGGCGACGAACGCGTTCACCTCGTGGTGCGCCCCCCAGCGGTAGGGGGTCACGTGGGCGATCGTCAGGCGATCGGGCGAAGCCACCGTTCGAGGATAGATCCCGTCGCGCTCAGCCCGCGCGCTCCGCGGCGGCCGGCAACGGCTCGTTGCCGAGGATCAGGTCGGCGGCCTTCTCGGCGATCATGATCGTCGGCGCGTTGGTGTTGCCGCGCGTGATCTGTGGCATCACCGAGGCGTCGGCGACCCGCAGCGCGGCGACGCCGCGCACGCGCAGCTCGGGATCGACGACGGCATCGGCGCCGGTCCCCATCGCGCAGGTACCGACCGGGTGGTAGAGCAGCTCGGTGCGGCGCCGCGCATCGGCCGCGAGCTGCTCGTCGCCGGAACCGACCCCGGGGCCCGGGTAGATCTCGCGCCCCACCGCGGCGGCGAGCGGCTCGGTCGCGGCGAGCTCGCGGGCGATCCTCATGCCGGCGACCATCGCGGCGAGGTCGGCGTCGTCGCCGAGGTGGTTGCCGACGAGCTTCGGCTTCGCGGTCGGCTCGGCGCTGCGCAGCGTCAGCTCGCCGCGCGCCCGCGGCGCGACCAGCACCGGCCCGAACGTCAGCGCGTGGCCGTCGAACTGCTCGAAGCCGTTGTCGGCGAAGTAGGCGGGGGCGAAGTGGAACTGCAGGTCGGGGGGGCCATCGCCGCCGCCGGAGCGGGTGAACAGGAACGCCTCGGCGACCGACGAGGTCAGCGGCCCGCGCCGGCGCAGCAGCCAGTCGAGCAGCGCGCCCGGCTTCTCGCCGTCGGCGAGCGAGGCGCCGATCGCCGACTCCCAGATGCAGACGCAGTAGGGATGGTCCTGGAGGTTGGCGCCGACCCCGGCGAGCTCGACGACCGGCTCGATCCCGGCCGCCTCGAGCTTGCCGCGCTCGCCGATGCCGGCCAGCATCAACAGCTGCGGCGAGCCGATCGCGCCGGCCGTCAGCACGACCTCCTCGCGGGCCCGCACGGTCGCCGCCGGCGCCCTGCCCGCGAGCCTGACGCCGCTGGCGCGCTCGCCGTCGAGCTCGAGCCCGAGCGCGGTGACTCCGGTCGCGATCTCGAGGTTGGGCAGCCCCCGGGCCGGGCGCAGGAACGCGTCGGCGGCGCTCCAGCGGCGCCCGTTGCGCTGCGTCACCTCGACCAGGCTGACCCCGGCCGGGTCGCCGTCGTTGTAGTCGTCGTCGAGCGGGTAACCGGCGGCGCGGCAGGCGCCGACCATCAGGTCGGTGAGCTTGCGCGGGCTGCGCGGCGGCGCCACGTTGAGCAGCCCGCCGTAGCCGTGGGTCGGGGAGGCGCCCGCCTCGTGGTGCTCGGAGCGGATGAAGTAGGGCAGCACCTGCTCCCAGCCCCAGCCGGCGCAGCCGTGCTCGTCGCGCCAGCGGTCGTAGTCGGCGCGGTGGCCGCGCACGTAGAGCATCGCGTTCATCGAGCTCGAGCCGCCGAGCGCCCTGCCACGGGGGACGTAGAGCTCGCGGCCGTCGCAGCCGGGCTCGGGCCCGCTGGTGAAGTCCCAGTCGAGCCTGGTCCGGAACTGCTGCGCGAACGCCGCCGGGATCTTGATCTTCGGCGAGCGGTCGTGACCGCCGGCCTCGACCAGCAGCACCTCGGCGCCGGCGCCGGCGAGCCGGTTGGCCAGCACGCAGCCGGCCGAGCCGGCGCCGACGATGACGTAGTCGTAATCGCTCATGGGCTCAGGCACTCCTCGGGTTGACGCCGACCGATCGTATCTGCGCCCGGGCCCGGGCTCCGCCGACCTCATCGACCGTCGACCGATCGCTGCTCGGGCGGGCATTGATCGACGTTCGGCGGGGCGAGGCGACCGCCGCTACCGTCCCGGCACCCGTGGCCGTCACGATCGATCAGCTGACCATCGCGGACGAGCCCGGCGCATGGGCGGCGATCGGGTTCGCGGTCGATGGGCGCACGATCGTGATCGGCGATCTGCGGATCGGGCTCGCCGCCGCCGGCCCCGGCGAGCGGGGCCTGACCGGATGGTCGCTGCGCGGGGCGGCGGCGACCGACCTCGACGGGCTTGTGACGGAGTCCTCCGATCGGCCGCCGCCATGTGGCGCACCGCACGCCAACGGCATCACCGCGGTCGACCACGTCGTCGCCGTCACGCCGGCGCTCGACCGCACCGTCGCCAGGCTCGAGGCCGCCGGGCTCGAGCTGCGCCGGATCAGGGAGGAGCCGACCCCGGCCGGCGCGCCGCGGCAGGCGTTCTTCCGCCTCGGCGAGGTCGTCCTCGAGGTCGTCCAGGAACCGGCCGCGGCGATCGAGCGCGGCGGCGCCGACCGGCCCGCCTTCTTCTGGGGGATCGCGCTCACCGCCCCCGAGCTGGACCGGACCGTCGCCGGGCTCGGCGATCGCGTCGGCTCGGTTCGCCCGGCGGTTCAGCCCGGTCGCCGGATCGCGACGCTGCGGCGCTCGGCGGGCCTCGCGCTCCCCGTCGCCCTGATCACGCCGGGCTGAGCGCCGCTACGCCTGCGCCCTCTCCTCCGCCGGCGCCTGCGGCTCGCCGCCGCGGCTGCCCGCCTTGCGCGCGTAGCGGGTGATGAACTCCTCGGTCCGCTCGCGCGCGTCGGCGTCGGGGCGCTGGCTGTGCGGCGACTTCATCAGGTAGCTCGAGGGGCCGTCGAGCTGGCCGCAGACGCCGTTGTTGAGCGCCAGCTTGATCAGCCGGACCGCGTCGATGACGACGCCGGCCGAGTTCGGCGAGTCCCAGACCTCGAGCTTGAGCTCGACGTTGAGCGGCACGTCGCCGAACGACTTGCCCTCGAGCCGGATGTGCGCCCACTTGCGGTCGGTCAGCCAGGGCACGTAGTCGGAGGGGCCGACGTGGACGTCCTCGTCCTCGAGCTCGGTGCCCATGATCGAGGTCACCGCGTTCGTCTTCGAGATCTTCTTCGAATCGAGCCGCTCGCGCTCGAGCATGTTGAAGAAGTCCATGTTGCCGCCGACGTTGAGCTGCGAGGTGTGCTGCATCTCGACGCCGCGCTCGTGGAACAGGCGGGCGAGCTGGCGGTGGACGATCGTCGCGCCGACCTGCGACTTGATGTCGTCGCCGATGATCGGCAGCCCGGCCTGCTCGAAGCGCTTGTCCCAGTACTCCTCGCGGGCGATGAACACCGGCAGGCAGTTGACGAAGCCGACGCCGGCGGCGAGCGCCTGCTCGACGTACCACTTCGTCGCATCCTCGGAGCCGACCGGCAGGTAGCAGACGACGACGTCGGTCTTCGTCTCCCGCAGGATCTCGACGATGTCGGCGGTCGGGCCGGGGGCCTTCTCGATCCGCTGCTTCAGGTACTTGCCGAGGCCGTCGTGGGTCATGCCGCGCTCGACCTTGATCCCCATCTTCGGCACGTCGGCGAACTTGATCGTGTTGTTCTGACCGGACCAGATCGCCTCGCCGAGATCCTTGCCGACCTTGTCGGCGTCGATGTCGAAGGCGGCCGTGAACTCGATGTCGCGGACGTGGTAGCCGCCGAGGTCGACGTGCATCAGGCCCGGGACCTGCTCGGCGGGGTCGGCGTCCCTGTAGTAGTGGACGCCCTGGATGAACGAGTTGGCGCAGTTGCCGACGCCGACGATCGCGACGCGGACCTTGCCGTCGTCGGACCGCCCCTGGCCGTTCGTGTGCGCTCCGTTGCTGCTGCTCATGAAAGGGCGATGCCTCCTGGTCTGAGTCGGTCGTGGGGCCCGGTGCTCGGAGATGTCGTCAGCGCGATCCGGAATCCGGTCGGAAGCCGGTCTCGAGCGGCCGGCAGCGCCGGGACGCAATCGAACACCATAGCCCGCAATTGGTTACAGGGCGGGGCCCGGCCCCTTCGCGGCGGCGCCGTCGATCGCGCGCAGCTCGACGCGGACGTGCCAGACCCGCTGCACGACCGTCAGCGCGGTCAGCCCGACCATCACCCAGATCGCCGCCGGCAGCAGGTCGAGGTCCGCGATCAGCTCGCCGTCGGCGAACAGCAGCCCCGCCGCGAGGATGACGACGCGAACCGGCCGCGTCGCGATCCCGACCTTGCACTCGACGCCGAGCGCCTCGGCGCGGGCGCGCGTGTAGGAGACCATCAGCGAGCCGAGGACGACCAGCACGCAGGCGGCGGCGACCGCCTCGTCGCCCGACTTCGCGTAGTGCCAGCAGACGGCGGCGAGCACGACCCCCTCCTCGATCCGGTCCAGGGTCGAGTCGAGAAAGGCCCCGAACTGGGTCCCCTTGCCCGACATCCGCGAGTAGCGGCCGTCGAGCGTGTCCATGATCGAGCCGATGATGAACGCGAGCGCGGCGAGCACGAACAGGCCCTCGAGCACGAGCACGGCGGCGGCCAGGTTCAGCACCAGGCCGGTGATCGAGATCGCGTTCGGCGTCAGCCGCGACTCGATCAGCCGGTTGCGCGCGATCTGCCGGAGCTCGCCGCGCGGGCGGCGGGGCGGTGTGCCGGTCAGGCCGGGGCCTCGACTGACGGCTCCGTGCGCTCGGAGCGGAACGCCCACTGTTGTGGTCGGACCGGGGCGAGCGCGTACTTGGCGACCAGCGCCGAGACCACGGCGACGGCGAGGCCGGCGGCCGCGTCGAGCCAGTAGTGGTTGGCGGTGAGCACGATCACGAAGAAGATCAGGACCGGATAGAGCAGCCACAGGTAGCGCCCGACCGGGTTCTTGACGAGCGAGAACGCGGTGCCGGCGATCATCGACGAGAAGCCGATGTGCATGCTCGGCACCGCCGCGTACTTGTTGATGAACGCGCTCGCCGTCTTCGAGTCCTGGGCGACGCCGGTGAACGAGGCGATCGTGTCGGTGAAGCCGGCGTCGGGCATCAGCCGCGGCGGCGCCGTCGGCAGCAGCCCGTAGCCGACCAGCGCGATCCCCATCGCGACCATGAACATGTTGCGGACGAAGTAGAAGCTCTCGTTGTGGAACAGGTACAGCCAGGCGAGGAAGGTGACCGTGATCGTGAAGTGGCTGTTCAGGTAGAGCCAGTTGGCGATGTCGATGATCCAGGTGTGCGGCAGCGCCGCCTGCTGCAGGCCCTGCTCGAAGTAGGTGCCGAGGCTCTTCTCGGCGTCGATGATGTGCTGGCCGTTGGCGAAGGCGACGTCGGACTTGCCGTCGACGATCCCGCGCACCAGCCCGTACGCCTGGTAGGCGACGTAGAAGAGCCCGAACTGCAGGATCAGGTCCCACCAACCGCGCGGCAGCCGGTTCCCGATGTAGCGAAACGGGCGCGCCATTGCGGCGGGAGTGTAGGCGACCGATCGCCGCTCAGAGCGGCGGCGCCAGGTGCGCGAGGATGCGGTCGATCGTCTCCGGGCGATCGAGCCAGGGCCAGTGTCCGGCGGGCGCGACCAGCTCGAGCTCGGCGTTCGGAAGCGTCGCCGCGTACCAGCGCCCCTGCTCGACGCCGATGTAGGGGTCCTGGTCCGCCCAGAGGATCAGCGCCGGGCAGCTGAGCGCGCCGAGCCGGCTCCCGGCGGCGGCGAGCGCCTGCGGATCGGCCGACCGGTAGAGGCCGAGGACCGCCCGCCTGGTGCCCGCGTCCCACTGCGACCAGATCCGGTCGATCATCGGCTCCGGCAAGCGCTGCCGGCCCGGCCGCGCCAGGCGCAGCAGCTGCCGCGTCGCCGGCTTCGTGTTGAGCGCGTTGAACGCCTCGCCGACGCCGCGGGTCCGCCACAGCCGCGCGATCCAGTGCCAGCGGTAGTCGCCGTTGAGCGGCACCGCGTTGATCACGACGAGCCGGCGGATCCGCTCGGGATGGCGCTGCGCGGCGACGAGGGCGAGCCCGCCCCAGTCGTGGACGACGAGCCCGTAGGGACCGGCGACGAGCTCGTCCAGCAGCCGCTCGACGAGGTCGGCGTAGGCGCCGAGGGAGTAATCGAAGCGGGCCGGGTCGGGGCGACCGGAGCGCCCGAAGCCGGGCAGGTCGAAGGTCAGCGCCGGCCCCTCGATCCGCTCCAGGAACGGGACCCAGTCGGCGGAGCTGGTCGGGTTGCCGTGGACGAACACCGCCGGCGCCCCGGCGCCCGCACGCTCGCGCACGAACAGCTCGATTCCGCCGACGCGGACGGTGCGCTCGCTGATCGCGCCGGTGGGATCGCTCGCCATCGCCAGAACCTATCCTCGCAGCCGATGACGCCGCAGCCCTCCGGACCGCTGGTCTGCCTCGGCGAGGCGCTCGTCGACCTGATCTGCCCCGATCCCGTCGCCGACCCGTCGCTGGCGCGCCGGTTCGAGGTCCACTTCGGCGGCGCGCTCGCCAACGTCGCGGTCGCCGCGCGCCGGGCGGGCGCCGAGGTCGCGCTCGCCGGCGGCGCCGGCGCCGACCCGTGGGGGCGCTTCATCCGCGCCCGGCTCGAGCGCGAGGGCATCGACCTGCGCTTCCAGGCCGAGCTCGAGTCGGTCCCGACCGCGTTCGCGTTCGCGACCTTCGACGCGGGCCGCGAGCCCGAGTTCGACATCCACGGCGCCGGCATCGACGCCGCGATCGCCAGCCTCGCCGGCCGCGAGCGCGAGATCGCCGCCCACGCCGCGGCGGTCTGCTTCGGGTCGAACAGCTGCGCCGAGCCGCGCTCGCTCGCGGTGACCAGGGCGGTGCGCGACGCCGCGGCCGCGGCGGACAGGCCGCTGCTGTTCGATCCCAACCTCCGTCCCGGGCGCTGGGACGATCTCGGCCTCGCCCGCGAGCGCTGCATCGAGATGGCCCGGCGCGCGCGGCTGCTGCGCTGCAACCTCGAGGAGGCGCGCTGGCTCAGCGACGAGCGGGACGCCGACCCCGCCGGCGCCGCCGCCGAGCTGCTCGGGCTCGGCCCCGAGCTCGTCGTCGTCACCGCCGGCGCGGCGCCGCTGGCCGCGCGCGGCCTCTGCTCCGCCGACGTCACGCCGGATCCCGTCGCTGCGGTCAGCCCGCTCGGCTCCGGCGACATCTTCATGGGCACGCTCGCGGCCGGCTTGCTCGGCTCGGGCTGGGCGCCGGGGTCGGTCCCGGCGCTGCTCGAGGATGCCTGCGCCGCGGCGGCGGCGGCCTGCGACCGGCTCGGGGCGTTCGACCGATGAGCGGCGGCGGCGAGCGCGGCTACGCCCGCGGGGGCGGCCGGCCGGCGGACCGTGGCGGCGACCTCGACCGGCGGCCGCGGTTCCCGGTGCCGCCGGGCTGGAGGCGGCCGCCGAAGACGCGGGTGCGGGCGATCCGCGACCGGCTCCGCGAGCTCTACGGATCGCGGCGCAACGACCCCCACGGCGATCCCGTGCACGAGCTGGTGCTGACGATCCTCTCCCAGAACACCAGCGACGGCAACCGCGACGTCGCCTACCGCCGGTTGCGCGATCGCTTCGACGACTGGGCCGACGTCCGCGACGCTCCGACCGCGGCGGTGATCGAGGCGATCCGGCCCGGCGGCCTCGCCAACACGAAGGCGCCCCGGATCCAGGCGGTCCTCGCCGCGCTCGGCCCCGACCCGGACCTCGACTGGATCGAGACGGCGCCGCGCGAGCAGGCGATCGACTACCTGACCGCGCTGCCCGGGGTCGGCCGCAAGACCGCCGCCTGCGTGATGATCTTCGCCCTCGGCCGGCCCGAGATCCCGGTCGACACCCACGTCTACAGGGTCGGCGGCCGGCTCGGCCTGTTCCCGCCGCGGATCGCGCTCGAGCGCGCCCACGACGAGATGCTCGCGATCACCGACCCCGCCGACGCCTACGAGCTACACCTCAACCTGATCGCGCACGGACGCGCGATCTGCCGGCCCCGACCGCGCTGCGGCGAGTGCGCGCTGGCGCGGATGTGCGTCGCCCTTCGCGACGGCCTCGTCGAGCCGGTCGCCTGAGCGCGGCGCAGGTAGTATCCGCGCCGCGCCGCGACTGCCGGCGCCGAGCCGCATGAACAAGAAGACCTTCATCTCCTTCGGCCTCCTCGCGATCGTCCTCGTCATCGTGATCCCGTTCTGGGCGTTCAAGAAAGACGGCTCGCTGAGCTCCTCGCCGAACAAGGTCGCCGCCTCCGACGACTACGCGCGCTCGCTGTTCCAGACCAACTGCGGCTCCTGCCACACGCTGGCTCGCGGCGGCACCGACGGCGTCGTCGGCCCCGACCTCGACCAGCGGCTCGCCGCCACCGGCCCGGCCACCGACGCGTCGGCGATCGCGGCGACCCAGTCGCGGGTCGAGAACGCGATCGTCAACGGCCTCGGCGGCGGCGCGATGCCGGCCGGGATCCTCCAGGGCGACGAGGTGAAGATCGTCGCCAACTTCGTCGCCCGCGAAGCGGGCCAGTAGACCGCCGCGGCCTCGCTCGCGGCGCCGCCGGGAGGGCGCGGCCGCGCCCCCGCCCGACGCCGCCGCGAGGGCCGCGACCCCGGCGCCGCCGCGGCGGGCTGGCCCGCGCTCTGGGCTGACCACCGGGCGGCGAGGCCGCCCGGTGGCGGGCGCGCGCCTTAGCCCTTCTTCCCCTTCGAGCGCTTGAACTTCAGCTCGCTGACGAGGCCGCCGTGATCGGAGGCGACGAGCCCGCCGACGCCATGGACGCTGGGGTCGTTGCCGGTGACGTAGGCGTCGAGCTGCCGGATCCTCGGCTTGACGAAGACGTGATCGACGGTGTGGTCGAAGCGGTAGTCGCCGATCACCGACGTGAACACGTCGGGGTAGCAACAGGTCTGCCGGGTGCCGAGGTTGGTCAGGCCGCCATCGGTGACCAGCGCCTTGTAGGCGAGCTGGTCGCCGGGGTTGGTGTACGGCGGGCCGATCCGGTCCTTGCGGCCGCCCGAGTTGATGTCGCCGACGAGGACGAGCTGCTTCTTCGTCCGCAGCGGGCCGCCCGCCGCGAACAGCTCGCGGGCCTGCGCCTCGCGGATCGCGGGATCGCCGAACGACTCGAGGTGGGTGTTGATGAACCGGAACCTCGCGCCGCGCTCGCGCCTGTTGCCCTTGACCTTGACGTCGGCCGCGACCCAGCCGCGGTCGACCTTGATCGGCACGACCCCGCCGAGGGTCACGTCGTAGGTGTTCTCGAAGTGACCCATGCGCTTGCGGTTGACCTTGATCTTCGCGCCCCTGCGGACGAGGATCACGTCGCGCATCGTCAGCCGGCCGTCGAGGTCGGCGCCGAACGCGGCCAGCGGCCCGTTGCCGGTGGCGTCGTCGTAGTCGGTGTCGGCCGGCAGCTCCTGGTCGAACTCGTTCTGGGCCACGGCGACCCTGTAGTTCGCCCCCTTCGCCCGGAGCCGGTTCTGGAGCAGCTTGAGGAAGTCGTAGCGCACGTGCGTCGCCGGCGTGGCCGTGTAGTCGGAGGGCGTCTGATCACGCCACAGCGCCGCCTCCTGCAGGCCGATCAGATCCGGGTTCGCCCGTGCGATCTCGACCGCGAGCCGCCTCGAGCGCACCCGGAAGTCGGAGGCATCGACGTCGTTGAGGATCTTCCCGGCGGCATCGATCGCCTCGCCGATCCCGGGAGCGCTGATCGCCGGCGAGAGGTCGGCCCCGAGATACAGGTTCCGGGTCATCACGGTGACCTCGGCCGGCTTCTTCTTCTTGTGCTGCTTGGCCGCGGCGGCGGCGGGCGCGATCAGCGCCAGCAGCGCCAGCCCGACGAACGCGAGCATCAGCCGACCGGAGCCTGCGGGGGTTGCGTGCTTCAAGTCGATCTCCTGTTCTGGGTCGGTGCGAGCGGGACGGTTCACCGAAACGCCATCCCTGCTGTTGTGAACACACGATAGGCCGGAAAGGAGCGACGCCCGTCGCCGGCTCGCCCGCCGGGCTTGGCGAGTCCGGATACATCTGCTAGCCTCGGACTTAGATTTTCCATCCAAGCTGAGCTTAATACGCTTTCAAACCACGATATCGGAAGGATCAGGACATGGCTAAGACGATCGGAATCGACCTCGGCA
>CAZCFA010000029.1:0-35083 GCA_964497825.1 uncultured Conexibacter sp.
CTCCTCGCCGGCGTCGGCGTAGCCGTAGTGGCGCCCGAGCAGCAGCATCGCGATCGCGGCTGCCATCGCCGCCGCTCCGACCAGCACGCTGAGCACGAACGCGCCGAGCGAGAGCCGGTCGTCGGCGGCGGCGGCGAGGTACGCCCAGATCCCGATCGGCACGTACAGCGCGACCGCCGTGAACAGGCCGGGGTTGGGGGCGCCGGCCCGCAGCGAGGGCAGGACGTGGAAGCCGACCGCGTTGATCAGGGCCAGCGCCGCGAGGCCGAGCGAGAACCCGGCAGCCTTCCAGCCGACCATCGCGCAGGCGACGCCGAAGACGATCAGGGCGGCGTTGGTCGCCCAGAAGTCGGCCCAGCTCGGACGGATGCCGAACCGATCGCCGAACGCCTCGCTCGCCCATCCCTGCCAGCCGAGCGCGTGCTCCTCGGCGACGTGGATCGCGCTCGCGGCGACGAGTATCCAGAGAACCCACTGGTGCACGCGGCAATCGTAGATCCGATCGCATGGCGACCACCTGCGGGGTAGATTGCCCGCGTTCCCGAACCCGGAGAGGACCGATGTTGAACCTGAGGACGATTGCGGTGATCGGCGCCTGCGTGGCGCTCGTGGCGGCGGCCGCCGGCTGCGGCGGCGACGACGGCGGCGGCGAGACGACCGCGACCGAGACCCTGACCAAGCAGCAGTGGATCGATCAGGCGAACGAGATCTGCAGCAACGGCGACGCCGCGATCCAGCAGGCGGTGAAGGACGCCGACCTCGGCAACAACCCGACGCCCCAGGAGGTGAGCAGCTTCTACACCGAGACCGTGCTGCCGAACATCGAGGACCAGCGCGACCAGATCGAGGCGCTGCCGGTGCCGGCGGGGGAGGAGGACTCGGTCGGATCGATCACCGACGCCCTCGACCAGGCGATCTCCGACGCGCAGGCCGACCCCGACGCGGTCGTCAGCGGGACCGGCGACCCGTTCAGCGACGTCAACCAGAAGGCCCAAGCCTACGGGCTGACGAGCTGCGGCAACGGCGCCGGCTGAGGCGCGGCGGCGGTTACAGCCAGAAGCGACGAAGGGCGCCCGAGCGGGCGCCCTTCGTCTTTGAACGGATCCGGTCCGGCGCCGGCGGCCGCTACTGCGGCTGCTTGACCAGCCGGATGTAGGGGACCGGGGTCCTCCAGCCGTCGGGGTACAGCTCGCGGGCCTCCTCGTCGGAGACCGCGGCGGTGAGGACGACGTCGTCGCCCTGCTGCCACTGGGCCGGGGTCGCGACCTTGTGATTGGCGGTCAGCTGCAGCGAATCGATCACCCGCAGCACCTCGTCGAAGTTGCGCCCCGCGGTCATCGGGTAGACGAGGATCAGCTTGATCTTCTTGTCGGGCCCGATCACGAACACGTTGCGGACCGTGGCGTTGTCGGCCGGGGTCCGCTCGGTGGCCTCGCCGTCGACGTCGGCCGGCAGCATCCCGTAGAGCTTCGCGACCTTGAAGTCGGAATCGGCGATCAGCGGGTAGTTCGGCGCCGTGCCGGTCGTCTTCTCGATGTCGACGGCCCACTTCGCGTGGTTCTCGAGCGGATCGACGGAGATGCCGAGGATCTTCGTGTCGCGCTTCTCGAACTCCGGCTTGATCGAAGCCATGTAGCCGAGCTCGGTCGTGCAGATCGGGGTGAAGTTGCGGGGGTGGGAGAACAGGACCGCCCAGGAGTCGCCGATCCAGTCGTGAAAGCTGATCGGTCCCTCGGTGGTCTCCGCCTCGAAATCGGGAGCCGTGTCGTTGATCTTCAGGCTCATGCGCTGCTCCTTGAAGTTGTCGTGGTCTTGCCTGGCAGATGAAATGTAGCGAAATGCAGTAATCCGGACCCGAGTTTGCATTATTTGAGCTCCGATCGAGGTCCTGCGGGCATGGATCGGCCTCGGCCCCCGTCCGCTTCGACGATCCCGACGGCAACGGCGTGCGGCCCCTGCAACAGGTCGTTGCGCTCGCTGGGAGCTGACTCGGCGACCGCGGCCGGGCGCGGACGGCGCGCTCAGCTCGCTCTGAACAGCCCCAGCGCGCCGGCGTCGGCCCAGCGGAAGGCGTGGGTGACGAACGGGTAGCTGCCCGGCGAGTCGAAGGTCAGCTCGAACATCGCGGCGCCGCCCGAGGGAACGCCGTAGGTCGAGACGCTGAACAGCCGGTTCGCCGGGTTGCCGTCGGGCTGGACCTGGTCGAAGATCTCGCCGACGACGTGGAAGTCGCTGCCCAGCGTCGGGCCGGCGGCGACGACGTAGACCCGCTGCGGCTGGCCGACGGCGACGTCGATCGGCTTGTTGCGGTAGCGGAACGCCTTGCCGTTGAACGCGGCGTACTTCGGAGCCTGGGTCTGGATCGCCTTGTAGCTCGGCTTCAGCTTCTTGCCCCGCTTCTTGAGCTTGCCGTAGAACTCGCTCTGGACGAGGACGGTCTCGTTCGCCGGCGGCCGGCCGCCGATCGGGTCGACGATGATCGCCCCGTACATGCCCATCGCGATGTGCTGGAGCACCGGGCTCGTGCCGCAGTGGTACAGGAACACCCCGGGACGGCGGGCGACGAACGAGAACGTCTTCGTCTTGCCCGGCAGCACGTCGGCGAAGTTGACCTGCGGCGAGACCTCGGCCGCGTGGAAGTCGACCGAGTGGGCCATGTGCTGATCGGAGTTCTTCAGCGTCACCTCGACCGTGTCGCCCTCGGTGACCCGGATCACCGGGCCGGGGACGCGGCCGTTGAAGGTCCAGGCCCGCATCTTCACGCCGGGGGCGACCTTGACCACCTTGTGGCGGGCGTTGAGGTGGACGGAGACGGTGGCGGCGTCGGCCTCGGCGCCGACGAAGCCGAGCGCCAGCGCCAGCGCCAACCCGGCCGAGCCGAGGTACCGGGTGAAGCGGGGGATGGCGGTCATGACGGGGGACGAAAACAACGACGGGCCCGCGAAGCCTCGGTGCGAACTCCCGTGCCCGCTCCGCGGTCGCTACCGATTCTAGGAGCCGCCCGCGCCGCCCGCGCCGGTCCGCCCGCCGCCGTCCCGGGCGGGCAGCCCGGGCACCGTGCGAGTATGTGCCGGTGGCTGCGAGCGGCGCAGGCGATCGGTCCCTCGGGCTGCCGACCGCGGTCCGCGCCTGCCTGTTCGACCTCGACGGCGTGCTGACGAAGACCGCGACGGTCCATGCCGCGGCCTGGAAGGAGATGTTCGACGAGTTCCTGCGGCGGCGCGCGGAGGCGAGCGACTCCGAGCTCGTCCCGTTCGACGCCGACGACTACGCCGACTACGTCGACGGAAAGCCGCGTGAGGACGGTGTCCGCTCGTTCCTCGCCGCGCGCGGGATCGAGCTGCCGGCGGGCGGGCCGGACGATCCGCCCGACGCGGAGACGGTCGCCGGGCTCGGCGAGCGCAAGAACGAGATCTTCATGCACAAGGTCCACGAGGACGGCGTCGAGGCCTACCCGGGCTCGCGCCGCTACCTCGATGCGGTTGCGGCGGCCGGGCTGCGCTGTGCCGTCGTCTCGTCGAGCAGCAACTGCGAGGAGATCCTCGCGAGCGCCGGGCTCGCCGGACGCTTCGATGCGCGGATCGACGGCGTCGTCGCGGCCCGTGAGGACCTCAGCGGCAAGCCGGCCCCCGACACATACCTGGCCGGGGCGCGCGCGCTCGGCGTCGCGGCCGCGGACGCGGCCGTCTTCGAGGACGCGCTGGCCGGCGTCGAGGCGGGCTGCGCCGGGGGCTTCGGCTGCGTCGTCGGCGTCGACCGCGTCGGCCACGGCGCCGCGCTCGCCGAGCACGGCGCCACCGTCGTCGTCGAGGACCTCGCCGAGCTGCTCGACGGTCGATGATCGCGCACCCCACTTTCGCCGGTGAGGACTGGACGCTGCGGGAGGTCCGCCTCGACCGCTCGGCCCTGGCGAACGCCGAGTCGCTGTTCGCGCTCGCCAACGGCCACATCGGACTGCGCGGAAACCTCGAGGAGGGTCAGCCGACCGGGATCCCGGGCAGCTACCTGAACGGCTTCCATGAGACCTGGGAGCTGCCCTACGCCGAGGGCGGCTACGGCTATCCGGAGGCGGGTCAGCGGCTGATCAACGTCACCGACGGCAAGGTGATCCGGCTGCTCGTCGACGACGAGCCGTTCGACGTCCGCTACGGGGAGCTGCGCCGTCACGAGCGGACGCTCGACCTGCGGGCCGGCGTGCTGCGCCGCGAGGCGGAGTGGGTCTCGCCCGCCGGCCAGCCGATCCGCGTGGTCTCGACGCGGCTCGTCTCGCTCGTGCATCGCGCGGTCGCCGCGATCGCCTACGAGGTCGAGCCGCTGGACGATCCGGCGTCGTTCGTCGTTCAGTCGGAGCTGATCGCCAACCAGCCGCTGCCGGCAGCCCCCGACGACGACCCCCGTGCCGGCGCCGCGATGGATGCGCCGCTCCGCCCGGAGGGCTTCGCCGATCACGAGCTGCGGGTCACGCTCGCGCACCGGACCCGGGCCAGCGGCCTCACCATGGCGGCGGCGATGGACCACGTCGTCGATGCGCCGGAGCCGTTCGGCACCGAGACCGAGGCCGGTCCGGATCTCGGCCGGGTGATGGTCGCGATCGATCTGGCTCCGGGTCAGCGCCTGCGGCTGGTCAAGCTACTCGCCTACGGGTGGTCCAACACGCGCTCTGTCGCTGAGCTCCGCGATCAGGTCGAGGCGGCGCTGGTCGGCGCCGGGCGCCGCGGCTGGGAGGGGCTCGAGGCGGATCAGCGCGACTATCTCGACGAGCACTGGGCGCGAGCCGACATCCGGATCGGCGGCGATCCGGAGCTCCAGTTCGCGGCACGCTTCGCGCAGTTTCACCTGCTGCAGGCGGGCGCCCGCGCCGAGGGGCGGGGGATCGCCGCGAAGGGGCTGACCGGCACCGGCTACGACGGCCACACCTTCTGGGACACCGATTCCTACGTGCTGCCGGCGCTCGTCTACGTCGTCCCCGATGCGGTCTGCGACGCGCTGCGCTGGCGCCACGCGACGCTCGATCAGGCCCGCGAGCGCGCCCGCGTGCTCGGGCTCGAGGGAGCCGCGTTCCCGTGGCGGACGATCACCGGCAAGGAGTGCTCCGGCTACTGGCCGGCCGGGACCGCGGCCTTCCACGTCAACGCCGACATCGCCGACGCGGTGATCCGCTACGTCGGCGTCACCGGCGACGAGGCGTTCGAGCGCGACATCGGGCTCGAGCTGCTGATCGAGACGGCGCGGCTCTGGCGCTCGCTCGGCTATCACGATTCGCGGGGCGGGTTCCGGATCGATGGGGTGACCGGGCCGGACGAGTACAGCGCGATCGCCGACAACAACGTCTACACGAACCTGATGGCGGAGCGGAACCTGCGCCGGGCGGCGATCTTCGCCGAGCGCAATCCCGATCGCGCCCGCGAGCTCGGCGTCGGCGCCGACGAGCCCGCCGCCTGGCGCGAGGCGGCGGCGGCAATGACGGTGCCCTTCGACGACGAGCTCGGGGTTCACCCGCAGGCGGAGGCGTTCACCGACCACGCGGTCTGGGACTTCGAGGCGACGGCACCGGAGCAGTACCCGCTGTTCCTCCACTTCCCCTACTTCGATCTCTACCGCAAGCAGGTGGTCAAGCAGGCCGCCCTGGTCCTCGCCCTGTTCACCCGCGGCGACGCCTTCTCGGCGGAGCAGAAGGCGCGCGACTTCGACTACTACGAGCGGCTGACCGTCCGCGACTCGTCGCTGTCGGCATCGATTCAGGCGGTGGTTGCGGCCGAGGTCGGCTCGGTCGAGCTCGCCTACGACTACTTCGCCGAGGCCGCCCTGCTCGACCTCGACGACATCCACCACGACACCCGTGACGGCCTCCATCTCGCCTCGCTGGCCGGCGTCGTGATCGCCGCCGTCGCCGGCTTCGGCGGCGTCCGCGATCACGAGGGCGAGCTCTCGTTCACGCCGCGGCTGCCGAGCCGGCTCGAGAGCCTCAGCTTCCGGCTCGGCTTCCGGGGCCGGCGGATCGAGATCGCGGTCGACCCCGAGGAGACCCGCTACGCGCTGCTCGAGGGCGAGCCGCTGGAGATCGTCCACCACGGGGAGGACCTGCGGCTCGAGGGCCGCGAGCCGGTCACGGCGCCGATCCCGCCCGCCGCGCGCCGCAAGCCGGCGAGCCAGCCGCCGGGCCGCGAGCCGGCCGGCCGCCGCGACGACGCCCGCGACGATTGACGTCGTCCGGCTGAGTCGAGCCGCGGCGGCGCCCCGCGCGGACCGGGCTCAGCGGTCGGTTGCCGGCTCGACCGCGGCGGCGACCAGGGCCTCCGCGTGCGCGGGAATGTCCGCCGGGATTCCGAAGCGATCGGCGACGAACGCCGCATCCTGGCAGCTCACCCTGACCCGACCCTCGCGCTCCCAGACGAGGATCCGCAGCGGCAGATCGAGTGCCGCCAGCGGTTCGGCCACCATCGCCGGCGTGCCCAGGCGCGGGTTCCCGAACACGAGCACCGTCGCCTCCTCCATGTCGAGGCCGGAGCTCCGGGCTCCGGCCCGGTGATCGATCCGCGCGAAGACCGTCAGGTCGGCACCGGCGATCGCCCCCTCGACCCGCTCCAGCGTCTCCGCGAACCGGTGCGGGCTATCTCGCGTTACGACGCCCTTGGCCACGATCCCACCTCCAGCACGGCAGTCTAGCCGTCCCCGACGGTCGGCCGGCCGGCTTCGGCCCGGGCGCCGGAGGCGACCGAAGCTCGCTCAGGCAGCGGCTCGCCGTCGCCCTGAGGCGCGTGGAAGAGAAGGCGCAGCGTGCTTCGCACGTCAAGCCGACGATGACGCCGGCCGTGCGCCTCTCAGCCGCTCAGCCGCAGCCGGTGTTGTTGCCGCAGGAGGTGCAGGTGTAGCAGGAGCCGGTTCGCTGCATCATCCCGCCGCACTGGTCGCAGGCGGGGCCGAGGTCGAGCTCGCGCGAGATCCGCGCCGGCACCACCGGCGGCGTGTCGGTCAGCGCCGCCGCGGCGGGGACCGGCTCGGCCGGCGCGGCGGCCTCCGCCGCCGGCTCCGGGGCGTGGTCGCCGCCGTTGCCGTTGCCGCCGTTGCCGTTGGTCGGGCCGGCGGTGTCGGTGCTGAACAGCGCCTGCTGCGCGTTCTTGCGCTCGCGCACCTCGGCGGTGAGGATGCCGAGGTCCTCGTGCAGGTCGGCGTCCTCGATGAACCGGCTCGCGAGCCAGCGCATGATGTAGTCGGGCATCGACTTGGCGAACGGGATCTCCTGGTTCTTCGTCATCCCCTCGGGGTCGAAGCGCATGTAGGAGAACTTGTTGACGAGGACCTCGAGCGGCACCCCGTACTGGAGCCCGATCGAGACCGCGGTCGCGAACGCGTTCATCATCCCGCGCAGGGTCGAGCCCTCCTTGCCGATGTCGGTGAGGAAGATCTCGCCGATCGTGCCGTCCTCGTACTTGCCGGCGGTGATGTAGCCCTCCTGTCCGGCGATCGAGAACTTGTGCGTGATCGACTCGCGCTCGGCCGGCATCCGCTTGCGCTCGGGCGGCCGCGGCGGCGCCTCCGCCTCGGCCTCCTTCTCGGCGCCGTCGCTGGTGTCGGTGCGCAGCGCCTGCGCCGTCTTCGATCCGTCGCGGTAGATCGCCAGCGCCTTCAGGCCGCCCTTCCAGCCCTCGGTGTAGGCCTCGGCGATGTCGCCGACCGTCGCCGACTCCGGCAGGTTGACCGTCTTCGAGATCGCGCCGCTGAGGAACGGCTGCGTCGCCGACATCATCTGGATGTGGCCCATGTGGCTGATCGCCCGCTCGCCGACGGCGACGTCGAAGACCGGCAGGTGCCCGTCCTCGAGCCCGGGGGCGCCGACGATCGTGCCCTTCTCGTTGACGTAGGCGCTGATCTGCTCGATCGCCTCGGCCGGATAGCCGAGCGTCCGCAGCGCCAGCGGCACCGAGCGGTTGACGATCGTCATCTGCCCGCCGCCGACCAGCTCCTTGTACTTGACCAGCGAGAAGTCGGGCTCGATCCCGGTCGTGTCGCAGTCCATCAGGAACGAGATCGTCCCGGTCGGCGCCAGCACCGTCGCCTGCGCGTTGCGGTAGCCGTGGCGCTCGCCGATCGCGACCGCCTCGTCCCAGGCCCGCCGCGCCGCCTCGAGCAGCGCGCCGTCGCCGGTCTCGGTCTCGGGGATGTCGCGGCTGGCGTCGCGGTGCATCCGCATCACCCGGTTGTGCGCCTCGCGGTTCTTGCCGTACTCGTCGTAGGGGCCCATCGCGGCGGCGATCTCGGCCGACATCCGGTAGCCGCGGCCGGTCATCAGCGCCGTGATCGCGGCGGCCGTGGCCCGGCCCTCGTCGGAGTCGTAGGGCATCCCGTTGCTCATCAGGTAGGCGCCGAGGTTGGCGTAGCCGAGCCCGAGCTGGCGGAACGCGCGCGCGTTGGCGCCGATCGCCTCGGTCGGGTAGCTCGACGGGCCGACGACGATCTCCTGCGCGAGCAGCACCGTGTCGACGACGTGCTCGAAGGCGTCGGTGTCGAAGCGGCCGTCCTCGCGCCGGAACTTCATCAGGTTGATCGAGGCGAGGTTGCAGGCCGAATCGTCGACGTGCATGTACTCGGAGCAGTTCGCGACCAGCACGCCGTCGACGATGTAGGAGTGGTGGAGCGGCTCGGAGAGGTTGTAGACGAGCTCCTGGCCATCCGCCTCGCGGGCGACGAGCGTCACGTCCTGCTTGGTTCGATACCGCCGGGTCGTAGCCAGCATCGTCTCCAGCGCCGCCTGCTTGCGCGGAGCGGAGAAGCCGATCGTCGTGGCGAACTTCTCCATGTCGGTGCCGCTGATTCGCAGGTCGTATCCGACCCGTGACTGGTACTCGACCCGCGTTCCGTCGTTGCGCGTGTACTCGAACGAAGCTCGCTCGGAGTCGCTGACCTCGTAGATGCGGCCCCGGATTCCGAATGTGCTGAGCAGCCGCTGCGCGTCCTTGAGCAGCAGCTCGCTGTGGCTGGCGAGACCGATGTAGCGGTTCGCCTTGCCGCCGGCCTCGACCCGTGAGACGCAGCCGTCGGCGCCGAACAGGCCGCGGAGGAAGGCGGCCTGGACTTCGGTCGGGGCGCTGAGCACAGCGACCGGAAGCCGCTTCTCATGGGCGCGCTTCGGCGCCACGCCGAGCTGCGCGAAGAAGTCCCGCACCGCCTCGCTTCCGGCTCGGAGCTGAACCGTCCCGTTGTCGATCTCCTGCCTGGAGATTCCGCCGATCAGCTCGCGCAGCATGCCCTCATGCGAGTCGGCGATGCCGTCGGCGATGTCGTCGCCGCCGTAGACCCAGCCGGTCTGTACCGACGTCAGCCAGCCGTCGCCGACGAGGTGCCCGGTCAGCTCACCGAGGCCCTCGCTCCAGCGTCGCGGCAGATCCCGGTAGGTGGCGGTGCCGCCCGTGGCAAACGACTTCGCGCGCTCGCCGACCTGCACCGGAAGCTCCCAGGACGCATCGTCGGCGGCCGTGGCTGCGTCGTTGATGGTGACGCGGTCCGCCTTGGTCAGATCCTGCGCCGCAACGTAGCCGCGATTCGTCGTCCAGAGCCGGTGGTTGGGCGTGCAGCGGAGCTCCCTGCCGTCGCTGAAGGTGAGCCGGACGATCGGCTTCGTGCCGTTCTCCATGACCCGCAGGGGGACGCTCGCGAGGACGCCTTCGCCCTTACGAGCCGCGGGCGCGCCGTTCTCGCCGGCGGTCCGGCGGTCGGTGTAGACCGCGATCCGCTCGCCCGCGTCGAACCGCCGCTTCAGCTCGGCGATCGGCATCAGGCCCTTGACGGTGTGCACGCGGGCATCGCCGGGGAAGCAGGGGTTGCTGGCGTTGATCCTGCCGCTCTCGGGGCAGGTGTGCCAGTCGTTGATGATCGTGTCGTACTGGACGCCGGGGTCGGCGCAGCGCCAGGCCGCCTCGGCGATCTGGCCGAGCAGCTCGCGCGCCGGCAGCGTCTTCATCACGGCGCCGTCGGTGCGGGCGATCAGCTCCCAGTCGGAGTCGGCCTCGACCGCGGCCATGAACTCGTCGCTGACCCGGACCGAGTTGTTGGCGTTCTGGTACTGGATCGAGGTGAAGCCCTCGCCGTCGATTGACATGTCGAAGCCGGCCTCGCGCAGCGCCAGCGCCTTGTCCTCCTCCTTCGCCTTGCACCAGATGAAGTCCTCGATGTCGGGGTGGTCGACGTCGAGCACGACCATCTTCGCCGCGCGGCGCGTCTTGCCGCCGGACTTGATCGTGCCCGCCCAGGCGTCGGCGCCGCGCATGAACGAGACCGGGCCCGAGGCGAGGCCGCCCTTCGAGAGCTGCTCGGTCGAGGCGCGGATGTTGGAGAGGTTGATCCCCGAGCCGGAGCCGCCGCGGAAGATCTGCCCTTCCTTGGTGTTCCAGGCGAGGATCGACTCCATCGTGTCCTCGACGCTGAGGATGAAGCAGGCCGAGCACTGCGGGCGCTCCTCGAAGCCGACGTTGAACCAGACCGGGGAGTTGAAGGCGGCCTGCTGGTGCAGCAGGATGTGGGTGAGCTCGTCCTCGAACGCCTGCGCGTCGGCCGCGGTCGCGAAGTAGCCGCCCTCGCGGCCCCAATTGGCGATCGTGCCGGCGACGCGACCGATCATCTGCTTGACCGAGTGCTCGCGCTCGGGCGACCCGAGCGGGCCGCGGAAGTACTTCTGGGCGACGATGTTGGTCGCGTTCTGCGACCAGCTCACCGGGAACTCGACGCCGCGCTGCTCGAAGGCGGGGTTCTCGGGGTCGCCGATGATCGCGTCGCGGCGCTCCCACTCGACCTGCTCGAGCGGTTCCTGACCCTCGCCGGTGAGCCGCCGCGCGAACGTCAAGCCGCCGTCGGCGACGCGCGCGACGGTGTCGATATCGGTCTCGGGAACTGCCTTGCTCATCTCTTCTCCCTCGGGTACGCCTGCTTGAAGTGGTAACGAGCGATGGTTGCGATCGTGTCGGACGTAACGAGGCCCGTGGCGGCGCCTCGCGAGTGGCTCCGGGCACCCTAGGGACGCGGCCGACCGGCACTCTGGTGCGACTCCGCAACGGGCGTGAAACCGAGCTTGCAGCGGCGCGATCGGGAACCCGGATTTTACGGGATCGGGTGCCCCGGCGGGCGCTCCGTGACCAGCCTCCGCCGGCCGCGGGCCACGGTCGGGGATAATCACCCCCGTGACCGACGAGATGCGGAGAAGGGTCGAGGCCGGCCGCGAGCGCGCGGCGGCCGCGCGCGAGGCGGTCGGCGAGCGGGTCGGGGCCGCGCGCGAGGCGACCGGCGAGCGGGTCGAGGCCGCCAAGCAGGCCGCGAGCGAGCTGCAGGAGAGGGTCAAGCCGAAGCTGCGCGGCTGGATCCACGAGGGCGCTTTCCCGGTCTCGATCGGAGCCGGCGCCGTCCTCGTCGCGCTCGCCTCGGGTGGGCGCGAGCGCTTGGCGCTGCTGATCTACGCGATCTCGCTCTCGGCCCTGCTCGGGACCAGCGCCCTCTACCACCGGGTCAACTGGCGGCGGCCCTCGGCGCGGCGCTGGATGCGCCGCCTCGACCACTCGATGATCTTCCTGCTGATCGCCGGCACCCTGACCCCGTTCGCCCTGCTCGTCCTCGACGGCGCGCTGGCGACCGCGGTTTTGATCGCCGTCTGGGTCGGCGCCGCGGCCGGGATCCTCGTCGAGCTGCTGTGGACCGACTCGCCGCGGTGGGTCTCGGTCGCCGTCTACCTGATCGTCGGCTGGATCGGCGCGGTCGCCTTTCCCGCGATCGTCGCCCGGGCGGGGATCGGCGCCGGCGCCCTGATCGCGGCGGGCGCGCTGATGTACACGGTCGGCGCGATCATCTACGCGCTGCAGCGCCCCGACCCGCGGCCGGCCGTGTTCGGCTACCACGAGATCTTCCACGTGCTCGTCGTCGCCGCCGCGGCGGCGCACTTCACGGCGATCGCGATCTACGCGAGCTGACCCGATCGCCGGCGGCGACGGCAGCGCGGCCGCGATCGTCGTCCCCGACGACGCCGCCGCCCGCGCCGCCGCGCGGGTGCTCGCCGAGGCGTTCCTCGACGACCCGGTCTGGACCGCGCTCGGCCCGCGCCTGCGCGCTCACCGGCGGCGCTCCAACCGGATCTTCTTCACGGGCATGCTCGCCCGCAGCAGCCGCGCCGGCGCCCGGGTCAGGGTCGCGCGCGGCAGCGACGGCCGGGTGCTCGGCGCGGCGGTCGCCTTCGAGCCCGGGCGCTGGCCGCCGGCCGCCGGCTCGGTCGCCTGGGAGCTCGGCTGGGTCCTCGCCGCGGGCCCGCTGCCGACCCGGCGCGGGCTCCGGTTCGAGCGCGCGATCCGCGCCCGGCACGTCACCCACCCGCACGCCTACCTGTGGTTCATCGGCGTCGATCCGGCGCTGCACGGGCGCGGGGTCGGCCGGGCGCTGCTCGACGACCTGCACCGGCGCTGCGACGAGCGCGCGGTGCCGACCTACCTCGAGACCAGCTCGGAGGCCAACGTCGGCTTCTACGGGCGCCGCGGCTACGAGCTGCTGGGCGAGATCGCGTTGCCGGGCGGGCCGCCGATGTGGCGGCTCGAGCGGCCCGGCGGCGCTTCCGCCAAGACGGCTTGACCGGGATGCCGCGCGGGCGTAGGTTGGCGCCGATGAGGGAAGGAGCTATCGCCACAGCGGTCGCCGTCCTCGCGCTGCTCGTCCCGAACGCAGCGAGCGCGTTCAACCCGGCCCGCGAGATCGCCGTCTACAACGCCGACGCGCAGCTTCTGACCGGATTCAAGAAGCTCGACTGCAGGCTCAAGGACAGCCGCACCAGGCTGGTCGCCAAGGGGAGATCGAAGCAGGGCTGGCGGATCAAGGTCCACGCCAACGCCTTCAGCGGCTTCAACGAGGAGTACCCGATCAACTACGGAATCCGGGAGACCAACTTCCTGATCCACCCCGGCAAGGCGAGCACGCCCTTCTACTCGAACTTCTTCTTCCCCGGCGACCAGCCGCCCCCGTTCGCCGGCGAGCTCGCCTTCCCCGCCGGGAAGAAGACGCTCGGCCTCAGCTTCATCGCGGCGTTCTCGAGCGCGAGCTTCGACGACTCGATCGGCGTCGCCGGCCGGGCGCGGTGCCGCTACCGCAAGCATCACCGGGGCTGAGCGGCGCCAGCCCGGCGCTACGGGCGGGCGTCAGCCGGCCGCCGGCGGCTGCTCGGCGCCGGCGGCGACGGTCGTGTCGGGGCGGTGCCGCTGCTGCGACTCCACGGTCCGGCGCAGGCCGGCCTCGAGCGAGACCCGCTCGGCCCAGCCGAGCGCGTCGCGCAGCCGCGTGGCGTCGAGCGCCATCCGCCTGATCTCGCCGGCGCGGGCCGGCCGCGGCTCGGGGATGAAGTCGGAGCGCCCGCCGATCGCGGCGAGCTGGTCGACCAGCTCGAGCACCGTCGTCTCGCGGCCGGTGCCGACGTTGAACTCGCCCTCGGCGCCGCCGTCGGCGGCCGCCAGCAGCGCCGCGACGACGTCGGAGACGTAGACGAAGTCGCGGGTCTGGACGCCGTCGCCGAACACCTTCGGGCGGCCGCCCTGAAGCAGCTCGCGACAGAAGATCGCGACTACGCCGGCCTCACCGACGGCGCCCTGGCGCGGCCCGTAGACGTTGCCGAAGCGCAGGCTCGCGGCGCGCAGGCCGTGCAGCTCGCGGTAGAGGGCGACGTAGCCCTCGGCCGCCAGCTTCGCCTGTCCGTAGGGAGAGCCCGGTCGCAGCGGCGCCAGCTCGCCAAGCGGCACGTCCTGATCGGCGGGCTCGCCGTAGACGGCGCAGCTCGAGGCGAGCACGAAGCCGGCGGCGCCCGCCCGCCGCGCCGCCTCCAGCAGGTTGACGGTGCCCTCGACGTTGACGCGGACGTCGAGGCCGGGGTCGTTGACCGACACCCGGACGTCGACCTGCGCGGCGAGGTGGAAGACGCGGTCGGGGGGCGCGTTCGAGCAGACCCGCTCGACCGCGGCGAGGTCGGTGACGTCGGCGGGGACGAGCTTCGCCCCGCGCGCCAGCGCCGCGGCGATGTTCTCGCCGCGCCCGGTCGAGAGGTCGTCGATGACGACGACCTCATCGCCGCGCCCGACCAGCGCATCGACGAGGTGGGAGCCGATGAATCCGGCGCCGCCGCTGACCAGGGATCGCACCGCTCGATCGTAGAGCCGGGTGGCGACGGTGCGGCGGCCGTGGCGGGCTCAGCGCACGATGTCGCCCGGGCGGCGCCGAGGGCGGTTGCTACAGTCGCCGACCTCCGCGGGCCCGGGGGAAAGAGCCATGCGCCTGATCGTCACCGAGAAGAACAACAGCGCCAAGAAGATCGCCGAGATCCTCAGCGGCGGCGAGGCCAAGGCCGACGCCACCTACAAGGTGCCGTTCTACACCTGGAGCGACGGCGACGGCGAGCAGATGACCGTCGGCCTCAAGGGCCACGTGCTCAATCCCGCCTTCCCCGAGGGCTACTCGAACTGGCAGGAGACCGACCCGAAGTCGCTGATCGATGCCGAGCTCGTCACCGAGCCGACCGACAAGAACGTCGTCAAGGCGGTCAAGAAGCTGGCCAAGGGCGCCGACTCGATCGTGATCGCGACCGACTTCGACCGCGAGGGCGAGCTGATCGGCCTCGAGGCGCTGCGCGAGATGCTCGCGGTCAACCCCGGCCTGGTCGACGATCGCGCCGAGGTCGACGCGCGGCCGACGGTCCGGCGCGCCCGCTACTCGGCGCTGACCAAGGATGAGATCGAGCGCGCCTTCGCGAACCTCGACGAGCTCTCCTACGAGCTCGCCCACGCCGCCCAGACGCGGGGCGAGATCGACCTGATCTGGGGCGCGACGCTGACCCGCGCGGTCTCGCTCGCGACCCGCCGCTTCGGCTCCAACTTCCTCTCGGTCGGTCGCGTGCAGAGCCCGACCCTGGGGCTGATCGTCGAGCGCGAGCTCGAGCGCCGCGCCCACGTCCCGGTGCCCTACTGGGAGGTGTTCGCCAGCTTCGCCCACCCCGACGGCTCGTTCGAGGCGCACCACAAGACCGACAAGTTCTGGGAGCAGGCGGAGGCCGAGGCGGCGCTGGCGGCGACCGACTCGCCGGCGCGGGTGACGGCGCTGAGCAAGCGCAAGAACACGCGCAAGCCGCCGACCCCCTACAACACGACCGCGTTCGCCACCGACGCCTCGAGCCGGCTCGGGATCACGCCCTCGCGGGCGATGCGGATCGCCGAGGATCTCTACATGGACGGGTTCGTCTCCTACCCGCGCACCGACAACACGGTGTACCCGGCGTCGCTGCCGCTCGATGAGCTCGTCGCCGCGCTCGTCAAGATCCCCGAGTTCAGCGCCGCCGAGGGCCTGCTCGAGCGGCCGCTGAAGCCGACCCGCGGCAAGAAGGAGACGACCGACCACCCGCCGATCCACCCGACCCAGGCGCTCTATCCGAACGCGCTCGAGGGCCCGCACCGGCGCGTCTACGAGCTGATCGCGCGTCGCTTCCTCGCCACCTTCGGCGATCCGATGATCACCGAGTCGGCCCGCGCCGACATCGACGCCGGCGGCGAGAGCTACTTCGTCCGCGGCGCGATCGTCGTCGACCCCGGCTACGCCGCGATCTACACCTACGCGCGCTCCGCCGACAACGAGCTGCCGGCGCTCGCCGAGGGCCAGGAGCTGGAGCTCGACGGCGCGCCGCGGATGGACGCGAAGGAGACGCAGCCGCCGCCGCGGATCTCGCAGGGGAAGCTGCTCGAGATGATGGAGGAGCTCGGCCTCGGGACGAAGGCGACCCGCCCCGACATCATCCAGAAGCTGTTCGATCGCGGCTACGTCTACAACAACCCGCCGGAGCCGAGCGAGACCGGGATCGCGATGTACAGGGCGTTCAAGGAGCACGTGCTGCGGATGGCGACGCCGGAGATGACGGCCGAGCTCGAGCGCGACATGGACGAGATCGCCGCCGGCCGGATCTCCCACGACGAGGTCCTGAAGATCAGCCGCGACATGCTGCACGGGACCTACGACGACCTGTTCGCCAAGCGCGAGGACCTCGCCAAGGTGATCTGGGCGGGGATGGACGAGGACAAGTTCATCGGCCCCTGCAAGGTCTGCGAGCGGGCCGGCCGCAAGCGCGAGGACGGCTCGCCGAACCGGCTGCGGATCATCGAGATGCGCGGCGGCAAGCGCTTCGTCGGCTGCGAGGGCTACAACCGCGACGACCCCGACGATCCCGACTCGTGCACGTTCTCGCGGCCGTTGCCGGGCCGCGGCTACGAGCTCTGGCGGTTCGAGGAGCGCTGCTCGGTCTGCGACGAGACGCCGCGGTTGAAGGTCAAGGCGTTCCGCGGCCGCCCCTGGAACCTCTGCCTCAACGACGACTGCCCGACGATGATCGAGATGCGCGAGAAGCGGGCCGAGCGGCTGAAGGCGCGCGAGCAGGCGGCGAAGCGCAAGGCCGAGGAGGAGGCGAAGCGCGGCAGCGCCGCCGATTCGACCGCGGCCGCGCCGGACGGATCCGCCAACGCCAAGGGCAAGGGCAAGGGCAAGGGCAAGGGCAAAGCGCGCGCCCGCAAGCCGCCGAAGACGACGACGCGCACGAAGCGGGCGCGGACCTCGGCCGCGCGCGGCCGCAGCTAGCGGCGGAGCGCCGCGGCGCACCGTGTTCGTCACTCTCGAAGGGGTCGACGGCGCCGGCAAGAGCACCCAGGCGCGGCTGCTCGCCGCGGCCCTCGGTCCGGGGACGCTGCTGCTGCGCGAGCCCGGCGGCACCGCGGCCGGCGAGCGGCTCCGCGAGCTGCTCAAGGACGGCAGCCTCGAGCTGGCGCCGCGGACCGAGCTGCTGCTGTTCTGCGCCGCCCGCGCCGAGCTCGTCGCGCGCGTGATCAAGCCGGCGCTGGCGGCCGGCCGCGACGTCGTCTGCGACCGCTTCGTCGACTCCACCGCCGCCTATCAGGGCGGCGCCCGCGGGATCGATCCGGCGCTCGTCGCCGCCCTCAACGACGCCGCCGTCGACGGCTGCATGCCGGCGCGCACCGTGCTGCTGCGGGTCGATGCGGCGGGCGCCGCCGGCCGCACCGCCGAGCGCGACGGGCCCGGCGTCCGCGACCGCTTCGAGCGCGAGGGCCGCGCCTTTCAGGAGCGGATCGCGGCGGCGTTCGAGCGGATCGCCGCCGCCGACCCCGGTCGGATCGCGGTCGTCGACGGAGACGGATCGGTCGAGCAGGTGCACGCCCGGGTCCGCGCGGCGGTCGGGCTGTGAGCGCGCTCGCGGCGGCGACCGGCGAGCAGCCGGGGGTGCGGGCGGCGCTGACCGCGGCGCTGCGGGCCGGACCCTCGCACGCCTACCTGTTCGCGGGGCCGGCGGGCAGCGGCAAGGCCGCTGTCGCGCGCGCGTTCGTCGCCGAGATCCTCGCCACCGGCGCCGCCGACCCCGGCGAGGCCCGCCGCCGCGCGCTCGCCGATCCCTCGCCGCATCCCGACCTCGTCTGGCTGCGCCCGCCCGGCATCCAGCACCTGGTCGAGCAGGTGCGCCGCGAGGTGATCGCCAGCGCCGCCTACCGCCCGTTCGAGGGCGAGCGCCGCGCGTTCGTGATCGAGGCCGCCGACGCGATGGCCGAGGAGAGCCAGAACGCGCTGCTGAAGACGCTCGAGGAGCCGCCCGCCTACGCGCACCTGATCCTGCTCACGACCGAGCCCGCGGCGCTGCTCGAGACGGTCACCAGCCGCTGCCAGCGGATCGATTTCGCGCCGCTCAGCGCCGCGGCGATCGAGCGTGAGCTCGCCGCGGCGCTGCCCGGGGCGCCACCGCAGCTGCGGGCGGCGCTGGCGCTGCTCGGCGCCGGCGACCTCGGCCGGGCGCTGCTGCTCGGCTCGCCGGCCGGCGAGCGCCTGCGCGGCGCCGCCGAGCAGTGCGCGCGCTGGGCGTTCGCCGCGCCCGCCGCCGGCCGGCCCTGGGCCGATCTGCTGGCGCTCGCCGCCGAGCGCGGCAAGCAAGAGGGCGCCGCGGTCGCCGAGGCGGCCGCCGGGCGGGCCGCCGAGCTCGGCTCCGGCCGCGACGCCGACCGCGTCCGCCGCGAGGGCGCCGAGGCGGCGAAGCGGGCCGAGCGCCGGGCCCGCACCGAGTCGGTCGACGTCGGGCTCGGCCTCGTCGCCGCCTGGTTCACCGACGTCGTCGCGGTCGCCGAGGGCGCGGCTGAGCTGGTTCGCAACGCCGACCGGATCGAGCAGCTCGAGGCCGACGCCGGCCGCGCCGATCCCGTCGCCGCGCGCGAGGCGGCGGCGCTGGCGCTGGCGACGAGAAGGCGCCTGCGGGTCAACGTCAACGAGGAGCTGGCGCTGGATGCGCTCTTCCACCGGGCCGCGGCGCTGCTTGGCGCCGGCGACGCGGTGCTCTAAAAAGGTTGGCCGACGATGGCCTCCGCCGCCTCCGAGCCCACCAAGCCGAAGAAGGCGCCCTCGCATCCGGAGCTTCCGGTCACCGCCGATCGCCCGGCGATCCAGCCGACCCGGATCAGGCGGCCATTCGGCGTGCGGCTGTGGCTGGCGCTGATGTTCTCCGCGATCGGCGTGCTGACCGGCGCCACCGTCTACCTGTTCGTCTCGGGCTCGAGCGAGAACGCGGCCGCGAGCCGCACCGCCGACCTCGCCGCCGGCCGCACCAACCGGCTCCAGGACCGGGTCGAGCCGGCGCTGCCGGCGGCGCCCTTGACGCCCAAGAACGTCGGTCCCGCGGTCGCCGTGCTGCGCCAGCCGCCGCCCAGCGACCGCTTCCGGACCTGGATCTACAACACGGCGACCAAGCGCGACGGCGAGCGCGTCGCGCCCAGGGTCGTCAGCCCGCGGACCGTGCAGGGCCTCGACATCGCCGACGTTCCCGCCGCCCGCGGGGCGGTCCGGCAGGTGCTGCGCGAAGGCGGCACCTACGTCGACACCGACCTGCCCCAGGGGCGGACGCTGGTCGCCGTCCAGCTGTTCGGGCCGATCGGCAAGCAGGGGGCGCTGCTGTCGCTGTCGGAGCGGCCGCAGGAGGTCTCCTCGGCGCTCGCCGCCCTGCGCGGCCAGCGGCTGACCGCGCTCGCCGTCTCGGTGATCGTCGCCGGCCTGATCGGGTTCCTCGTCGCGAGCCTGATCACGACCCGGGTCAAGCGCCTCGCCGGCGCCGCCGGCGAGCTCGCCGAGGGGCACCTCGACCGTCCGCTCGAGGTCAGCGGCCGCGACGAGATCGGCGACCTCGGCCGCACCCTCGACTCGATGCGGATCGCGCTGGCCGAGACCTTCGACGCGCTCTCCTCCGAGCGCGATCGGCTCTCGGCGGTGTTCGAGTCGCTGGCCGAGGCGGTGATCGTCGTCGACCCGAGCGGCGACGTCCGCTTCGCCAACCCGGCCGCGGCCGAGCTGATCGACGAGGACGGCGTGGTCGTCGAGGCGCTGCGGCCGTGGATCCGCCGCGCCACCCATCGCGGCAACGCCCAGAGCGACCACGTCGCGATCGGCTCGCGGACGTTCGCGATCGGCGCCCGCTACCTGCCGGCCGAGCGCTCGGCGCTGCTCGTCGTCCGCGATCGCACCGACGAGCTGCGCCGCGACCAGGCCGAGCGCGAGTTCGTCTCCAACGCCGCCCACGAGCTCCGCAACCCGATCGCCGGCATGTCGGGCGCGATCGAGGTGCTGCGGTCCGGCGCCAAGGACGACCCCGAGGCCCGCGATCACTTCCTCGAGCGGCTCGCGATCGACGTCGACCGGGTCAGCCGGCTGACCAAGGCGCTGCTGACGCTGGCGCGGATGGAGGCGATCGGCGAGGGCGAGGCCGACGTCGTCAGCGTCGATCTGGCGATCGACGAGGCGATCGCCGCAATCGAGGCCCCGGCCGGGGTCGCGGTCAGGACCGAGGTCGCCTCCGACCTCGTCGCCGGAGCCGACCCGGTGCTGCTGCGCCAGGTGCTGATCGGGCTGCTAACGAACGCGTTCAAGCACACCTCCGCCCCGGGCGCCGTTACGCTTCGGGCTCGTGCCGAGGGAGAAGACCAGGTGGTGATCGAGGTGGACGACACGGGAACGGGGATCAGCGCCGAGGAGCAGGACCGCGTCTTCGAGCGCTTCTACCGCGGCAGCGGCTCGCTCGAGCGCGAGGGCTTCGGCCTCGGGCTGGCGATCGCCAAGCGCATGGTCGACGTCATGGGAGGCGAGATCTCGGTCGCCTCCGAGCCCGGCAGCGGGAGCACGTTCACGATCCGGCTGCGCGCCGCCGCGCCGAGCCCGGCCTCGGTCGCCTGATGGGGGCGGCGAGCGGATGAGCAGCGGACGGATCCTCGTCGCCGACGACGAGCCGTCGGTCCGCGAGTCGGTCGGCTACGCGCTCGGCCAGGAGGGCTTCGAGGTCACGATCGCCACCGACGGCGACGACGCCGACGCCAAGCTCGGCGACGGCGAGGTGCCGTTCGACCTGCTCGTCCTCGACATCATGATGCCGGGCCGCTCGGGCCTCGACCTCTGCCGCGACGTCCGCGGCCGCAGCCCGGTGCCGATCATCCTGCTGACCGCCAAGGACACCGAGGTCGACAAGGTCGTCGGCCTCGAGGTCGGCGCCGACGACTACGTGACGAAGCCGTTCAGCGTCCGCGAGCTGCTCGGTCGCGTCCGCGCCCAGCTCCGCCGCCGCGAGCTCGACCGCGCCTCCGCCGACGGCGGCGCCGGCCAGTCGATCGACGCCGGCGACGTCTCGATCGATCTCGCCCGCCACCTGGTCACGGTCCGCGACGAGCCGGTCAACCTGACCCGCTCGGAGTTCCAGGTGCTGCGGCTGCTCGCCGAGCGCCCGGGCCAGGTCTTCAGCCGGCTCGAGATCATGGAGGAGCTCTGGCAGTCGGAGTTCTCCGGCGACGTCCGCGCCTGCGACGTCCACATCTCGAACCTGCGCCAGAAGATCGAGCGCGACCCCCAGGACCCCGAGCTGGTCGTCACCGTGCGCGGGATCGGCTACAAGCTGGCGGAAGCCGAGTAGCCGTCGCCGGTCGCTACGCACCCTCGCCGACCGGCGAGCTCCACCTCGGGAACCTGCGGACGGCGCTGCTCGCCTGGCTGTTCGCGCGCGCGGCCGGCGCCGCGTTCCTGGTCCGGGTCGAGGACCTCGACGCCGGCCGCGTGCGCGAGCGCTTCGTCGGCGAGCAGCTCGACGACCTGCGCGCGATCGGGCTCGACTGGGACGGCGAGGTCGTCCGTCAGTCGCGGCGCGGGACCCTCTACGCCGAGGCGCTGAGCCGGCTCGAGGACGAGGGCCGCGTCTTCCGCTGCTTCTGCTCGCGGCGCGAGGTTCGCGAGGCCGCCTCCGCTCAGCACGGAGCGCTTCCCGAGGGCTTCTACCCGGGCACCTGCGGAGCGCTGAGCGAGGCCGAATCGCGCCGGCGGGCCGATGCCGGGGCGCCGTTCGCGCTGCGGTTGCGAGCCGAGCGGGCCGCGGTGACCGTCACCGACCGCCTGCGCGGTGCGCGGACCGACCGGGTCGACGACCTCGTCCTGCGGCGTCGCGACGGCGCCTTCGCCTACAACCTCGCGGTCGTCGTCGACGACGCCGAGCAGGGCGTCGGCGAGGTGGTGCGCGGCGACGACCTGCTGCCGGCGACGGCGGGACAGGCGCACCTGTGCGACCTGCTCGGGCTCGAGCGGCCGAGCTGGGCGCACGTGCCGCTCGTGCTCGGCCCCGACCGCGCCCGCCTCGCCAAGCGCCACGGTGCCGTCAGCCTCCGCGGGCTCGCCGCCGAGCGCGGCTGGAGCGCGGCGCGGGCGACGGGCTGGATGGCGGCCTCGCTGGGGATGGCCGGGGCCGGGGAGGAGGTCGAACCGCGGCAGCTCATCGACCGCTTCGCGCCCGGCGAGCTGCCGCTCGAGCCGACCGTCCTGGACCCAGTGTGAGGGGAAGCTCATCTAACGCCGACACGATTGCAATACTTCCGCGATGCTCTCTCCCCTACTTCGCGGCCTCGCGGCCGCGGTGGCGATCCTCCTCGCCCTACAGGTCAGCTCGGCGCTCGCCGACCATCCCGCCGACGCGGGACCGAAGCGGTCCGGCGCGGCGCGCGGTCACTGCAAGGGCGCATCGCTCTCCGCCGTCCGGCTCGGGCCGAAGGCCGCCGCGAACGCCGTCCGCTGCCTGATCAACAAGCGCCGCGCGAAGCATGGGCTGCGGCCGCTTCGCGCCAACCGGTCGCTGCGGAAGGCGGCGCGCCGGCACACCGCCAAGATGGTCGCCAGCGGCTGCTTCGCGCATGAGTGCTCGGGCGAGCCCGGCATCGTCGGCCGCCTGACCTCGGCCGGCTATCTGCCGTGCGGCTGCAGCTGGCGGATCGGCGAGAACATCGGCTGGGGCAGGAAGGGCCGGAGCAACCCGGCGGCGATCGTCAAGCGGTGGATGCGCTCGCCGCCGCATCGCGCGACGATCCTGACGAAGGGCTTCGACCACGTCGACGTCGGCGTGCTGCCCGGAAAGCCCGGCGGCTCGCGCGCGCGGGCCGGCACCTACACCGCCGATTTCGGCGGCTTCGGCTGACCGGCGCCGCCGCGACGGCCGCACACGGGGCGCTCATCCACGAGATCGCCGCCGCGTGGCAGCGATCGGGAATCAGTGATCTAGACTGGCCCCGCGGCGCCGACGTAGCTCAGCTGGTAGAGCACTTCACTCGTAATGAAGGGGTCAGCGGTTCGAATCCGCTCGTCGGCTCTGGCGTCCCGGTAGCGGCTATCCGGCCGGCTCCGCCAGCAGGGTGATCGCGACCAGCACCGCCGCCAGCGCGGCGAACCCGGCCTTGGCCGCAGCGCGCTCGGTGGTGCGGAGGGCGACGACGCACTGCAGCGCGTAGTAGGCGGCGAAGGCGCGCGAGGCGACGGCGATGATCGTGAACGTGGGCGCGATCCAGATCAGCAGGATCGCGCCGGCGCCGGTCAGGGCGAACGAGCGCCAGCCGCGCATCACCGTCGAGAACAGGCTGGTCAGGTTGCCCTCGGCGGCCACGGTGTCGGCGGTCGCGGCGCTGAACTGGCTGAGCACCGCCGCGATCACCAGCGGCGCCGAGAGCAGCGGGACGACGCGGCCGGTGATGTCGAGCAGGGTCGTGTCGGCGCCGTCGGCGGTGCCGAGGCCCATCACCGGCGTCGCGACCGCGATGAAGCCGATGTAGATCGAGGTCGAGACGAGCTGCGAGAGCCGGCAGGCCCAGATCCGCGTCTCCCGGTCGTACTCGTCGACCAGGTAGCGCACGGTCTCGAATCCCTGCACGGAGATGACGACCCCGCCGAGGATCAGCAGGACCTCGCCCAGGCCGTGTCCGGGGACCGGCGGCAGGTCGATGCCCGAGCCGAGCAGGCCGCCGGCGTCGTTGAAGAACAGGGCGGCGCCGAAGACGGTGGTGATCGTGAGCACGCCGAGCAGCGCGACGCGCTCGATCAGGTCGAGGCCCCTGAACCCCCTGGTGATGCCGACGATCACGATCGCCAGCGTCGCGGCGGTCGCCAGGCCGCGCTCGGCCGCGGTCGAGCCGCCGAGCGCGAACTCGACCACGTACTGGGACATGATCCGCAGGTAGAGCGCGACCGAGATCACGTAGGCGACGACGATCACCAGGTCGGAGGCCTCCTCGAGCCGCCTCGTCGTCGGGTCGATGACACCGCCCTCGTGCAGGGGCTCGACCGTTGCGACGTTGTGGCGGATCGCGGTGCCGACGAACCAGATCAGCGCGCAGACGCCGATCACGCCGATGATCGCGAGCGCCCCGAGCGTCCGCTCGAGCACCGGCACGATGATCAGGAAGCCGCTGCCGAAGATCGAGGCGAGCGGGGTCGCGGTGGCGACCAGGACGCCGCGCGAGAACATCGGTCGCAAGGCGCTCATCCTCGTCGATTCCCGGCGGCGGGCTCGCGACCGCCGCCCCGCTCAGCGCCGCCCGCGGCCGCCGCCCGCGACCTGTGTCCGCGCGCCGCCCTCGGTCGCGCCGCAGCCCGTGGTCGTCGTGGACGGCACGAGCCTCGTCAGCCGGCGTCGCGGCCGGGGCGGCGCTCGGCGTCGGTCGCCTCCGCGTCGCGCTCTGAGCCGGCGCCGGGCCTCGAGCCCGCGTCGCGCTGCGAGCCCGCGTCGCGCTCGGCGCCGTCGCCGCGCTCGTCGGGCGGGCGCTTCGGCGGCGGGTCGAGCATCCCCGTCAGCGAGGCGCGTGCGTCGCGGATCTCGCGGGCGCCCTTGCCGGCCTTGCGACCGATCTCGCCGGCGTCGATCCGGTCGCCGACCTCGCTGCCCCTGGCGCTCGCCTTGCTCGCCAGCTTCTTCGCCTTCGGCGCCGTGCGGTCGGCGAGCTCGCGCGCCTTCTCGCCGCCGACGCGCGCCTGCGTCCCGGCCGAGCGGCCGAGCGCCGGCAGCTTCTTGTAGAGGCCGGTGACGAGCAGGACGATCAGCACCAGCAGCACGATCTCGAGCGGTCCGATCATGGAGCGAGCCTACCGGGGCGCTCCGGCGGTCCGTCCGCCCGCGGATCGCGACGCTCCCCGGCGCGGCCAGCTGCGGAGACCCGCTCAGCTCACCGGATGCGGCATCGGCGCGCCCGCCAGCGCCGCCAGCAGGTTATCGACGGCGAGCGTCGCCATCCCCTCGCGCGCCTGCTTGGTCGCCGAGCCGATGTGGGGGAGGACGATCAGGTTCGGCGCGTCGAGCAGCGGGTCGTCGGCGGGCAGCGGCTCGGGGTCGGTGACGTCGAGCCCGGCGGCGGCGATCGAGCCGCGGGCCAGCGCCCGGCGCAGCTCCCGCTGGTCGACGATCGGGCCGCGAGCGGTGTTGACGAGGATCGCCGTCGGCTTCATCGCCTCGAGCTCAGCGGCGCCGATCAACCCGCGCGTCCGTTCGTTCAGCGGCGCGTGGATGCTGACGAAGTCGGAGCGCGCGAGCAGCTCGGCGAGCTCGATCCGATCGGGCCCGGGCCGGCGCCCGGTGAGCAGCACCTCCATCCCGAAGCCCGCCGCGCGCCGCGCGACCGCGGTTCCGATCGCGCCCGCGCCGACGATCCCGAGCGTCGCGCCGGCGACGTCGCGCCCGAGCCAGCCGACCGGCGACCAGGTCGTCCAGCGGCCGGCGCGGACATCGGCTTCGGCCGCGGGCAGCCCGCGCGCGCAGGCGAGGATCAGCGCGAAGGCGAGATCCGCGGTCGCCTCGGTCAGCACCCCGGGCGTGTTGCCGACCGCGATCCCGCGCTCGGCGGTCGCCTCGAGGTCGATGTTGTCGAAGCCGACCGCGTAGTTGGCGACCGCCCGCAGCCGCGGGCAGGCGGCGAGCAGCTCGCGGTCGATGCGCTCGCTGAGCATGCAGAGCAGGCCCTCGGCGCCCGCCGCCCGCCCGAGCAGCTCGTCCCGCGGGATCGGCCGGTCCTCCTCCCAGAGCTCGACGTCGTGTTCTGCGGCGAGCCGCCCGAGCGCGGTGCCGGGCAAGCTGCGGGTGACGAGGCAACGGGCCATCGCCGGCAATCATTGCGGCCGCGGGCGGTCGCCGCCGGCCGCCGGCCCCGCGGCGGGCGAGCGCGGTGCTGGCCGTCGCGCACCCGGCGACCGCGCCGGCGCCGGTGCACTCATAAGATCGGCGTCCGTGACCGGCGCCGCGCGACCCGACCGACCGCCGTCGCTATCGGTCCTGATCGTCAGCCACGACTCGGCGACGGAGCTGGCGCGATCGCTGCCGGCGATCGGCGCCGAGCTGCGCGCCGGCGACGAGCTGATCGTCTGCGACAACGGCTCCGCCGACGGCAGCGTCGCCGCGGTCGCCGAGCTCGCTCCCGACGCGGTCGTGATCGAGGCCGGCGCCAACCTCGGCTTCGCCGCCGGCTGCAACCGCGCCGCCGCCCGTGCGAGCGGCGAGCTGCTGCTGCTGCTCAACCCCGACAACGTCGTCGCGGCGGGGTTCCGCGAGGCGATCGAGCTGCCGCTGCTCGAGCGCCGCGGCTGGGGTGCCTGGCAGGGTCTCGTCACCGACCGCGGCGGCGCCGTCCTCAACTCGGCCGGCGGCGTCGTCCACTTCACCGGGATCGCCTGGGCCGGGGGCGCGGGGCGAGCGCGGGCGGACGCGCCGGCGGCGCCGCGCGAGGTCGCCTTCCCCTCCGGCGCCTGCCTGGCGATCCGCCGCGAGCTCTGGCACCGGCTCGGCGGCCTCAGCGAGCCCTACTTCCTCTACCACGAGGACACCGACCTCGGCCTGCGCCTGTGGCTCGCCGGCGAGCGGGCCGGGATCGAACCGCGAGCGCTCAGCGACCACAGCTACGAGTTCGACAAGGGCGCGGCGAAATGGCGCCGGCTCGAGCGCAACCGCTGGGCGACGATCGTCCGCGACTACCCCGGCCGGCTGCTCGCGGTGCTCGCGCCGGCGCTGCTCGCGACCGAGCTGGCGCTGCTGCCGGCGGCCGCGCTCGGCGGCTGGTTGCCGCAGAAGCTCGCCGCCTGCGGCGACGTGGTCCGGGGGCTGCCGCGGTTGCTGCGCGAGCGCCGCGCGATCCAGGCCGGGCGCCGGATCGACTCCGCCGCGTTCGCCGACGCCTGCCTCAGCGCCGACCTCGACAGCTCCTACCTCGGCGCCGCCGGGCGCTCGCGCCTGCTGCGGGCACTGCTGCGCGGCTACTGGCGCGCCGCCCGCGCGCTGCTCTGACCGGCCCGGCGCCGGCGGCGTGATCCGCGCGTGGCGCGCCGACTGTGCGCTGCTCTGACCGGCCCGGCGCCCGCGGCGGCTCGACGCGGTCGCCTGAGCCGGGATACCGGCGTCAGGCACCGCGGTGAACGTCGCGCCGAGCTGAACTCGTTGGCCCCAGCTCTATCGACCCGGTTCCGTCGGACCGCGCCCGGCGCGGGCCGGAGCTAGGCCGCGGCGAGCGCCGCCGCCGGCTCCGGCTCGAGCGCCAGGTCGAGCACCTCGGCGATCGTCATCACCGGGTGGAACCGCAGCTCCTCGCGGACCTCGGCGGGAACGTCCTCGAGGTCGCCGCGGTTGCGCTCGGGCAGGATCACGTCGGTGAGGCCGGCGGCGTGGGCGGCGAGCACCTTCTGCTTGACGCCGCCGATCGGCAGCACCCGCCCCTGCAGCGTCACCTCGCCGGTCATCCCGACCGTGTGCTTGACCGGGCGCCCGCTGAGCAGCGAGGCCAGCGCCGTCGTCATCGTGATCCCGGCGCTCGGGCCGTCCTTGGGGATCGAGCCCGCCGGCACGTGGACGTGAAACTCGCGGCCGGCGATCGCGGCGCCGTCGATGCCGAGCTCCTCGGCGTGGCCGCGCACGTAGGAGAGCGCGATCCGTGCCGACTCCTTCATCACGTCGCCGAGCTGGCCGGTGAGCACGAAGTCCTCGCTCGCGCCGGCCCGCCGCGGCATCGACGTCGTCTCGATGAAGAGGACATCGCCGCCGGCGCCTGAGACCGAGAGGCCGGTGGCGACGCCGGGGACGGCGGTGCGCTCGGCCGCCTCCTGGAAGAAGCGTTGGCGCCCGAGCGCCCTGCGCACGGCCTGATCGTCGATCGTCACCGGCGCCTGCGCCGACCCGTCGGCGATCCCGGTCGCGGTCTTGCGCAGCAGCTTGCCGAGCTCGCGCTCGAGGTTGCGGACGCCCGCCTCGCGGGTGTAGTCGGTGATGATCCGGCGCACCTGCTCGTCGCCGATCCCGACCTCGGCGGGCTCGAGCCCGTTGCGCTCGAGCTGGCGCGGCAGCAGGTAGCCGGTCGCGATCGCGACCTTCTCCGCGGTCGTGTAGCCGTCGAAGCGCACGACCTCCATCCGGTCGAGCAGCGGGCCGGGGATCGTCTCGGCGACGTTGGCGGTGGCGATGAACAGCACCTCGGAGAGGTCGAGCTCGACGTCGAGGTAGTGGTCGCGGAACGAGTGGTTCTGGGCCGGGTCGAGCACCTCGAGCAGGGCCGAGCTCGGGTCGCCGCGCCAGTCGGCGCCGACCTTGTCGACCTCGTCGAGCATGATCACCGGGTTCATCGTCCCGGCGTCGCGCAGCGCCCGGACCAGCCGGCCCGGCAGCGCGCCGATGTAGGTGCGGCGGTGGCCGCGGATCTCGGCCTCGTCGCGGACGCCGCCCAGCGACATGCGGACGAACTCGCGCCCGGTGGCGCGAGCGACCGACTCGCCGATCGAGGTCTTGCCGGTGCCGGGCGGGCCGATCAGGGTGAGGATCGCCCCCGCCTGCCTGCCTCCCTCGGCGATCCCGCGCTCGTGGCGCAGCTTGCGGACGGCGATGTATTCGGTGATCCGCTGCTTGACGTCGTCGAGGCCGGCGTGGTCGGCGTCGAGCACCGCACGTGCGTTCTCGGGGTCGAGCCGCTCGGTCGAGCGCTCGCCCCACGGCACCGCGACGAGCCAGTCGAGGTAGGTGCGCAGCATCGAGGACTCGCCGGAGCCGTCGCCCATCCGCTCGAGCCGCTCGAGCTCGCGCTCGGCCTGCTCGCGAACCTCGTCGGGCATCCCCGAGCGCTCGATCTTGCTCCGGTACTCGTCGGCGGCCGAGCCGTCGTCCTCGCCGAGCTCGCGGCGGATCGACTCGAGCTGCTTGCGCAGGAAGTACTCGCGCTGCTGCTTCTCGGCGCCGCTGCGGACGTCGTCGCGGATCCGGCTGCGGACCTGCAGCTCCGCCATCCGCTCGCGCTGGAAGGCGACCGCCTTGGTCAGCCGCTCGGCCACGTCGAGCGTCTCCAGCAGCTCGACCTTCTGCTCGAAGCCGAGGTCGGGCGAGTAGCCGGCGGTATCGGCGAGCGCGCCGGGCTCGACGATCGCGCGCAGGAAGGCGTGGATCCGGTCATCGGCGTCGCGCAGCTCGAGGATCTCCTCGACGATCGCGCGGTACTCGCGCTCGAGCTCGCGGATCGCGTCGTCGCGCTCGGTCGCGTCGGTGTGCTCGGTCACCTCGATCCGCAGCGTCCCGTTGAGGTCGGTGCGGGCGGCGCCGGCGATGCCGCGGCCGATGCCCTCGAGCGTGGCGGCGGCGGCGCCGCCCGGCAGCTCGAGCCGCTCGTGGACCTCGGCGATCGTGCCGACCGCGGCGAACTCCTCGCCGCTGCGCGGGACGAGCAGGACGCGGTCCTCGGCGCCGGCATCGAGCGCCAGCGTCAGGTTCATGCCGGGGAAGACGACGACGTCGTCGAGTGGGATCAGCGGAAGCGTGCTCATGCGGTTCAGGGGTCCTCTCTGGTCGTTGGCTGTACGTAGCGTACACCAATCATTATGACCACCAACGATTATGAATCAGTCCGGTTGCGAGGTATGCTCGTCGCACCGATGGCCGCCCGTCCCCAGCCGCAACCGCGCGCCGCGGCGGCGCACCGTCCGAGCTGCGGCGTGCTCTTCTTCCGCCTCTCCCGGGCCTCGAGCGAGGGCCTCGGCGGCGCCCTCTCCGAGATCGGCCTGCGGGCGCCCGAGTACGCGATCCTGCACCAGCTCTACGAGGCCGGCCCGATCTCCCAGCAGGCGCTCGGCCGGGCGCTGCGGATCCACGCCAGCAACCTCGTGGCGCTGATCGACGAGCTCGAGGCCGACGGCTCGGTGATCCGCCGCCGCGACCCCGACGACCGCCGCCGCTACCTGCTCGAGCTCACCGACGACGGCCTCCGCCGCCTCGCCCGCGCCGAGACCGCCGCCCGGGGCGCCGAGGCGGAGATGCTGGCGCCGCTCACCGCGGCCGAGCGCGAGCGGCTGTGCGCCTACCTGGAGAAGCTGGCCGGACACTCGTGCGCGCCCGGCGACCGCTGCGGCAAGCCGCGCCCGCGGTAGCGGCGACCGCCGCCGGCGCGGGCGTCGGGCCTCGCCGCGAGCCGCGGGGCGCGCCCGATGGGGCTCCGCCGCGAGCCGCGGGGCGCGTCCGATGCGGCCTCACAGCGATGCGCGGGGCGCGATTACCACCGGATCGGTGGAAAAGTCGCCCCGCACCGCGCCGGCCGGCCGCCGCCGGAACGGCCGCACCGCCGCGGGGCGCGATTACCACCGGATCGGTGGAAAAGTCACCCCGCACCGCGCCGGCCGGCCGCCGCCGGAACGGCCGCACCGCCGCGCGCCGCGCGCGCCGCGTCGTCACCCCGCACCGCCGTGGCGCTGGCTCCCGCACCATCGCGGCCGCGGTGCGTCCGCCGCCGGTCAGCTCTCGCGCTCTTGCGCGGCCGGTCCGGGCGCGTCGTCCCGGCGCCGCGGCGCATCGCCGTTCGGCTCGGGGACGGCGAGGCCGTCGCGGCGGATCCGGCGCTGCTCGCGGTCCATGCGCGCCACCTCCTGGGCGAGGATCTTCGTCTCCTGGCTGAGCCGCGAGAAGGTGACCGAGAAGTTGAGCAGGAGGCCGAAGACGACCGCGAGGCCGAGCAGGAACAGCGCGTTCGGCGGCGACTGGATGCCGACCAGGTCGGCGATGAACACGAGGCCGCCGTTCCAGACCGCGAGCACGACGAGGACCGCGGCGGCGAACATCCAGAGCAGCGCGTAGCGCTCGATCAGCCGCCGCCGCCGGACGAGCTCGACGACCAGCGCCAGCAGCAGGACGGTGACGATCACGGCGATGATCTGCGCCTTGCCGGACAGCTTCGACTGCTCGACCGCGATCGGCAGCGCCGTGCCGAGCAGGGCGCTCATGCCGGCCCGCTCTCCTCGCTCGGCCCGGTCGCGGTGGCGGCGCTCGGGGTCACCGCCTCGAACTCGCCGGTCACCGGCGGCGGGCCGTCGAGCGGCGTCGGCCGCCGGCGCAGCAGGCCGACGAACAGCGCCAGCATCACCTTCGCCATGTAGTAGGCGGCGCGCGGGTAGTCGATCGAGCTGCGCCCGAAGCCGCGGGCGTTCATCCGCACCTGGACCTCGTGGATCCGCAGCCGATGGTGGTGGAGCATCAGGATCGCCTCGACCTCGGGGTAGTCGTGCGGGTAGTCGCGGGCGAACAGCTCGATCCCCTTGCGGTTGGTCATCCGGAAGCCCGAGGTCGGGTCGGTGATGCGCTTGCGCACCAGCAGCGTCAGCAGCACCGCGAAGATCAGGTTGCCGAGCCGGCGGCCGAGCGGAACCTTGTAGCCGGGGTCGCCGCGGAAGCGGGTGCCGTAGACCATGTCGGCGTCGGCGCCGGTGCGCAGCTTCTCGAGCATCTCGGGGATGTACTCGGGCTTGTGCTGGCCGTCGCCGTCGACCTGGACGGCGACGTCGTAGCCGTTGCGGAGCGCGAACTTGTAGCCGGACTGCATCGCCCCGCCGATGCCGAGGTTGAACGGGTGGCGGAGCACGACCGCGCCCATCGACTCGGCGACGGCGACGGTGTTGTCGACCGAGCCGTCGTCGACGACGACGACGTCGAAGTCCGGGGCGTGGCGGTTGATGTCGCGGACGACGCGCCCGACCATGCCCTCCTCGTTGAGGGCCGGGACGATCGCGAGGAGCTTCAGCTTTCGGGTGTCTTCCGGCATGCGCGGGGACGGCTCGCGCGCGACTGGGTCGCGCGGCGACGGCCATCGAGGGTAACGGGGGGCGGCTGATCGGGCGAGTCATCTAGCGTCCCTGGAAGTGACCGCCCGCAGCGGCAACGAGGGCTCGCTGGCCGCGCTCGAGCGCGAGGTTCACGGCTGCTGCGCCTGCCCGCGCCTGGTCGAGTGGCGCCGGCGGGTTGCCGCCGACCCGCCGCGGCGCTACCGCGGCGAGCGCTACTGGGCGCGGCCGATCTCGGGCTTCGGCGATCCGCGCGCGCGGATCGCGGTCATCGGCCTCGCCCCCGCCGCCCACGGCGCCAACCGCACCGGCCGGATCTTCACCGGCGACCGTTCGGCTGACTGGCTCTATGCGGCGATGCATCGCGCCGGCTACGCGAACCAGCCGACGAGCGTCAGCGCCGACGACGGCCTGCGGCTCAGCGACGCCTGGGTCAGCGCCGTTGTCCGCTGCGCGCCGCCCGCCAACAAGCCGACGCCGCTCGAGCGCGACACCTGCCTGCCCTACCTCGTCCGCGAGCTGCGGCTGCTCGCCCGGGTCCGGGTGCTGGTCGCGCTCGGCGCCTTCGCCTGGGACGGCTGCCTGCGGGCGCTGCGCGCGGGCGGGGCCGAGGTCCCGCGGCCGAAGCCGCGGTTCGGGCACGGCGCCGAGGCCACGATCGGATCCTTCGCGCTGCTCGGCTGCTTCCACCCGAGCCAGCAGAACACGTTCACCGGGAAGCTGACCGAGGCGATGATCGACGAGGTCTTCGCCCGCGCCCGCGAGCTGTCGGCGGCCGCGGCGTAAGATCGGCTTCGGGAGCCGCCGCACCTTGGTCCCGCTGAACATCCCGAACACGCTGACGATGCTGCGGATCCTCGCGGTCCCGGTCGTCGTCGTCGCGCTGCTCGCCGAGGTCCCCAACGGCGACCTGTGGGCGGGGATCGTGTTCACGGTCGCCGCCTGCAGCGACGGGCTCGACGGCTACATCGCCCGCCGCCGCGACGAGGTGACGACGTTCGGCAAGCTGATGGACCCGCTCGCCGACAAGCTGCTGATCGTCGCCGCGCTCGTCTCGCTGGTCTCGCTCGGCCGCCTGCAGGCGTGGATCGCGATGGTGATCATCGCCCGCGAGCTCGCCGTCACCGGCCTCCGCGCCGTCGCCGTCGAGCAGGGAGTGGTGATCGCGGCGAGCTGGCTCGGCAAGCTGAAGACGGCGCTGCAGGTGGCGGCGATCATCGCCCTGATCGCGGTCGACCCCGCGACCCTGGCGGTCAACCTGCTCGTCTACGCGGCGCTGGCGATCACCGTGATCTCCGGCGCCGACTACTTCTTCGGCGTCCGCCGGCGGATCGAGCAGGAGCGCCGGGCGACGGTCGAGGCTGACCGCTGGGGGCGCCGGGCCGCGGCGCCCGGCGGCATCCGCGATCGCTAGGCCTCAAGCCACTCCCGCATCGTCAGGTGGTGGGTCGAGTGCTCGCCGCCCTCGAGCTCGTCCAGCACCTCGGCGAGCTCGCCCGAGCGCTCGGCGACGACCGTGTGGCGGTGGATCGTCTCGAGGTTCTCCTGGCGGGCGAGGACGAAGCCGCCGCCGGCGGCGAGCTCGGGGTGGGCCGCGGCGACGCGGCGGATCATCTCGCGGACGACGTCCTCGACGAAGCGCGGGTTCGCGTGCGCCCGCTCGACCACGGCGCGCTCGTCCTCGCGCTTCATCAGCTCGTAGATCTCCGACGACATCGACGACTCGACGATCGTCAGCAGCTCGCGGGCGTCGATCTCGCGCGAGCCGTCACCCTCGCCGCGGCCGAGATAGAGGGTGCCGATGCCGCGCTGGTTGTGGGTCGCGACCGGGACGGCGCCGATGATCTCCTCGATCTGAGAGTCGTCGTAGCCGAGCCCGGCGAGGCGCTCGCGGGCGCCGGCGGCGACGAGCTCCTGGGCGCACGGGCAGGCGGTCATCCCCTGCGCCTGCACCCCGGTCAGCGTGCGCGTGCCGGCGGCCGCGGCGACGGCGGTGCCGAACAGCGAGTAGATCTCCTGGGTCGGGCGGCCGCTGACCGGAGCCGGCACCGTCTGCGGGTAGCGGGCGGCGAGCGTGACCTCGGCGCGGAGGCCGCCCTGGCCCTCGCGGACGCGCTCGGCGATGTGGGCCGCGAGATGCTCGGCCTTGAGCTCGGCGCGGCTGACGGCGGCATCGATCGCCTCGTTGACGACCTCCTCGAACCGCGACATGTGGACGCCCGCCTGCTGCGGGTTGAGGTCGACGTAGCACTCGAGCTCGGCGAAGAACAGCTGCGGCTCGGCGCCGGGATCGCTGCCCGGGCCGTCGATCCGGATCACCTTCTCGATCCCGCGGACACCGACCCGGGTCAGGCTGACCTCGGTGCGGGGGCGACGCGCCTGCACGTCGGGGAAGGTGGCGGCGGGATGGCTCACGGGAAACCGGCTCCGGAGCGTAGCGGTGCCGGCTGCGGGCGTTCGCGAGCCTGCCATACTCGGCCGGCAATTCGGAGAGGCGCCCGGCACGGGGCGTGGAGAGAACTTGGCCGACGATCTCGAGGAGACGGATCAGGCGGTCCGCGAGCGGACGAGCGAGGATGTCGCGCAGGCGCTGATCGCCGCCGGACGCGAGCCCGGATACGTCAGCGTCGAGCAGGTCGCCGCCGCGCTCGAGGAGGTCGAGCTCGGCGCCGAGGGGATCCGCGACCTGCACGCGCGGCTCGTCGACGCCGGGATTGAGGTGATCGGTGACGCCGCCGCCGGTGAGAACGGCGCCGGCGCGACGTCGGCGGTGGCCACCTCGCCGGACCTGAACGTCGAGCCGGGGGTCGACTCGCTGCGCCTCTACCTGCACTCGATCGGCAAGGTCTCGCTGTTGACCGCCGACGGCGAGGTCGAGCTGGCGAAGCGGATCGAGCGCGGCGACATCGACGCCAAGCGGCAGATGGTCGAGGCCAACCTGCGGCTCGTCGTCTCGATCGCGAAGGGCTACGTCGGCCGCGGCCTCAGCTTCCTCGACCTGATCCAGGAGGGCTCGCTGGGCCTGATCCGCGCGGTCGAGAAGTTCGACTACCGGCGCGGCTACAAGTTCTCGACCTACGCGACCTGGTGGATCCGCCAGGCCGTCACCCGCGCGATCGCCGACAAGAGCCGGACGATCCGCGTGCCGGTCCACGTCAACGAGAAGCTCGCCCGGGTTCGCCACGTCGAGCGCAGCCTCGTCCAGGACCTCGGCCGCGAGCCCGAGCCGCACGAGGTCGCCGCCGAGCTCGGGATGGGCGTCGCCGAGGTGCGCGAGCTGATGAACATCGGCGCCGCGCCGGTCTCGCTCGAGGCGCCGATCGGCGACGACGGCAACGGCCGCCTCGCCGATCTCGTTCCGGACGAGGCGACCGAGAGCCCGTTCGAGCGCGCGACCGACGCGCTGCAGCGCGAGGGCCTCGAGCGCGCGCTCGGCCTGCTGAGCGAGCGCGAGCGCCGGGTGATCGAGCTCCGCTACGGCCTGCTCGGGTCGGACCCGATGACGCTCGAGCAGATCGGCCGCGACTTCGGCATCACCCGCGAGCGCGTCCGCCAGATCGAGTCGAACTCGCTGCGCAAGCTCAAGCGGCTTCCGCAGGCGCAGAGCCTGCGGGAGGGCTGAGCTCGGGTTGGGCGCGACCGTCGA
>CAZCFA010000030.1:0-30747 GCA_964497825.1 uncultured Conexibacter sp.
CGAACGATTGCGGGAGCGGATCGGGAACAACGTGGCTGGCATCTACACCTAGTCGAGGATGTCGACGATCACGCGGCGGTCGTCGCGCGAGCCGGCGGCGCGGGCGACGGTGCGGAGCGCGTTCGCGATCCGGCCGCCGCGCCCGATCACGCGGCCGAGATCATCGTCGGCGACGCTGACCTCGAGCACCAGATCACCGTCCTCGTCGAACTCCTCGACCCCGACCTCGTCCGGGTGCTCGACCAGCGAGCGGACGAGGAACTCGACCAGCTCACGCATCGGGCGGCTGCCGGCGCTCAGGCGCCGGCGACGTCGACGTCCTCGGTCCGGAGCAGCCTGGCGACGGTCCTCGAAGGCTGCGCGCCCCGCTCGATCCAGTGCTGCGCGCGCTCGGTGTCGATCGTGATCTGGGAGGGCTCGGTCTGCGGGTTGTAGCTGCCGATCGTCTCGATCGTGCGGCCGTCGCGCGGCGAGCGCTTGTCGGCGACGACGATGCGCCAGATCGGGTTCTTGGACGAGCCCGCCCGCCGAAGTCTGATTCTCACTGCCATTGCGGCGGCGCAGATTACAGGTCGCGGCCGCGGCCCGGCCGCCGCCCGCGGGCAGCGATCAGCGCCCGCGGCCGCGGCCGCGGCCGAGCTGGCCGCTGAGCATCGCCTCGGCGCTCGGCATCTTGCCCGACGCCATCGCCCGCATCATCTTCCGCATCTGCTCGAACTGCTTCGTCAGCTGCTTCACCGCCTGCACGTTGGTCCCCGACCCGGCGGCGATGCGACGCCGGCGCGAGCCCCTGATCACGTCCGGGTTGGCGCGCTCCTCGGCCGTCATCGAGAGGATGATCGCCTCGAGCCGATCGAGCTCGCGGTCGTCGAGGTTGGCGCTCTTCAGCTCCTTCATCGCCTTCCCCATCCCGGGCATCATCCCGAGCACGCTCGACAGCGGGCCCATGCGGCGGATCTGCTTCAGCTGCTTGAGGAAGTCGTCGAGCGTGAACTGGTCCTCGCGCATCTTGCGCTCGAGCTGCTCGGCCTCGGAGGCGTCGATCTCCTGCTCGGCCTTCTCGATCAGCGAGAGCACGTCGCCCATCCCGAGGATCCGCTGCGCCATCCGGTCGGGGTGGAACCGCTCGAGCTGGTCGAGCTTCTCGCCGGTCGAGGCGTAGAGGATCGGCTTGCCGGTTACCGCCTTAACGCTGAGCGCGGCGCCGCCGCGGGCGTCGCCGTCGAGCTTCGTCATCACGACGCCGTCGAACTCGGTCGCGGCGGCGAACTGCTCGGCGACGTTGACGGCGTCCTGGCCGGTCATCGCGTCGACGACCAGCAGCACGTCGTGGGGACGGGTCCGGCGCTTGATCTCGACCAGCTCGTCCATCAGCTCGGCGTCGACGTGAAGCCGGCCCGCCGTGTCGACGATCAGCACGTCGAGGTCCTGGGCGCGGGCCTGGCCCAGGGCCCACTCGGCGATGTCGACGGGGCTGCGCTCCGTCCCCTGCGAGAACACGCTTACGCCGGCCTGCTTGCCGAGCCGCTCGAGCTGCTCGACGGCGGCCGGCCGCTGGGTATCGCAGGCGGCGAGGGCGGCTCGCCTGCCGTCCTCGGCGAGGTGGCGGGCGAGCTTCGCGGCTGCCGTCGTCTTGCCCGAGCCCTGCAGGCCGGCCATCAGGACCACGGTCGGGCCGCTCGGGGCGAACGAGAGCTCCCGCCCCGACCCGCCCATCAGCTCGGCGAGCTCCTCGTTGACGACCTTGACGACCATCTGGCCGGGATCGAGGCTCTCGAGCACGCCGGCGCCGATCGCCCGCTCGCGGACGGCGGCGACGAACCGCTTGGTGACCTTGAAGTTGACGTCGGCCTCGAGCAGCGCGAGGCGGATCTCGCGCATCGCCTTGTCGACGTCGGCCTCGCTCAGCTTCCCGCGCGAGCGCAGGTCGCTCATCGTGCCCTGAAGGCGCTCGCTGAGCTGATCGAACATGGAGCTGAGGCTACTCGGCGAGCAGCGCCGCGGAGAACTCCTCGGCGTCGAACGGGCGCAGGTCCTCGATCCCCTCGCCGACGCCGATCAGCTTCACCGGGATCCCGAGCTCGCCGGCGATCGCGAGCGCGATCCCGCCCTTCGCGGACCCGTCCAGCTTCGTCAGCGCGACGCCGCTGACATCGACCGCATCGGCGAACACCTGCGCCTGCCGCAGCCCGTTCTGACCGGTGGTCGAGTCGACGACGATCAGCGTCTCCGAGGGCTCGGCCTCGAGTTGCTTGACGATCACGCGCCGCACCTTCGCCAGCTCCTCCATCAGGTCGGCGCGATTGTGCAGGCGGCCGGCGGTGTCGATCAAAACGACGTCGGTGCCGCGCGCGGTCGCCGCCGCGATCGCATCGAAGACGACGGCGCCGGCGTCCTGGCCGGTCTCGGCGCGGACGATGTCGCAGCCTGCCCGCTCGGCCCAGGTCGTGAGCTGCTCGACCGCGGCCGCCCGGTAGGTATCGGCGGCGGCGACGATCACCGACAGCCCCGCCTCACGGCTCAGGTGCCAGGCGAGCTTGCCGACCGTGGTCGTCTTGCCGGTGCCGTTGACGCCGACGATCAGCACGACCGCCGGTCGCGGCCGCAGGTCGATCCGGGTGTTGCCGTCGCCGGCGGCGAGCTCGGCAAGCAGCTCGACCAAGCGCGCGCGCACCGCCTCCGCCCCCTCGACCCGGCCGGCCTCGACCTCGGCCTCGAGCCGACCGACGACCTCGGCCGTGGTCCGGGCGCCGACGTCGGCCATGATCAGGGCCTCCTCGAGCCGCTCCCAGGTGGCGGCGTCGAGCGTCTCGAACAGGCTCGCGCTGAGCTCGGCGCCGAGCGCCTCGCGGCTCGTCGCCAGGCTCTCGCGCAGGCGGCGGAAGAAGCCGCGTCGCTGCGGCCCGTTCTCGCCCGCGGGCTCGGAGGCGGCGGCGCCGAGCTCGCGGTCGCCGACGTCGAGCAGCTCTGCCCAGGTGGTCGCCATGAGCCGGGCAGCGTAGTCACTGGCGGTCGGGCGCGAGCGGAACCGGGCGCGCGGACCGGGGGCGGCGCGGGCGGAAGCGCCACCGCCGCAGCGGAGGAGGTGGCCGGCGTCGCCTCAGGCGGCGACGGTGGCGCCGTCGGTCCCCTCGCCGAGCCGTCGCTCGCGCGGGAGGCGGCGGGAGACGACCCTGGTGGCGCCGTCCTGCATCGAGACGCCGTAGAGGACGTCGGCGGCGTCCATCGTCCGCTTCTGGTGGGTGACGATCACGAACTGGGCGCGATCGGAGAACCGGCGGACGAGCTGCAGGAAGCGATCGATGTTGGCGTCGTCGAGGGCCGCCTCGACCTCGTCGAGGATGTAGAAGGGCGAGGGCCGGGCGAGGAAGACGCTGAAGACGAACGCGAGCGCGACCAGCGACTTCTCGCCGCCCGAGAGCAGCGACAGCCGGCGGGTGGCCTTGCCCGCCGGGGTGACCTCGATCTCGACGCCGGCGTCGCCGCCGTCCCGCTCGTCCTCGTCGCCGCCGGCCTCCGGGTCTTCCGGACCGGGACCGGGCGGCGCACCATCGGCGGGCCTCGCCTCGCGGAAGGCGGCGGCGGCGTCGCTGCCGGTGCGCTCGTCCTCGGGCACGGCGGCGCCGCCGAGCACGCGCTTCGGCCGCTGCTGCTCGACCAGCCGCAGGCGCCCGCGCCCGCCCGGGAACATGTGGCCGATCAGCTCCTCGAAGTTGCGCTGGGCGGCGTCGAAGGTCTGCTCGAACGCGGTGGTGATCTCGCGGTCGGTCCGGCGGATCAGCTTGCGCAGCTCGTCGAGCGCCCGCTCGAGGTCCTCGCGCTGGGCCTCGAGGTCGGCGACGTGCTCCTTCGCCTGCCGGTACTCGCCCTCGGCCAGCGGGTTGACCGGGCCGAGCTGCTCGCGGCGGCGGATCAGCCGCTCGATCGCCGCCTCGGTGCGCCCGCGCTCCTCCTCGCCGAGCCGCTCGGGCTCGGGCTCGTCCTCGGGCTCGAGCCCGGCGAGCAGCCGCCCCCACTCGGCCTCCGCCTCCTCGCGCCGGTCGCGAAGCTGGGTGGCGCCGACCTCGGTCCTCGTCACCCGCTCGGATACCGCCCGCAGCTCGGTCTGCAGCTCGGCCTCGGCCCGCGAGCATTCGCGCAGCTCGGTCGCGAGCTCATCGTCGGCGCCGGCGCCGGCGCCGACGACCTGCTGCTCGACCTGCGCGGCCCGCCTGCCGACCGCGTCCCGGGCGCGACCCAGCGACGCGCACAGGCGCGCCAGCGTCGCCGCGAGCGCGGCCTCGGCCTCGACCCGCTGCTCGAGCGAGTCCTGGCGCCGGTGGCCGAGCACGTCCTCGGCGCGGCGGGCCGAGCGGGCGGCGCGCTCGGCGCCGCCGCGAACCCGCGCGAGCGCCGCCAGCCGCGGCTCCAGATCGGCGGCGGCGATCGCCTCGGCGATCGCCTCGGCGGCCGCGGCGAGGCCCTCGCGGGCGGCCTCGAGCTCGCGCTCGACGACGGCGTCGGCGTCGCGCTCGCTCGTCCGCAGCTCCGCCGCAAGCGCTCCGAGCGCGGCCCGACGGCGCTCGAGCGCCGTCCGCAGCTCGGCCTCGCGCGCGGCGATCGCCTCGGTGCGGGCGCCGAGGCGCTCATGCGCGGCGCGCAGCGCGGTCAGGTCGGCCCAGACGGCGGTGCGCTCCCCCTCGCGCTCGGCGAGCCGCTGCTCGACCGCCGAGCGACGCTCGCGCGCCTCCTCCACCGCCGCCTCGATCCGGTCGCGCTCGCCGCGCGCCTGCCGCGCCGCCCGCTCGGCCGCGGCGAGGTCGCCGGCGCCGGCGGCGAGCCGGTCGCCGAGCAGCCGCAGCCGCAGCTCGTTCGACTGGCGCTCGAGCCGGGCATGGGTCTCGGCCGCGTTGGCCTGCGCCCGCAGCGGCCGCAGCCGCGAGCGCGCCTCGCGCTCGACGTCGAGCGCGCGGTCGAGGTTGCCGCGGGTCCGCTCGAGCTTGAGCTGGGCGCGGCGGCGGCGCTTGCGGTGCTTGCCGAGGCCGGCCGCCTCCTCGATCAGCAGGCGCCGCTCGCGCGGCTTCGAGAGCACGATCTCCTCGACCTTGCCCTGGCCGATCACCGAGTGCATCTCGCGCCCGAGCGAGGCGTCGGAGAGCGCGTCGGAGACGTCGGCGAGGCGGCAGCGGGCGCCGTTGAGGCGGTAGCCGCCGTCACCGGAGCGATCGAGCGTGCGGGTGACCGAGATCTCGGAGAACTCGGAGCCGGCGGCGCCATCGGAGTTGTCGATCACGACCTCGACCTCGGCGGCGCTGCGGGCCGGACGCTCGCGGCCGCCGGCGAAGATCACGTCCTGCATGCTCTGGCCGCGGACCGCGAGCGGGCTCTGCTCGCCGAGCGCCCAGAGGACGCCGTCGGTGATGTTCGACTTGCCGCAGCCGTTCGGCCCGACGATCACGCTGACGCCGGGCGAGAACTCGAGCTGCGTGCGCTCGGGGAAGGACTTGAAGCCCTTCAGCGTGATCGACTTCAGATGCAAGCTCTCGTCTCCCGTCGGTAGCGTCGAGGTTGGCCCGGACGTGACCGGATGCGGGCCGCGAATCCGCTGCTCAGCCCGGGGATTCCCCGAGCGCCTCCGCCGCCGCCGCCTGCTCGGCCGCCTTCTTCGACGAGCCGGCGCCGCTGCCGACGAGCTTGCCGTCGACCCGCGCCTCGACCCGGAACAGCCGGTCGTGCGGGGGCCCGTCCTCCTCGACGACGACGTAGGAGACGAGCCTGCCGCTGCGGGCGAGCTGCTCCTGCAGGGCGGACTTGAAGTCGAGCAGGGTGTCGGAGGCGAGCGCGATCTGCGGCTCGAAGGCGGCGAGCACGGCCGCCGCCGCCGGCTCCAGCCCCGCCTCCAGGTAGCAGGCGCCGATCAGCGCCTCGGTGATCGACGCCATCGCCCGCTCGCTGGCGACCAGCTCGGCGGCGGTGATGCCGCCGTCGAGGCCGGCCGGCCGCTCGCGCTCGAGCATCTCGGGGACGCCGAGCAGCAGCGCCACCTCGGCGCAGGCGCGGCCGCTCACGACCTGGCCGTGGATCTTCGTCAGCCGGCCGATGTCGGAGCGCGGAAAGCGCCTGAACAGCTCCTCGGCGACGGCGAGGCCGAGCACGCTGTCGCCGAGGAACGCCAGCCTTCCCCAGGCCTTGACGCGGCGCTCGGTCCAGGAGCTGTGGGTCAGCGCCTGTCGCCGGGTCACCGGACGCAGCCCCTCGATCAGCTCCAGCAGCGGCGCGACCGGCTCGCTGCCGGGTCGATCCCTCTCGGTCGAGATCGCCACCGATCAGTTCGATCCGGCGCGCTCGGCGACGAAGTCGACCGCCTGGCCGACGGTCAGGATCCGGGCCGCCTCCTCCTCGCTCATCGGAACGCCGTAGGTGTCCTCGAGCTCCATCACGAGCTCGTAGAGGTCGAGCGAGTCGGCGTCGAGGTCCTCGCGGAAGCGGGTCGCATCGCCGATCTCGTCGGCGTCGAGCTCGAGCTCGTTGGCGAGGTGATCGCGAACCATCGCGAAGATCTGATCGCGCCGCGTGGCTGCGGTCGGCTCGCTCATCGGGAACTGTGTATCACGCCGGCGCCGCCGGCTCACCGCTGCCCGCGGCCCGGCGCTGGTCGGCCCGACCCACCCCGGAGCGCTCGATCAGCGCCTCGGTTCGCTCGGTCGCCCGCTCGGCGACGGCGCGGGCCGCGAGCCGGATCTGGTTGGCGATCCCGTCGGGCCCGGCGGATCCGTGGCCGACGACGGCGACGCCGCGCAGCCCGAGCAGGATCGCGCCGCCGGTCGCGTCCGGGTCGAGGCGGCGCCGCAGCGAGCCCAGCGCCGGCCGCAGCAGCAGCCCGCCGGCGGCGGCCAGCGGGCCCGAACGCGCCGCCTCGCCGACGGCCGATCCGACCGCGCGAGCGGTGCCCTCGATCGTCTTCAGCACGACGTTGCCGGTGAAGCCGTCGGTGACGACGACGTCGGCGGGCGGGTCGAGCAGGTCGCGTCCCTCGACGTTGCCGACGAAGTCGATCCCCGGCGCGGCGGCGAGCGCCGCGTGCGCGTCGATCACCAACGGCGTCCCCTTCTTCTCCTCCTCGCCGACCGAGAGCAGCGCGACCCGGGGCGCGGCGACGCCGAGCACCGCGGCCGCGAAGGCGGCACCGAGATGGCCGAACTGGAGCAGGTGCGAGGGCCGCGCCTCGGCGTTGGCGCCGGCGTCGAGCAACAGCACCGGCCGCGGCCGCCCCGGCGCCGGCAGCTCGACCGCGAGCGCCGGCCGCCGGACCGAGCGGATCCGCTTCAGCGCCAGCAGCGCCGCCGCCATCGTCGCCCCGGTCGAGCCCGGGCTCGCGAGCGCCTGCGATTCGCCCGCGGCGACGTCGGCGGCGGCGCGCACGACCGACGCGTCGGGGCGGCCGCGGACGGCGCGCACCGGCTCCTCGTCGTTGCCGATCACGTCGGCGGCCTCGATCAGCTCGACGCCGTCGACCGCGGCGAGCGGCTCGAGTGCGGCGACGGGGCCGAAGACCCGGACGCCGATCCCGTCGGCGGCCGCGGCGGCGACGCCGGCGACGACCGCCTCAGCGCCGGCCTCGGCGCCCGCGGCGTCGAAGGCGACGACGATGCGCCCCCCGCCGGGAGCGCCCACCGGCTAGCCCTCTGAGCCCGCTGAAGTGTCGATCGCCGTCGGCTCGAGCGAGACGATCTCGCGGCCGGCGTAGGTGCCGCAGGTCGGGCAGACCCGGTGCGGCATCCGCGGGCTGTGGCACTGCGGGCACTCGTTCAGACGCGGTGCGAGAACACCGTCGTGGGCGCGGCGCCTGTCGCGCCGGGCGCTCGACTGTCGCTTCTTCGGGACGGCCATCGGCGCGCAATCGTAGCGGTCGCGGCCGGCGCTCAGCGATCGAGCTCGCGCAGCTTCGCGAAGCGCGGGTCGAGCGGCCGTTCGTGGCTGTGCGAGCCGGGCGGGTCGACCTCGTTCAGGTTGATGCCGCAGCGCTCGCAGAGTCCGAGGCAGCCGGGCTCGCAGAGCAGCCGGTCGGGGAGCGCCAGCGTCAGCGCGTCGTGGGCCCAGGCGCCGGCGTCGAGGACGCCCTCGGCGACGTAGGGGCTGAGCAGCTCGGGGTCGCCGGCGCCCGACTGCTCGACCTCGCGCGCGTCGATCTCCAGCCGCCAGCGGGCCGGGCCGAGGCAGCTCGTGCACTCGCCCGCGAGCACCGCCTCGAGCCGCAGCCGCAGCGCGTAGCCCGAGGTCGTCCGCGAGACGTCGACGCGGGCGCCGACCCGCGGCTCCTCGAGCTCAAGGGCGGCGCCGCCGACGACCGGCGGCGCCGGGCTCAAGGTCAGCTCGAGCACCTCCGCCTGGCCGCTGCGCAGCGCCAGCGCGTCGAGGTCGATCGTCTCCGGCCCGCTCGCTCGCATGGATAATCCGAGCGTAGCGTGGCCGCGCAGTTCCACTGGGACCCCGAGACCTACCTGGAGCGGATCCGGGCCGAGGTGCCGCGCTTCGACGAGCTCCAGGCCGCCGCGATCGCCGCGATCCCGTTCCCCCCGGCCCGGGTCCTCGACCTCGGCGTCGGCACCGGCGAGACCGCGCGGCGGCTGCTCGAGGCCCATCCCGGGGCCGCGATCACCGGCCTCGACTCGAGCCCGGAGATGCTGTTCCGGGCCCGCGAGCTCGGGATCGAGACCCGGCTGGCGCGGATCGAGGACCCGCTGCCCGACGGCCCCTGGGACCTCGTCATCGCCGTGCTCAGCGTCCACCACCTGCCGGCGGCCGGCAAGCGCGACCTGCTGCGCCGCGTGCGCGAGCAGGCGCGGGCCCTGGTCATCGCCGACGTCATCCGCGCCGAGCCGCAGCCGACGCCGATCGAGGACGGGTTCGACTTCCCCGAGGACGCCGCCGACCTGGCCGCCTGGAGCGCCGGCGAGATCGTCTGGCGAGGCGATGATCTCGCGGTGGTCGCGGCGAGCTACGAGCCGACGGGAGCCCCCGCCGCGTAGCCGCCAGACGGCGGGCCGGTGCCGGAGCCGGGGTCTAGTCGACCTCGGCCGGCTCGAGGTCCTCGTCGCGACCGGCGAGCCGGTCGCGGCCGCGCTGGACGGCGGCGAGGAACTTCTGCAGGTTGACCTCGAGCGTCGAGAGGATCTCGTCGGCGTAGTCCTCGGCCCCGAGGCGGATCTGGCGCTCGGTGTCGCGGGCGTCCTCGAGGATCTCCTCGGCACCGCGCTCGGCCTGCTTGTAGACCTCCTCCTCGGAGATCAGCCGCGCCTGCTGGTCGCGCGCCTCCTTGACGACGCGCTCGGCCTCGCGCTTGGCCTCGGCGAGCATCTCCTGGCGCTCCTTGACGATCCAGCGCGCCTGCTTGATCTCCTCCGGGATCGTCGCCCGCATCTGATCGAGCAGGTCGTAGATCTCCTCGCGGTCGACCCTGACCTGATCGGTCAGCGGCACCGGCCGCGCGTTGTGGATCAGGTCGTCGAGCTTGTCGATTAGAACGAGAACGTCCATGGGTGCGGCGCAATCTTAGGGATCGGACGGGATTTTCCCCGCGTGGGCGCAGTTTCGGCGCCGCTTTGCAAGCTCCTGCCCAACTAGCGCCGAATCCGCTCGGCAAGCGCCGCGGCCACCTCGGCCGGGACCAGATCGGAGACGTCGCCGCCGAACGTGGCCAGCTCCTTGACGCCGGTGCTCGAGAGAAAGCTGAACTCGGGCGAGGCCATCACGTAGGCGCTCTCGATCTCGGGCGCGAGCTTGCGGTTGAGCTGGTTCATCTCGAACTCGTACTCGAAGTCGGAGATCGCCCGCAGCCCCTTGACGATCGTCATCGCGCCGTTCTCGCGGGCGAACTCGACCAGCAGGTTCGTGAACACCTTGACCTCGGTGTTGTGAAGCTCGGCGGTGGCGCGCTCGAGGAAGCCGGCGCGCTCGGCGGCCGTAAACAGCGTCCGCTGCTTGCGGATCGCCTGGTCGACGACGCCGACGACGACCCGGTCGAAGATCCGCGAGGCGCGGCTGATGATGTCGAGGTGGCCGTTGGTGACCGGATCGTAGGAGCCGGGACAGATCGCGATCCGGGGCGACTCGGCGCTCATTGGCGGCGCTCCGCGAGCTCGTGGAAGCGCAGCACCGTGGCCCCGTAGCGGCGCTCGTCGCGCTGCGGCAGCGCCTCCGGATCGAGCTCGATCGGGCGCCCGGCGGCGCTCTCGGTGATCACGCGGGCACCGCGGCGGAGCCTCGGGACGAGCAGCTTGGAGAGGTCGGGACCAACGCGGCGGGCGAGTCTATAGGGAGGGTCGAGCAGGACGAGGTCGTAGGCGCCGCGATCGCGGCGCAGGAACGCGAGCGCGTCGGCGCCGACGAGCTCGACGCGATCGGCGGCGCCGATCGCGTCGGCGTTCGCGCGGGCGGTGCCGGGCTCGAGATCGACCAGCGTCACCGCGGCGGCCCCCCGCGACAGCGCCTCGAACCCGAGCGCGCCGCTGCCGCAGTAGAGGTCGAGCACCGCGAGCCCCTCGACCGCTCCGAGGATCGAGAACAGCGCCTCGCGGACCCGGTCGGTGGTCGGCCGGACCGCGGCCCCCGACGGGACGCGCAGGCGCCTGCCACCGAACTCGCCGGCGACGATCCTCACGCCGCGATCGGCTCCGCGCGCTCGTCGCCGAAGCGGCGGCGGACAGCGTCGATCAGCGGCCCGAGGGCGGGCGCGTCGAGCGCGCCGTGGCGCTCGAGCAGCGCCAGCAGATCGGCGCGGGCGAGCTCGAGCAGCGCGACGTCCTCGGGCAGCCGCGCGACGTGAAACCGCGGCAGCCCGCTCTGGCGCGTGCCCAGCACCTCGCCCTCGCCGCGCAGCCGCAGGTCGAGCTCGGCGAGCTCGAAGCCGTCGGCGCCGGCGGCGATCGCGCGCAGGCGCTCGGCCGCGCGCTCGGACCCGGGCTCGGCGAACAGGATGCAGTGCGATTCGTGCTCGCCGCGCCCGATCCGGCCCCGCAGCTGGTGCAGCTGGCTGAGCCCGTAGCGATCGGCGTCCTCGATCAGCATCACGGTCGCGTTCGGAACGTCGATCCCGACCTCGATCACGCTGGTCGCGACGAGCACGTCGGCCGCGCCCGACGCGAACCGGCCCATCGCCGCCGACTTCGCCGCCGCCGGCATCTGCCCGTGCAGGACCTCGACGCTGAACTCGCGCAGCTCGCCGCCGGCGAGCCGCTCGGCCTCGGCCGTCGCCGCCTTCGCCTGCGCCTTCTCCGAGCTCGAGACGAGCGCGCAGACGACGAACGCCTGCCGGCCCTCGCGCAGGCGGTCGCGGACGAAGCCGTAGGCGCCGTCGCGCCGCTCCTCGCCGACGTGCCAGGTCCTGATCGGGCGGCGGCCGGCCGGAAGCTCGCGCAGCGTCGTCGTGTCGAGATCGCCGTAGGCGGTCAGCGACAGCGTCCGCGGGATCGGCGTCGCGGTCATGTGCAGCACGTGCGGAGCGAGCGCGGCGGGGCCCTTGGCGTCGAGCAGCCGGCGCTGGCCGACGCCGAAACGGTGCTGCTCGTCGACGACCGCGACCCGGAGCCGGGCGAAGCCGACCGCGGGCTCGATCAGCGCGTGGGTGCCGACGATCAGCGGCAGCTCGCCGGTCGCGAGCGCCTCGAGCGCGCGCCGCCGCGCCGCCGCCTTCGCCGAGCCGGTCAGCAGCGCGATCGGGATCGCGCTGCCCGCGAGCAGGGCCTCGAGGGTCGCGAAGTGCTGCTCGGCGAGCGTCTCGGTCGGCGCCATCAGCGCCGCCTGGCCGCCGCTCTCGACCGCGCGCAGCATCGCGTAGAGGGCGCAGATCGTCTTGCCGCTGCCGACCTCGCCCATCAGCAGGCGCTGCATCGGCAGCTCGCGTCCGAGGTCGGCCTCGATCTCGGCGATCGCCGCGCGCTGGTCGCCGGTCGGCTCGAACGGCAGCCCCGCGAGCCAGCCGCCGACGAGCTCGCCGGGCTCGCCCAGCGGCTCCGCCGCGAGCTCGGCCCGGCGCTCGCCGCGGCGGCTCAGCAGCGCCGCCTGGTGCAGCAGCAGCTCCTCGTAGGCGAGCCGGCGGCGGCCCGCGGCGATCTCCTCCCCGTCGCGCGGGAAGTGCACGGCGACGCGGGCGTCGGCGGCGCCGGCGAGCCCGCGGCGGCGGCGGATCGGCGCCGGCAGCGCCTCGATCGCATCGGGCGCGAGCGCGAGCGCCTCCCAGGTCCATTGCCGCAGCCGCCCCACCCGCAGGCCCTCGCCGCAGGGATGCACCGGGACGATCCCCGTCGTGTGCAGTCCGCGCGGCGGGCCGGGCCGGTCGCGGATCGGATCGCCGCCGCCCGGCCCGGGGGTGCCGGCAGCGACGATCTCCTGCGCGTCGGGCCGGAAGCCGCGGCGGTCGAGGCGGCCGCTGAGCAACAGCTTCGTGCCCGGCCGCAGCCGCTCGGCGAGCCAGGCCTGGTTGAACCAGGTGACGGTCATCGGCCCGCTGGCGTCGGCAACCTGCGCCTCGACGATCCGCAGGTTGCGGCGCCGGGTCGGCCGCACCGCGGCGGCGCGAACCTCGACCAGCACCGTCGCCCGCTCGCCGATCCGCAGCTCGGCGACCGGGCTGACCGCGGCGCGGTCGACGTAGCCGTGGGGAACGTTGTCGATCAGATCGCCGAGCGTCCGCAGGCCGAGCCTCGCCGCCGCCGCGGCGGTCTTGGCGCCGACCCCGCGCAGCGATCCGAGCGGGGCATCGAGCCGCCGCGGTCGCGGCGCGCTCCGCAGCGGCGCCGCGAGCAGCTCCGCGCGGCCGGGCGCCCGCCCGCCGCCGAAGGCCGGCGGCGCGGCGACCTCGCTCGCTTGTTCGCGCGCCGGCGCCAAGATGACAGTTAGCGAGCATATGCCGGTGCAGGGCGGCAGCCGGCGATCCGCGAATCGCTTGCGGGCGGTTGCGGCGGCCGGTTGAATCGCGCGCGACCGCCGCAAGTCAACCCCCCGTTGACGTAGCCCGCGACCGCACCGACCCGGACCCCACGAAGAGAATGGACAGCACATCGCTGAGGCTCCCTGCCCGTGCGCTCGGGGTGCTGCGCGCCGAGGGGATCGGCGCGCTCCGGCTGCGCGTCCTCGACGCCACGATCTACCGCCGCCTGAACGTCTATTCGCGGTCGCTGCAGCCGGCTCACGCTCCCCGCCCGGTGGCGGGAGCGGAGTTCTCGCTGCTGGCGGCGGCCGAGGCGGACGCCTACCGGCGGCTGCGGCCGGACACGCCCGCCGCCGAGGTCAGGCGGCGGCTCGGCGCCGGCCAGATCTGCATGGTCGCGCGGCTCGGGGGCGAGCTCGTTCACGCGCGCTGGTCCTCGACCGATCGGCTCGAGTCCCCCTACCTCGGCTTCGCGTTCGAGCTGCGGCCGGGGATCGCCTACAGCCACGACGCCTTCACCGCGCGCGGGGCGAGGCGGCTCGGGATCGCGATCGAGGCGACCCGCCGCAACGACGTCCTGCTCGCTGCCGCCGGCGCCCGGGTCTCGCTCGCCGGCGTCTGGCCCGGCAACGCGGCCGCGATCGCGCTGTTCGAGACGCTGGACCGAACCCCGATCGGCTCGCTCGCCACGCTGCGGCTCGGCCGTCGCCGGCGGCTGATCCGCCGGCTCGCGGACGGCTACGTGGGCGCGGCGCGGCGCTTCACGCCGGCGCCCGGCGCGGGCTCCTGAGGGCGGGCAGGGCCGGCGCCCTCACTGCGCCGCGAGCAGCCACCACCAGTGCGGCTGCCCGCCCCGGTGGGCCTCGACCTCGACCCCGTCGGGCGCGAGCGCGGCGACCTCGTCGAGCGCGATCGGCGCCGACTCGCCCTCGATGATCGTGATGATCTCGGCCTCGGCGGCGAGCGCGCCGAGGATCTCGCGCAGCGTCGATCCGGCCCCGCCCCAGGCGCACACCTCGCCGTCGAGGAACCCGACCGCGTCGCCGCGGACGAACCTGCCCGCGGCGTCGTCCTTGGCGGCGGGAGCGATCGCGCCGACCCTGATCTCGGCCAGGGCGCCGTTGACGCGCTCGAGGTTCGCGTCGATCCCGGCGGTCGTGTCGACCTCGACCAGGGCGGCGAGCCCGGCCTGCTGGGAGGTGCAGTCGACGACGCGCGCGTCGTGCTCGGAGAGCTCGGCGGCGTGGCGGGCGGCGAGCACGACGTTGGGCGAGTTCGGCAGGACGAGAACGGCGGCGGCGCCGGTCGCGTGGATCCCGGCGAGCAGCTCGTCGGTCGAGGGGTTCATCGTCGAGCCGCCGTCGACGACGCCGGCGCCGAGGCTCTCGTAGAGCCGGCGCATGCCCGCGCCCGAGGCGACGGCGAGGACGCCGCAGCGGAGCTCGCCGCCGGCGAGCCGCTCGCTGCGCTCGGCGATCTGCTCGCGCATATCGGCCTCGTCGACGCGCGAGATCGTGCCGCGGCCGTCGAACACCTCGCGGGCGCGGCCGGGCTCGTCGGTGTGGACGTGCACGCGCAGCGTCCGGCGGTCGCCGACGACGAGGACGGAGTCGCCGATCTCGCGCAGCGCCGGCTCGAACGCGGCGCCGTCGAGGTCGGCTCCCTGGACGATGAAGTTGACGCAGTAGCGGAAGCGGCTGTCGCTGTGCTGGGGCGCGGAGATCCGCGCCGGCGCCTGCTCGCGGATCTCGACCGGCGGCGTCTGCTCACCGCGCAGCCCGGCGACGATCCCGGCGAGGATCAGGACGAGCCCGTGGGCGCCGGCGTCGACGACGCCCGCCTCACCGAGCACGTCGAGCTGCTCGGGGGTTCGCTGCACCGCCTCCTCGCCGGCGACCGTGACCGCCTCGAGCACCTCGGCCAGCAGCGCGTCCTGCTGCTCCCAGGTGAAGTCGGTGCCGAGCCGCCGCTGCTCGTCGGAGAGCCGGGCGAGGTGCTGGGCGGCGGCGTGCGACATCGCCCGGACGACGGTCAGCATCGTCCCCTCGGCCGGGCTGCGGACCGACTCGTAGGCGGCGTCGGCGGCGCGGGCGAATGCGGCGGCGACGAGCACCGGGTCGATCAGCTCGCCGGGCCGGGTCGCGAGCTCCTCGGCGGCGCCGCGGACGATCTGGCTGAGGATCACGCCGGAGTTGCCGCGGGCCCCCATCAGCGCCGCCCGGGCGACCGCGTGGACGAGCTCGGTGCGGTCGGCGAGATCGCCGGCCTCGGCCTCGATCCGGTCGAGCTCGGCCAGCACCGCGCTCATCGTCAGCGCCATGTTGTCGCCGGTGTCGCCGTCGGCGACCGGGAAGACGTTGAGGTCGTTGACCTCGTTGCGGCGCGCCTCTAGGTAGTCGTAGGCGGTCTCGATCACGCGCCGGAAGCGCGCAACTGACGGATCGGGCATGGCCGGGAGTTCTACCGGCCGGTCAGGCCGCTTTGGTGACCTTGCCGGCCTTGAGGCAGCGCGTGCAGACGTAGACGCGCTCGGGGCCGTGGCCGCGGTCGATCCGGACCTTCTGCAGGTTCGGCTCGAAGCGGCGCCTGGTCGCGACCATCGAGTGGCTGCGCGAGTTCCCGACCGCGGGCCGCTTGCCGCAGGAGTGACAGACCTTGGCCATGCGGCGCGGGATAGTAGCGGGGAGCGGCCCGTGACCGGCGCCGGCGCGAGCCGCGGCCGGCGGCGCCGAGTTAGGCGCCCCTAATTCGCTAGCATCGCAGCACTCTGTTAGGTGGACCTAACAAGCGATCCGGCCGGCGCTCGAGGGCGGCTTGCTCCCGACGTTCGTAATCGGGCTGCGCGAGGGCGTCGAGGCGGCGCTGATCGTCGGCATCATCGCCGCCTTCCTCAGGCAGGAGGGACGCCGCGACGCGCTCCGGCACGTCTGGGTGGGCGTCGCGATCGCGATCGCGATCTGCCTCGGCCTCGGCCTCGGCCTCGACCTGCTCAACCAGCAGTTGCCGCAGCGCCAGCAGGAGATGCTCGAGACCGTGATCGGCCTCGCCGCGGTCTCGATCGTCACCTTCATGATCTTCTGGATGCGCAGGCACGCTCGGATGATCAAGTCCGAGCTGCAGCGCAGCGCCGGCTCGGCGCTGCGCAGCGGCTCCGCCTGGGCGCTGATCGGAATGGCCTTCTTCGCCGTCCTCCGCGAGGGGGTCGAGACCGCCGTCTTCCTGCTCGCCGTCTTCCAGGGCGCCAGCGACCCGCTCGCCGCCGGCCTCGGGGCGCTGCTCGGCATCGCGCTCGCGATCGTGATCGGCGTCGGCATCTACCACGGCGGCACCAGGCTCGACCTCGCCCGCTTCTTCAGGCTGACCTCGGTCGTGCTCGTCTTCGTCGCCGCCGGGTTGCTCGCGAGCGCCGCCCACACGGCCTGGGAGGCGGGCTGGCTGACCAGCCTCCAGGGCCAGGCGGTCGATCTCTCCTGGCTCGTCGTTCCCGGCACCTGGTCCTCGTCGCTGCTGACCGGGATGCTCGGCCTGCAGTCGGTGATGACCGAGGCCGAAGCGATCGCCTACCTCGCCTACCTCGTGCCGATGCTCGCCTTCGTGCTCTGGCCCGAGGGCTGGCGGCTCGGCGCCCTCCGCCGCCCCCGCAGCGCCCCCAGCGGGGTCGAGACGGCGGATGCCTGAGCTGCCCGGCAGGCCGGCGGCCGCCACGCTGGCGGCCGCCGCGTTCGCCCTGCTGCTCGCCGCCTGCGGCTCGGGGTCGGACGCCGGCGACGGCGACGTGCAGCGGATCGCCGTCAAGATCACCGACGGCGGCTGTGACCCGACCGACCTGAGGGCGGCGGCGGGGCCGGCGACGTTCACTGTCAGCAACGACGACAGCACCGCCAACAACGAGTTCGAGGTCCTCGACGGCGCCCGGATCCTCGGCGAGCGTGAGAACCTGACGGCGGGGCTGAGCGGCGAGGTCTCGATCAACCTCGACCCCGGCAGCTTCGACATCGTCTGCGGCAACCCGGGCAACCGCGAGCCGACCGGCAAGCTCGTCGTCAGCGGCGAGCAGCGGGCGGCGACGACCGACCCGCGGCTGCGGCGGGCGACCGACGAGTACGCCCGCTACGTCAACGGCGAGGCCCGCGAGCTGGTCGAGCGGACGACCGCGTTCGTCGCCGCGGTCGAGGCCGGCGACGTCGCCCGCGCCAAGCGGCTCTACGAGCACTCGCGGGTCCCCTACGAGCGGATCGAGCCGGTCGCCGAGTCGTTCGGCAGCCTCGACCCGGCGATCGACGCGCGCGTCAACGACGTCGCCGAGGGCGACGAGTGGACCGGCTTCCACCCGCTCGAGAAGGCGCTCTGGGTCAACGGGCGGATCAGCGCCGGTGACGAGGCGACCGCGCGGCGGCTGCTGACCGACGTCAAGAAGCTGCGGCGGCTGACCGCCGGCAACGGCTACGACCCGGTGGTGCTCGCCAACGGCGCCGTCGAGCTGCTGAACGAGGTCTCGCAGTCGAAGATCACCGGCGAGGAGGAGCGTTACTCGCACACCGACCTGACCGACTTCAAGGCCAACGTCGACGGCGCCCACGAGGCGTTCGTGCTGCTCGAGCCGGCGCTGCGCGACTCCGATCCCGAGCTCGCGACCGAGATCGAGCAGCGGTTCGCGGCGATGTACGCGGCGCTGAAGCCCTACCGCGTCGCGGGCGACGTCTACGAGAACTACGAGCGGGTCAGCGAGCGCGAGCGGCAGAAGCTGAGCCAGGCCGTCGACGCCCTCGCCCTGCCGCTGGCCCGGCTCGGCGGGCAGATCGTCGATCAGTGAGCGCCGCGGCCGACGAGCGCGCCGGGATCACCCGGCGGGGCCTGATCGGCGCCGGCGCCGCGGGCGGCATCGCGCTCGCCGCCGGCGGCGGCTTCGCGCTCGGCAGGGCGGAGGCGTCCGACGATCCGGCCGCAGGCACGGTCGATTTCCACGGCGCCCACCAGGCCGGGATCACGACGCCGGCGCAGGAGCGGCTGCACTTCGCGGCCTTCGACCTGACCACGACCAGCGCCGCCGAGCTGCGCGAGCTGATGCAGGCGTGGACCGTCGCGGCGGCGCGGATGACCCGCGGCGAGCCCGCCGGGACCGAGAACTCCGAGCTGCTGCTGCCGCCCGACGACACCGGCGAGGCGGTCGGCCTCGGCGCCGCCGAGCTGACGATCACCGTCGGGTTCGGCCCGTCGCTGTTCGACGGCCGCTTCGGCCTGCGCGGCAAGCGACCGGCGCCGCTGGAACCGTTGCCGCCGCTGCCCGGCGACGAGCTCGACGCGAAGATCAGCGACGGCGACATCTGCGTCCAGGCCTGCGCCAACGACCCCCAGGTGGCTTTCCACGCGGTTCACAACCTCACCAAGCTCGCCCAGGGCGTCGCCGTCATGCGCTGGTGCCAGCTCGGCTTCGGGCGGACCTCGCGGACCGGGGCCGAGCAGGGAACCCCGCGCAACCTGATGGGCTTCAAGGACGGGACCAACAACATCCTCAACGACGACGCCGACTCGCTCGAGGAGTTCGTCTGGGTCGGCCCCGAGGGCCCGGACTGGATGCGCGGCGGCAGCTATCTGGTCAGCCGCCGGATCCGGATGCTGATCGAGGCCTGGGACCGGACCTTCCTGCAGGAGCAGGAGAACGTCTTCGGCCGGGTCAAGGACACCGGCGCCCCGATCGGGGCCGAGGACGAGATGGACGAGGTCGACCTCGACGCGACCGGCCCCGACGGCAACCCGCTGATCCCCGCCGACGCCCACATCAGGCTGGCGAGCCCGGCGACGAACAGGGCCGAGCGGATCCTGCGCCGCGGCTACTCGTTCACCGACGGCTTCGACTACACGCGCGGCCAGCTCGACGCGGGCCTGTTCTTCATCTGCTTCCAGCGCGATCCGCGCCGGCAGTTCGTGCCGCTGCAGACCCGGCTCGGCGGTAGCGACCGGCTCAACGAGTACATCCTGCACACCGGCAGCGGCCTGTTCGCGGTGCCCGCCGGCGTTCGCGACGACGCCGGCTACTTCGGCGCCGGCCTGATCTGAGCGCGACGCTCAGCCGCGCAGGCGCCGGGCGAGCAGGTGCATGCGGATCACCGCGATCGCGGCGTTGCGGCCCTGATCGCGCTTGCCGCCGCCGGCCCGGGCCTCGGCCTGCTCGCGGCTCTCGCAGGTGATCACCCCGAACGCGCAGGGCACGCCGGTGCGCAGCGCTGCCTCGCCGATCCCGCGCGCCGACTCGGCGCAGACGAACTCGTAGTGGTCGGTCTCGCCGCGGAGCACGGCGCCGAGGCAGGCGACGCCGGCGAACTCACCGCTCTCGGCGCAGAGCTTCGCCGCGAGCGGCAGCTCGAACGCGCCGGGGACCTCGAACGTGCGCACCGACGCGGCGCCGGCGCCGGCCGCCGCGAACGCCTCGAAGGCGCCGTTGGCGAGCCGCTCGGCGAGGTCGCCGTAGAAGTCGGCCACGCAGATCGCCCAGCTCGCGGCGGCGACCGCGGCGCGCTCGTCGCCCGTGAGCTCGAGCACGGCCCCCTCAGCCACCGTGGCCGCCGCCGCGCTCGTCCTCGTCGTGCAGCATCTCGTCGTCGAGCGGCAGTCCCTGGTGGTGGATCGTGTGGCCCATCCGCTCGCGCTTCGTCCGCAGGTAGGACTCGTTGTGCGGGTTGGCGACCGCCGTGATCGGCACCTGCTCGGTCACCGACAGCCCGTAGCCCTCGAGCCCGATGATCTTCTTCGGGTTGTTGGTCAGGATCCGGATGCTGCTGAGCCCGAGGTCCTTGAGGATCTGGGCGCCGATCCCGTAGTCGCGCAGATCGGCCGGCAGCCCGAGCTCGAGGTTGGCGTCGACGGTGTCGAGCCCCTCCTCCTGCAGCCGGTAGGCGCGCAGCTTGTTGAGCAGGCCGATGCCGCGGCCCTCCTGCGAGAGGTAGAGCAGCACGCCGCGCCCCTCGGCCTCGATGTTGGCGAGCGCGGCGGCGAGCTGCTCGCCGCAGTCGCAGCGCAGCGAGTGGAAGACGTCGCCGGTCAGGCACTCGCTGTGGACGCGGACGAGCACGTCCTGCTGCCCGGAGACTTCGCCCTTGACCATCGCAACGTGGTGCTTGTCGTCGACCAGCGAGCGGTAGCCGACCGCGGTGAAGTCGCCGAACTCGGTCGGCAGCGAGGTCGAGACGATCCGCTCGACCAGCTTCTCGGTCTCGCGCCGGTAGGCGATCAGGTCGGTGACCGTGACCATCTTCAGGCCGTGGTGCTCGCAGTAGCGGGCGAGGTCGGGGACCCGCGCCATCGTCCCGTCCTCGTTCATGATCTCGCAGATCACGCCGGCCGGGATCAGGCCCGCGAGGCGGGCGAGGTCGATGCTCGCCTCGGTGTGGCCGGTGCGCTCGAGCACGCCCCCGTCCTTGCCCTTGAGCGGGAAGATGTGACCCGGCACGTGGAGGTTGTCGGGCCCCGAGTGAGGATCGATCGCGACCTGGATCGTGCGGGCGCGATCGTGCGCGGAGATCCCGGTCGAGACGCCCTCGCGAGCCTCGATCGAGACCGTGAACGCGGTCTGCAGCGGCGCCTCGTTCTTCGCCGTCATCAGGTTCAGCCCGAGCTCGTCGCAGCGCTGCGGGGTCAGCGTCAGGCAGACGAGGCCGCGGCCGTGGGTGGCCATGAAGTTGATCGCCTCGGGCGTGGCGAACTGCGCCGCCAGCACGAGGTCGCCCTCGTTCTCGCGGTCCTCACCGTCGCAGACGACGACCATGCGGCCGCGGCGGATCTCCTCGATCGCCTCCTCGATCGTGGCGAACGGGCTCGCGCCGTCGCCGTCGCCGTCCGTTCGCTCGCTCGGCTTCGGGCTCATCGCGTCTGATCTTGCCATGGGTCAGCCTCCATCCTCGTTTCGAAGCGGTTGCAGCAGTCGTTCCGCGTAGCGGGCGATCACGTCGACCTCGACGTTGAGCCGCCGTCCCGGCGCCGCGGCGGCGAGCGTCGTCCGCTCGAGCGTCTCCGGAATCAGCGCGACCTCGGCCTCGCCGCGATCGGCCACGGCGACCGTGAGGCTGACGCCGTCGAGGGCGATCGACCCCTGCGCGATCACGTAGCGGGCGAGCTCGGCGGGCAGCGCGAAGCGCAGCCGCCGGGCGATCCCGTCGTCGCGGGCGCCGCTCACCACGGCGGTGCCGTCGACGTGGCCCGAGACGATGTGGCCGCCGAGCCTGTCGCTCGCGCGCAGCGCCGGCTCGAGGTTGACGCCGGCGCCGGGCTCGAGCTCGCCGAGGGCGCTCAGCTCGAGCGTCTGGTGCATCACGTCGGCGGCGAAGCCGCCGGCGCCGGAGTCGATCGCGGTCAGGCAGACGCCGCTGACCGCGATCGAGTCCCCGGCGGCGAGGTCGGCGGCGAGGTCGGCGGCGATCCGCAGCCGCGCGCCGCCGTCGCCGCGCTCGATCGCAGTGACGCGACCGACCTCGGCGATCAATCCCGTGAACACGCGATCACCAGACCCGCATCCGGACGCGAGCCAGCATGTCGTCGCCGATCCGCTCCCACTCGACGTCGAGCGCGTGCTCGGCGTCGGCGATCCGGTCGGGCCCGGGCCCGTCGAGCAGCGGCCGGCCGCCGCCGCCGAGCAGCAGCGGGGCGAAGAACAGGCGCAGCTCATCGAGCTCGCCGGCGGCCCGGAACGAGCCCGCCAGTGTCGCCCCGCCCTCGAGCATGATGCTGTTGAGCTCGCGCCGGCCGAGCTCGTCGAGGGCGGCCTCGATCCGGCCGGGGCCGTCGCCGCCGCAGACGATCACCTCGACGCCGGCGTTGGTCAGCGCGTCGATCGCCGTCGGCTCGGCACCGGCGCCGGCGATGACGACGACCGGCGCCTCGGTGGCGCTGCGCACGAGCGCGCTCGACGCCGGCAGACGCGCGGTCGAGTCGAAGACGACCCGCGCCGGCTGGCGGCGGACGCCGCTGCCGCGCGCGGTCAGCAGGGCGTCGTCGGCGATCGCGGTCCCGATCCCGACCGCCACCGCGTCGGCCTCCGCGCGCCAGCGGTGGACGAGCTCGCGCGCCGGCTCGCCGGAGATCCACCGCGAGTCGCCGGCGGCCGTGGCGGTGCGACCGTCCAGGGTCAGCGCCGCCTTCAGCAACACCCACGGACGGCCGGTCCGGGCCCGCTTGCGGAACGGCTGGTTCAGCAGCCGGGCGGCGGTCGCCTCGGCGCCGCCGGCCCACTCGACCTCGACGCCGCCGTCGCGGAGGATCCCGGGGCCGCGGCCGCTCGCCTTCTCGGTCGGGTCGTCGGAGCCGATCACGACGCGGCCGATCCCGGCCTCGAGGATCGCCTCGGTGCAGGGCGGCTGCCGGCCCTCGTGGGCGCAGGGCTCGAGCGTCACATACATCGTCGCGCCGCCGACCTCGGCGCCGCGCTCGCGCGCGTCGGCGAGCGCCGCGCGCTCGGCGTGCAGGCCGCCGCGCTCGGCGTGGTGGCCCTCGCCCAGCACCACCCCGGCGCGATCGACGATCACGGCGCCGACCAGCGGGTTCGGGCTGACCGATCCTCGCCCCCGCCCGGCGAGCTCGAGCGCTCGCGCCATCTGGGTCTCGGGTTTGCCGGTGGCGATGCTCGCCATGATCGCCGCTTTCCGCTCCCCGCATCCGGGAAGCCGGTTGATTGACCAGTCAGTCAAGGGCCAGTGTAGCCGCGCGAGCCGCAGCCGCCAAGCCCGTCTGGCGGCGCCGAATAGTGTTCGACCGCCGAGCCGTGATCGAGCGCTGAGATGTCCGACGCCGAGCTGATCCTGATCGGCGGACTGCTGCTCGCCGCCGGGACCGCGGTCGCGCTCGTCGCCGACCGCGTCCGCGTCCCCGGGCTGATCCTGTTCCTCGGGCTCGGGATGCTCGTCGGCAGCGACGGGATCGGCGGCGTCGACTTCACCGACGCCGAGCTGGCCCGGACCCTGGGCACGGTCGGCCTCGTCCTGATCCTCTTCGACGGCGGGCTCGGCGCCGGCTGGCAGGAGATCCGGCCGGTGTTCGCGAGCGCCCTGTCGCTGGCGGTGATCGGCACGCTGCTGACCGCGCTGATCGCCGGGTTCGCGGCGGCGGCGCTGTTCGGGCTGACGACGCTCGAGGGCCTGATCGTCGGCTCCGCCGTCGCCGCCACCGACAGCGCCGCGATCTTCGCGGTGCTGCGCGGCTCGAACCTGAAGCGGCGGCTGGCACGCACCCTGGAGGGTGAATCCGGGCTCAACGACCCGATCGCGGTGCTGCTGGTGACCGGCTTCATCGCCTGGATCGAGCAACCCGATTACGGCCTCGTCGACATGAGCTGGGCGTTCGTGCACGAGATGAGCGTCGGCATCGCCGTCGGGGTCGCCGTCGGCTACGCGGCCCGGCGCGCCTTCGTCCACCTCGACTACCCGACCCCGGGCCTCTATCCGGTCGGCTCGATGGCCGCCGCCGCGACCGCGTTCGGCCTCGCCCAGGTCGCGCACGGCTCCGGCTTCATCGCCGTCTACCTGGCCGGGCTCGTGCTCGGCACCGGCATCCTCCCCGGCCGCAGCACCGTGCTCCCGTTCCACGAGGGCCTCGCCTGGGTCGCCCAGATCTCGCTGTTCTTCCTGCTCGGGCTCCTGGTCCTGCCGCACCGGCTCGGCGACGTCGCCCTCGAGGGGATCACGCTGGCGCTGGTGCTGATCTTCATCGCCCGGCCGATCGCGACGTTCCTCGCCACCGCCGCCTCGTCGCTCGGCGGCAAGGAGCGGGCGATGCTGAGCTGGGCCGGGCTGCGCGGCGCGGTCCCGATCTGGCTCGCGACGCTGCCGGTGATCGCCGGCGTCGACGGCACCGGCGAGCTGTTCAACATCGTCTTCTTCGTCGTCATCAGCTCGACCCTGATCCAGGGGATCACGTTCGAGCCGATCGCGACCCGCCTGCGGGTCACCTCGACCGAGCCCGCCCTGCCCGAGCCGCTGATCGAGACCGGCCGGGTCGCGGAGCTCGGCGCCGACGTCCTCGCCGTCCGGATCGGCGCCGGCGACGCCGCCGCCGGCCAGATGGTCAAGCGGCTCGGCCTGCCCCGCGAGGCGCTGATCAACCTGATCGTCCGCGACGGCGAGGTGCTGCTGCCACGGGGCTCGACCGTGATCGAGGCCGGCGACGAGCTGCACGTCCTCGTCCGCCGCGAGACCCGGCGCGAGATCGATCGCGTCACCCGGTCCTGGCGGGAGGGACCGCTCGAGGAGCCGGAGCCGGTCCCGATCGACGTCCGCGGCTCGCCGCAGATCTTCTCGGTCCGGCCGACCCGCCCCGGCGACGGCGATACCGGCGCCCCCGAGCGGATTGGCGGCGTCGGCGTCGCCGCGATCCTGCGGACCCGCAGCGACGTCGCCGCCGCCGTGGTCGTCCTCGCCGACGGTCGCTTCGCGGTCACCGGTCCCGACCTGATCGCGGTCGGCGGGCGCCGCAACCTCGCCCGCTGGTGCGCCGCCCGCGCCGTCCGCGACGAGCTCACCGACCAGGACCGCGCCTGGCTACAGGAGGCGACCGGCGTGATCGACGCGCCCGGCCCGCGCTAGGGCGGCGACCGGCTCGGCAACGACCGCTGCCGCGCGCCCGACAGTCGGGCTACAGCCGGCGGACGCGGGCCAGGCCGGGGGCGCGGAACCGGGGGCGGTTCCGCGGAACCTCCCCCTGATGGGGTAGGTGGCGGAGTGTGGGCTCTTGCCGGGCGGCACCGCGGAAACTCCCCCTGATGGGGTAGGGGCCGGTCCCGCGGCCGCTCCGGCGGCCGCGTGGGTCGGGCCCCGCGTCGGCCTCTGCCTCCCTCGCCGCCCAGGTCGCGTCAGCCGCCAACGGTCCCGGGCCGGCCGGTCGCCGCGGCCGCGGCGCGGCGACCGCCGCGGCGGCGAACGGTTAGCGTCGTGGTCATCGATGCCGGGGCCAACAAGGAGGTCGTCCGCCGCTTCTACGAGCAGGTCATCAACCGGCGCGACCTCGACGCGATCGACGACCTGCTCAGCGAGGACTTCACCCACGACGGGGAGGCCCGGGGCCGGACCGGCCAGCGGCGCGCGGTCGCGGCCTTCCTCGACGGCTTCTCCGACCTCGAGCACGCGATCGAGCAGATCCTCGCCGAGGGCGATCTCGTCGCCGCCCGGCAGACCTGGCGCGGCACCCACGACGGCGAGTTCGCGGGCGTCGCCGCGAGCGGCCGCCGGGTCGAGTTCGGCTCAACGGCGATCCTCCGGATTCGCGACGGGCAGATCGCCGCGGCCTGGGACCGGGTCGACGTCGCCGGGCTGATGACCCAGCTCACCGGCGGCTGACGAGCCGGCCCGCGGACCGCCCGGGGCTCATCTTCGCGGCAGGCTCGCGGCCCGCGACTATCCGGCCCCGGCGGCCTCGGCGATCGCCCGGAACGCCGCCCCCGGATCTTCGGCGCCGAAGATCGCCGAGCCGGCGACGAGCAGGCTCGCGCCGGCCGCGACCACGGACGCGGCGGTGCCGGCCTCGATGCCGCCGTCGACCTCGATCGCCGTGCCGGAGCCGAGCTCGCCGATCCGCGCGATCTTCGCGACCGAGGCGGGGATGAACGCCTGCCCGCCCCAGCCCGGGTTGACGCTCATGCAGAGCAGCAGGTCGCAGTCCGCCGCGACCTCGGCCAGCGCCGCGACCGGCGTCCCCGGGTTGATCGCGACGCCGGCGCCGCAGCCCGCGTCGTGGATCGCGCCGACCAGCCGGTGCGAGTGGGCCGTCGCCTCGGCGTGGAAGCTGATCGAGTCGGCGCCGGCCCTGGCGAACTCGCCGACCTGGGCCTCGGGGCGCTCGATCATCAGGTGGACGTCGATCGCGGCGCCGGCGTCGTGGACCTGGTCGGCGAGCGCGGCGACGATCAGCGGGCCGATCGTGATCGGCGGCACGAAGTCGCCGTCCATGACGTCGACGTGGATCACCCGCGCGCCGGCGTCGAGCACGGCGCCGACCTCGGCGCCGAGCCGGGCGAAGTCGGCGGAGAGGATCGACGGGGCGACGTGACGCCCGGCCGGCAGCGCCATCAGATCGCCCTCAGCATCGAGCTGCCGCAACTCTGACAGCGGAGATCGCTCTCGTCGCTCATCCGCACGATCGTCTGGTGGGTGCCGCAGCCCGGGCACTGTGAGACGAGCTCGTAGCGTTGCAGGCAGTTGACGCAGCGGAACCGCCCGGGGAGCTGCGTCGGGCGCAGCCAGGGCTCGCCGCAGCCGGGGCAGGCGGGGCGGCTCAGCGCTGTCTCGATCGACTTGCTCATCGCCGCGATCGTAGTGGCAGCGTCCGCCGCATCGCCGCGCTCAGCGTCGCAGCGCGGCGATGAAGAAGCCGTCGCTTCGGTCGCGGTCGGGCCGCGTCTGCAGGAAGCGGCCGTCGTGCGGGGAGGCGAGCGCGCCGAATCGCGCGCCGAGATCCTCGAGCTCGGCGCCGGCGGCGAGCGCGACCGCCTCGTTCTCGGCCCGCGAGATCGTGCAGGTCGAGTAGACGACGCGGCCGCCGGGTCGGACCGCCGCGAGCCCCCGGGCGAGGACCGCGGCCGCGGTCGCGGCGGTTGCGGCGATCCCGTCGGCTGATCGCCGCCAGCGCGCATCGGGGCGCGAGGCGAGCGTGCCGAGGCCGCTGCAGGGCGGATCGACGAGGACCGCGTCGAAGCCCGCGCCCGGCGCCGGGCCGGTCGCGTCGGCGTTGACCACCTCGGCCGCGCCGGCGCCGCAGCGTCCGAGCAGCTCGGCGAGCTCGGAGGCGCGCCCGGGGTCGCGCTCGACGGCGACGAGCCCGGCGCCCGCGGAGCCGAGCGCGGCGGCGATCTGGCTCGCCTTGATCCCGGGACCGGCGCAGAGGTCGAGCACGCGCTCGCCCGGCCGCGGCGCCAGCAGCTCGACGACCAGCGCCGAGCTGCGCGACTGCGGCACGATCTCGCCGCGGGCGATCGCCGCCTCGATCCAGACCCAGTCGCCGTCGTTGACGACCACGACCCCGGCCGGCGCCGGCGGTGGCCCGGCGGCGGCGAGCCGGCCACTCAGCGGGCTCCGTTCGAGCAGCGCCGCCGCCGCGCCGCCGGTCGCGCGGAAGGCGCGCTCGGGCGGCCGGTTGATCGCGGCGAGCAGCCGGCGCGCCCGCTCGGGGCCGAGCTCGGCCCACCAGAGCTCGGCGATCCAGCGCGGGACCGAGTGCGCGAGCGCCGCGGCGGCGGGATCGCCGTCGGAGAGCGTCGCCAGCAGCTCGCCGCGCTCGCGAGCCGCGCGGCGCAGCACCGCGTTGACGAGGCCCGCCCCGCGCCGGCGGCCGCCGGGCCCCTTGGCCAGCGCGACCGCCTGATCGACGGCGGCATGCTCGGCGCTGCGCGCCCAGAGCAGCTCGTAGAGGCCGAGCCGCAGCGCCGCGAGCAGCGGCGGGTCGATCCGCTCCGGCCGGCGGCCGGCGAGCAGCGCGACGAAGTGGTCGGTGGTGCCGCGGCGCTGGACCGCGCCGTAGGCGAGCGCCTGCGCCTGAGCGCGCTCGCGGCCGCCGAGCCCCGGCCGCGAGACGGCGCTGCGCAGCGCCCGGTCGGCCCAGGCGCCGTCCTCGAAGACGCGCCGCAGCGTCTCGTAGGCGGCGCGGCGGGCCGGGGTCGGGGCGCTCACCGGCTCATCGCAGCGGCGGTGGCAGGCCACGACCGCGCAGGTACTCGCTCGCCGTCATCCAGCGCCCGCCGGCGGGCTGGACCTCGGCGAGCCGGATCGCGCCGCCGGCGCAACCGAGCAGCAGCTCGCCGTCGGCGGTGGCGAAACGGCCCGGATCGGGGCCGGCGGCGGCGAGTCCGGCGGAGCGGACGCCGAGCCGGCCGTCGCCGGCGAGCTCGACCGCCGCGCCGATGTGCGGCGTGAGCGCGCGGATCCGCCGCTCCTCGGCCGCGGCCGCGCGCCGGGGATCGACGATCCGCTCGCTGCGGTCGAGCTTCTCGGCGTAGCTGGCGCCGGCCTCGCCCTGCTCGCGGAAGCGGGGCTCGAGCTCGCCCGCCGCCGCCAGCGCGAGCGCCTCGGCGAGCAGCTCGGCGCTCGCCGCGGCCAGGCGTGGCGCCAGCGACCCGTAGGTGTCAGCGGCGCCGATCGGCAGCTCGGCGCGCAGCGCGACGGGCCCCGAGTCGAGCCCCTCGGTGAGCCGCATCACCGAGGTCCCGGTGCGCTCGTCGCCGGCGATCAGGGCGCGCTCGATCGGTGCCGCTCCGCGCCAGCGCGGCAGCAACGACGGATGCGCGTTCAGCATCGGCAGCGCCGCCAGCAGCTCCGGGCCGATCAGCTGGCCGAAGGCGCAGACCAGGGCGAGCCCGGCGCCGGATCCGAGCAGGGCCTCGCGCGAGGCGCGCTCGTTGACCGACCCCGTCTGGTGCAGCTCGAGGCCGAGCTCGGTCGCGGCGAGCGCCGCCGGCGGCGGGCCGACCCGGCGACCGCGGCCGCGGCCGCGGTCGGGCGGCGCCACCACAAGCACCGGCCGCCACGAAGCCGCGACGAGGCGGCGCAGGACATCGGCCGCGAAGTCGGAGCTGCCGAGGTAGGCGAACGCGGCCGCGGTCACGACCGCTGCAGGTCGGCAGCGGCGGCGTCGCGCTCGTCCTCGTCTGCGGCGTCCTCGAGCATCGCCGGCTCGAAGCGGCTGCCGGAGCGAAGCGCGCGCAGCGCGGCGCGGCGCTGCGGACGCACGGTGCGATCGAGGATCAGGACGCCGTCGAGGTGATCGAGCTCGTGCTGCAGCACCCGCGCCTCCAGGCCCGAAGCCTCGAGCAGCAGCGGCGCGCCGCCGAGGTCGACGCCGCGCAGCCGCGCATGCAGCGGACGCTCGACGTCGACGATCACGTCGGGCAGGCTCAGGCAGCCCTCCTCGGCGGTGACGAGGTCGTCGGAGGCCCACTCGAGCTCGGGGTTGACGAGCGCCCGGGGCAGCGCGTCGGGGCCGGCCTGGAAGACGAGCATCCGCCGCATCACGCCGAGCTGGGTCGCCGCGAGCCCGATCCCCATCGCCTCTCCCATCAGGGCGATCATCCGCTCCGCCTCGGCCGCGAGCCCGGGGCCGAACTCGCTCACCTCCGAGGCCCGCGACTTGAGCACCGGATCGCCGAACTGGCGCACCTCGGCGAGCGCGCGCCGGCGGCGCTCGAGCCGCTCCGCCGGCAGCTCCTCGGCATCGTCGGGGTGCTCGGTCCGCTCGTCGGCCACGACCGGCGATTCTAGGGGCCGGCCTACTGCGGATCGACGTCGACGGCGATCGTCAGCCCCTTCAGCTCGGCCGCCCACCGCGGGTCGGCGAGCACGGCACCGACCGCCGCCGCCTCGCGCTCCGGCTCGATCGTCTTGATCAGCAGCCGGCGCCGGAAGCGCCCACGACGGCGGAACCGCGGCGCCGGTCCGAGCAGCTCCGAGCGCGCGCCCAGCGCCGAGCCGACCGCCGCCGCGAGCCGGCCGGCGGTGGTCGCGAGCCGCTCCTCCTCGGGCCCGGTCAGCTCGATCGCGATCAGCGCCGTGAACGGCGGGTAGCCGAACTGCCGCCGGCGCTCGAGCTCGCCGGCGACGAACCCGGCGGCGTCGTGGGCGGCCGCGGCCCGGACCGGCTCGGCGCCGGGGGCCAGCGTCTGAACCAGCACCCGGCCGCCGCGCTCGCCGCGGCCGCTGCGACCGGCGAGCTGGGCGATCAGCGCGAAGGTGCGCTCCTCGGCCCGGAAGTCCGGGTAGCGGAGGGTCGAGTCGGCGTCGACGAGGATGCTGAGCGCGACGTCGGGGAAGTCGTGGCCCTTGGCGACCATCTGGGTGCCGATCAGGGCGCCGCCGTCGGCCGCCTCGAAGGCGGCGAGGAGATCGCCGTGGCCGCCGCGGCGCGCCGTGTCGGCGTCGAGACGGAACGCCCGGGCCGGGGCGATCAGCTCGGCGACGAGCCGCTCGATCCGCTCGGTGCCGGCGCCGTGCCGGATGATCGAGACCGAGCCGCAGGCCGGGCAGCGGCGCGGCGGCGGCTCGCTGTGGCCGCAGTGGTGGCAGCCGAGCAGGCCGCTGCGCAGGTGAAGGACGAGCGAGACGTCGCAGGACCGGCAGCCGACAGCCTCGCCGCAGGCGCCGCAGCTCAGATGCGGCGCGTAGCCGCGGCGGTTGATCATGACGATCGCCTTGGCACCGGCTTCGAGGTCGGCGAGCGCGTCGCGCGCGACCGGGTGCAGCGGGCCCGACCGCGGGTCGGCATCGCGCATGTCGAGCAGCTCGACCGCCGGCAGCGGGCGCCCGTCGACGCGATCGGGCAGCTCGAGCCGGTCCAGCGACGCCCAGCTCTCCGGGCGCGGGGTCGCGGAGCCCGCGACCAGCACCGCGCCAACCGACTCGGCCCGGTGCTGGGCGACCGCCCGCGCGTCGTAGCGCGGGTCGCCCTCCTGCTTGTAGGAGGGATCGTGCTCCTCGTCGATCACGATCAGGCCGAGATCGGGCAGCGGCGCGAAGACCGCCGAGCGCGGGCCGACGCAGACCCGTGCCTCCCCGGAGCGCAACCGCTGCCACTCGTCGAAGCGCTCGCCCTCGCTGAGCCCCGAGTGGATCACCGCGACCCGCTCCCCGAGCCGTGCGGCGACGCGCGCGAGGGTCTGCGGCGTCAGTCCGATCTCGGGCACGAGCAGGATCGCGCTGCGGCCGCGTGCGATCGCGGCCTCGATCGCCGCCAGGTAGACCTCGGTCTTGCCGGAGCCGGTGACGCCGTGCAGCAGCCGCTCACGGGGGCCGCGCCCGTCGAGCGAGTCGACGACGGCGGCGATGCAGGCCCGCTGCTGCGCCGAGGGCCGCACCGGTCGCGCCGGGGCGCCGACGCGG
>CAZCFA010000031.1:0-30338 GCA_964497825.1 uncultured Conexibacter sp.
CGTCTGCCTCGACGAGCCGACCCGCGGCCTCGACCGGGCCTGCAAGGACGAGCTCTCGGCCTGGGTCGCGGAGCTGGCGGCGGGCGGCGCCGCGATCGTGATCGCCACCCACGACGTCGAGTTCGCGGCGCTGTTCGCGACCAGGGTGGTGCTGCTCGCGCGCGGCCTGGTGATCGCCGACGCCGATCCCCGCGAGGTGCTCGGCGGCGGCTGGTACTTCGCGACCGAGACGGCGCGGGTCAGCGGCGGCCGGGCGATCACCCCGGAGCAGGGCGCGGCGCTGTTGCGCCCGCGGTCGCGGGAGGCGTCGCGGTGAGCTGGCAGGCGGCGGCGCTGGCGATCCTCGGGCTCGTGCTCGCTTCCGGGTTCGTCTGGTTCGAGCGCTCGCGGCCGCCGGCGCGGATCGTCGCGGCGGTCGCGGCGATGGCGGCGCTCGGCGTCGCCGGCCGGCTCGTTCTGGCGCCGATCCCGAACCTCGTCGCGACCACCGACGTCGCCCTGCTCGCCGGCTACTCGCTCGGCGCCGGCCCCGGCTTCGCGGTCGGCGCGCTGTCCGGCCTGGTCTCCAACTTCTGGCTCGGCCAGGGGCCCTGGACGCCCTGGCAGATGGCCGGCTGGGGGATGGTCGGGATCGGCGGCGCCGCGCTCGCCCGCCTCGGCGGGCACCGCTTCGGCCGCCTCGGCCTCGCCGGCGCCGCGGCGCTCGCCGGCCTCGCCTACGGCGCCCTGCTCGACCTCTCGGTGATGGTCCAGTTCGGCGGCGAGCAGTCGCTCGACCGGTACCTCGCTCTCGCCGCGCGCGGTCTGCCCTTCAACATCGCCCACGCGGCCGGTAACTTCGTCCTGATGCTCGCCGCAGGCCCGGCCCTCGTCCGCATGCTCGACCGCTACCGCGGCCGCTTCGAGCACCGCTGGGGCGACGCGCCGCTCGGCCGCGCGGCGGCCTCGCTGGCGCTGCTCGCCTGCCTGCTGGCGCCGTTGCTCGTGCCGCAGCGGAGCGATGCGGCGAGCGGCCGCGACGGCGCCCGCGGCTGGATCCGGTCGGCTCAGAACGACGACGGCGGCTTCGGCGCCGGCATCGACGTCGCGTCCTCGACCGACATGACCGGCTGGGCGATGGTCGGCCTGGCGGCGGCGGGGGTCAACCCGCGCGACGTGGCCCGCAAGGGGAGCACGCCGGTCGAGTACCTGCGCCGCAACGCCGACTCGATCAGCTCGATCGGCGACCTCGAGCTGACGATCCTCGGCCTCGAGGCCTCGGGGCTCGACGCGCGCGCCTTCGCTGGCCGCGACCTCGTCGCCGAGCTGCGCGCCAAGCGCAAGGACGACGGCTCGTTCCAGCGCCAGGTCAACCTGACCGCGTTCGCGATCCTCGCCCAGCGCGCCGCCGGCGTCGACGGCGCCAACGTCGGCGCGCCGGCGGCCTGGCTGCGCTCGACCCAGAACCGCAACGGCGGCTGGGGCTCGGTCCCCGGTGCCGAGAGCGAGCCCGATTCGACCGGGTCGGCGCTGCAGGCGCTCGCCGTCGCGCCCGGCAAGCAGGACCCGATCGCCGCTGGCGCCGCGTGGCTGAAGCGCGGCCAGCGCCGCGGCGGCGGCTGGTCGCTGACCGCGGGCGCGAAGCCGAACTCGCAGTCGACCGCCTGGGCGATCCAGGGTCTGGCCGCGGCCGGGATCAGCCCCGGCGGCGTCCGCAGCAACGGCTCCAGCGGCGCCGACTTCCTGCTCGCCCGCCAGTCCGCCGACGGCCACATCGCCTACTCGGCGGCGAGCGATCAGACCCCGGTCTGGGTCACCGCCCAGGGGCTGACCGGCTTGGCGAAGCAGCCGTTCCCGATCGCCGCGGTGCCGCGCCAGAAGCCGGACGAGCCCGGCGGCGGCGGTTCCGAGAACGACTCGACCGGCGGCTCCGGCGGCTCGTCGCCGCCGAGCTACCCGACCTCGCCCGGGCCGACGTACCCGGGCGGCAGCATCGACCTCGGCGGCGGCCCGCTCGACCTCGGCGGCTCCGGCCCCGCCGGCGGCTCCGGCTCCGGCCCGGGCTCCGGCGGCGGCCCGGGTTCCGGCGGCGGCGATCCCGGCGTCCCCGGCGCCGAGGCCCCCGACGACGGCGGCGAGGGCCCGCTCGGCAGCTTCGCGCCAAGCGCGGCGCCGCTGCCGATGCTGCCCTCACAGGACTCGCCGCTGCCGGACACGTTCGTCTTCCTCGGCGTGCTGGCGCTGCTCGCCGCCGGCCTCGGCGCCGGGTTCATCCGCTACCGCCGCCGGCTCTGAGCGCCTGCTCAGCCGCCGTTCCGCCGGCCGCACCCGTTCCGCGAGCCGCGCTCGTTCCGCGGGCAGCCGCCCGCCCGCCGGCCACCGCCCGCCGTCGGCTGCCGAACCGCCCGCCCGCCGGCCGGCGCGCCGGCCCGCCGGCCGGCGCGGGGCGACTTTTCCACGTGGAAGGTGGTGAAAACGCCCAGCGCCGAAGCACCGGTCGCAAGCACCGGTCGCCGACCCCCGAGCCCCGGGCCCCGACCCCGGGCGCGGGGCGACTTTTCCACCTCAGGCGTGGTGAAGTCGCCCAGCGTCGCCGGCGCTGGGAGCCGCGCGCCGGGCTGACCGGCCCGGATACGCTGCCTCGGGATGGACCTCGAAACCGCGATCCGGACCCGCCGCACGCACAAGGCCTACCGGCCCGAGCCGCTCGACCGCGATGCGCTCGACGGCCTGTTCGAGCTCGCGAACTTCGCGCCCAACCACCACCTGACCCAGCCCTGGCGCTTCCGGGTCGTCGGCCCGCGTGCGCTCGAGCGGCTGAAGGAGGCCGCCGGGCCCGCCGCGGCGAGCAAGCTCGACCGGGCGCCGACGCTGGTCGCCTGCTCGGCGCTGCTCAGCGCCGAGCAGCGGGCCGGGGAGGAGGATCTGCTGGCGAGCGCCTGCGCCGCCTACATCGTCCTGCTCGGCGCCCACGGCCGCGGCCTCGCCGGCTACTGGCGGACGCCGGCGGTGCTCTGGACCGCGGCGGGCCGCAGCGCCGTCGGGATCCCCGCCGGCGAGCACGTGATCGGGCTGCTCTACCTGGGCCGGCCGGTCCAGGATCAGCGCCCGCCCGAGCGCGGCCCGGCGTCGGCGACCGTCACCTACCTCGACTGATGGCGGCGCCCCGGTGATCGGTCGCGACGCCGCGCTCGAGCAGCTCGGCGCCGAGCGCTTCGACGTCGTCGTCATCGGCGGCGGCGTCACCGGTGCCGGCGTCGCGCTCGACGCCGCCTCGCGTGGCTACTCGACGGCGATCGTCGAGCGCCACGACTGGGCGATCGGCACCTCGAGCCGCTCCTCGAAGATGGTCCACGGCGGCCTCCGCTACCTGCAGAACTTCGACCTCGGGCTGGTCCGCGAGGCGCTGCTGGAGCGGCAATTGATGGTCCAGCTCGCGCCCCATCTCGTCTATCCGACGCCCTATCTGGTGCCGCAGCTCGGCGACGAGGGCCGCGACCGGGTGCTCGGCATCGGGCTCAACATGTACGACGTGATGGCGACGACGCGGGTCGGCCAGGGCCGCCGCCAGCGCGGCAGGCGGGGGGCTGAGGAGGAGGGCGAGGGCGAGGCGTCGATGGAGTCGTGGTCGCCGGACCGGCACCGGACGATCAGCGGCGAGGAGGTGCTCGAGCTGGTGCCGGTGCTGGCCTCGCGCGAGCCGCGGTCGGCCTACCTGTTCTACGACTGCCAGACCGACGACGTGCGGCTGGTGCTGACGATCCTCGGCGAGGCCGAGCGCTACGGCGCGGTGATCGCCAACCGGCTCGAGGTCACCGCGCTGCTCGAGCGCGACGGGCGCGCCGCCGGCGTCGTCTGCCGCTGCGGCGAGAGCGGCGCTTCGATCGAGATCGAGGCCGACAACGTGATCAACGCGACCGGCGTGTGGGCCGACCGGATCCGCCCCGACGAGATCCTTGACGAGACCGAGGTGCCGCGGATCGCGCCGAGCCGCGGCACGCACCTGACGCTGCCGCTGGAGCTGTTGCCGCTGGCCGACGCCGCCTGCATCGTCCCCGCCGGCAGCGGCCGCACGATCTTCGTGCTGCCCTGGTACGGGCGCGTGCTCGTCGGCACCACCGACAACGACTACGACGGCGACATCGACCACGTCACCCCCGGCGCCGACGACGTCGACTACCTGCTCGACGCCGTCAACTCCTACTTCGGGACCGCGCTCGACCGCGCCGATCTGACCGGCGCCTACGCCGGCGTGCGGCCGCTGATCTCGACCGGCGACCCGAAGAAGTCGGTCGACATCTCGCGCCGAGCGGAGCTGTACGAGACCTCGTCGGGCCTGGTGACGATCACCGGCGGCAAGCTGACGACCTGGCGGCGGATGGCGAAGCAGGCGGTCGACCGCGTGGCGATGCGCGAGGGCCGCGAGCTGCGCTGCCGGACCGCCGAGGTGCCGCTGGGGATGAGCGCGAGCGCGGAGGACCTGACGCCGCCGGCCGGCGTCGACGCCGGCGCGCTGCCCGACGGCTGGGCCGAGCAGCTCGCGTTCCGCTACGGACACGGTGCCCGCGCCGTGCTGGCGGCGGCCGGCGAGCGCCCCGAGCTGGCGGCGCCGATCGTCCCCGGGCACCCCGACCTGCTCGCCGAGGTGGCGATCGCGGCCCGGCTCGAGCAGGCCCGCTCGCTGCCCGACGTGCTGATGCGGCGGACCCGGCTCGGGATCCTGGCGGCGCCGCAGCTGCGCAGCGCCGAGTCGGTGCGGGCGGTCGCTTCAGTGCTCGGCGCCGAGCTCGGCTGGAGCGAGGCGCAGGTCGCCGCCGCGGCCGCGGCGTGGCCGGCCGAGCTCGCGGCCGAGGGCGCCGACCCGGCCGCCGGCGCCTGACCGCCCTCCCGGTGCCGCGCGCGGGCGCCTATTCTCCCCGCCCATGTCCCAGCAGCTTCAGACGGCGCACCTCGCCGACCTTCACGCCCTCGCCTCCGGACTCGGCGTCGAGCGCTTCCGCATGCTCCCCCGCGAGCAGCTCGTCGCCGCGATCCTCGACCGCGACCCCGACGCCACCGCTCCCGAGCGCGAGCCCGAGCCCGAGGGCGAAGGTCGGGCCGGGCCGGGGCGCGACGATCGCTCCCGCGGCCGCCGGCGCGGCGGCGAGCGGGAGGACGAGCAGGGCGAGCCGGTCGCCGGCGTGCTCGACATCACCGCGCGCGGCCACGGGTTCATCCGCCTCGACGGCGACGCCGAGGACGTCTACGTTTCGCCCTCGCAGATCCGCCGTTGCGAGCTTCAGCGTGGCGACGAGGTCGCCGGGCCCGCGCGCAGGCCCCGTCGCGGCGAGCGCTACCCGGCGCTGGTCCACGTCGACACGATCAACGGCGCCGAGCCGGGTGCCGCGCCGAGCCGGCTGGCCGATGCGACGGCGGTCCATCCGAGCCGCCGGATCCCGCTCGTCCCGGCTGCCGACAGCAGCCTCGACGAGCGCGTGCTCGTGCGCGCGATCGACCTGCTCAACCCGCTGGCGCGCGGCCAGCGCGTGCTCGTCGAAGCCGGCGCCGGCGCCGGCCGCACGACCCTGCTGCGGGCGCTCGCCGCCGCGCTCGGGGCGGTCGACGGGCTCGAGGTCGCCGTGCTGCTGATCGATGAGCGGCCCGAGGAGGTCGCCGAGTGGGAGCAGGTCGTGCCCGAGCAGGCGCTCGCCGTCGCCACGGCCGAGATGCGCTCGAGCGAGCAACTCCGCACCGTCGAGCTCGCCTGCGGTCGCGCCGCCCGGCGCGCCGAGCGCGGCGCCGATGTCGTGCTGCTCGTCGACTCGCTCTCGCGCATCGCCGTCGCCGCCGACGACCCCGATCGCGTCAAGCCGATCTTCGGCGCCGGGCGCGAGACCGGGGAGGAGGGCGTCGGCTCGCTGACCGTGATCGCGACGACGCTCGGCGACGACGAGGACAGCGGCGGCGTGCGGCGGGCGCTGGAGACCACCGAGAGCTCGCTGATCGTGCTCGACCGCGACCTCGCCGCCGCCGGCGTGTTTCCGGCGATCGACGCCGCCGCCTGCAGGGTCTCGGGCGAGGAGCGCTACCGGGACGAGGCCGAGCTCGCCGCCGCCCGGGCGCTGCGCGGCGAGCTCGCCGGGCTGGCCCCGGCCGCGGCGGCGGCGCTGCTGCGCGAGCGGATCGAGGCGACGGCCGACAACGCCGCCCTGCTCGCCGCGCTCGCCCGATAGCGCCGGCGATGGCGCTCGTCGTCGGGTTCGTCGCGTTCGCGCTGATCGACCCGCCGCTCGGGGTGATCGCGCTCGCGGCCGGCGCCGTGCTCGAGGTCGGCGAGGCGATCTTCTGGGTCCGCTACCTGCGGCGGATCCGGGTCAGGACGGGGGTCGAGGGGCTGATCGGGGAGCGCGCCGACGTGATCGATGCCTGCCAGCCGCGCGGCCGGGTGAAGCTGCTGGGCGAGATCTGGAACGCCGTCTGCCCCGAGGGCGCCGCCGTCGGCGAGGCGGTCGAGGTCGTCGCGGTCGAGCGCCTGCTGCTGACCGTGCGGCCGCTGCCGGACGCGCCACCGCGCCGGCGCCGCAGCCTTTGATCGACCGCGCTCGGTAACGGCGCCGGCGCGCTCAGCGCCGGTAGGCGAGGCCGCCCCAGGAGGGCTCGCGTGAGAGCTCGATCGGCTCGCAGTCGCGGTCCGGCTGGACGTAGCCGAAGCTGTTGGTGCTGTCGTCGAAGACGATGTCGAGCTCGCCCTCCTTGACCCGCTGGTCGAGCCAGGCGCCGCGGAAGACGAGCCGGCGGATCCAGTGGACGAGGCTGCGCTGCGACTCGTCGACGAGCGCGCCCCAGTTCTCGTTGACGTGCTCGCCGAGCTCGGAGGCGGGCTCGCGGATCTCGCCGTTGACCGCGAGCTCGACGAGGTCCTGGAGCTCCTCCGGCGCCAGGCCGGGGTGGGTGAAGTCGAGCTTCACGGCCGCCTGCTCGACCCGCTGGCTGAAGTCGTTCTCGTTGAACGCGAACCGCAGCTCCCCGTACTCGAGGACGTAGTCGGAGCCCGACTCGTAGTTGCCTCTGCGCGTTGCTCTTTCCATCAGACGAGACCCCCGCCGGGCCGTTCGGCAGGCGGGCGGACCATGTTGTCCAAAGCCCGGTCGCGGCGATGGCCGTGGCCCCGCCGTGAACGCAGGCTTGCACCCAGCCGGCCCGGGGAGGAAAGCGCGGCGCGGCGTCGACGGCTAGGCGGCCGGGGCGGGGGCGCGGCGGCCCGTTCCGGGGTCTGGGAGGCATGAGCCTAGCGCCGCTGCCGAGCCGGTTCGTCGCCCTGCCGATGAGCTGGGCGGGAGGCGTCACGGTGCCGGTCGCAACCGGGCTCCGCGCCCGCCTGCTCGGGTTGGCGCTGCTGCCCGCCGATCGCGCCGGGCCCGGGCTGCTGCTGCCGCGCTGCCGCTCGATCCACACGATCGGGATGCGGTTTCCGATCGACGCCGTGTTCCTCGATCGCCGCGGCCGCGAGATCCGCCGCGTGCGGCTGCGGCCGCTGCGGTTCGCGCGCGAGCGCCGCGCCGATGCGGTGCTCGAGCTGCCGGCTCCGGCCGGGGGCACGTGACGCGCCGGCGGGGTCTAGGGGACATGCTGCCGACCGTCGCCACCGTCGCCACGATCGTCGTCTGCGAGGACGACGAGGTCACCCGCGAGCAGCTCTGCCGCAACCTCGGCGACGACCGCTTCGCGACGCTGCCGGCGGCCGGCGCCGAGGAGGCGCTGCACCTCTGTCGCTACCGGGCGCCGGACGCGATGCTGCTCGATCTCGGGCTGCCCGATGCCTCCGGCCTCGACGTGCTGCGCGAGATCCGTGGCAGCGACAACGCCGCGCCGCCCTTCGACCCGGCGCTGCCGGTGATCGTGATCTCCGGTCGCGGCTCCGAGGAGGAGCGGGTGCGCGGCCTCAGCGTCGGCGCCGACGACTACCTCGGCAAGCCGTTCTCCTATCGCGAGCTGCTGGCGCGCCTGCGCAACCTGCTGGCGAGGCGCGACCGGCTGCGCGGCGGGCCGTTGCGGATCGGCGATCTCACGGTCGACTTCGCGAGCCGCGAGGTCGCGGTCGCGGGACGGCGGATCGACCTCGCCAACAAGGAGTTCGAGCTGCTGCGGGCGCTCGCCCGCGAGCCGCGGCGGGTCTTCACCAAGGGCGAGCTGCTGCACGAGGTCTGGGGCTACGAGTCGCTCGCCCAAACCAGGACCCTGGACTCGCACGCGAGCAGGCTCCGGCGCAAGCTTGCTCCCGGCGGCCGCTTCGTCATCAACCGCTGGGGCGTCGGCTACCGGCTCGTCGAGGGCTCGCGGTGAGCCTCGCCGCGGCCGCGTTGCTGCCGCTCGCCGCCGCGGCGGTCGGGGTCGCCCGCGTGATCGCTGCCCGGCGCCGCGCGGTCGGCCTCAACCGGGCGCTGCACGAGCTGCGGCGGCCGCTGCAGTCGCTGGCGCTCGCGATCGAGCGTGACGATCCCGACCTCGCCTGCGCCCGCGCCTGCCTCGAGCAGGCCCGCGGCGCGCTCGGGGAGCTCGATGCCGCGATCAACCGGCGACCGCCGGCGCGGCGTCCGGCGCGAACCGCGCTCGCGCAGATCACCGGCGCACTCGAGGACCGCTGGCGCTTCGCCGGCGTCCGCGTCACCACGGCGGCCGCGGGACGGCCGGTCGATGCTGACCCGGTCGCGCTCGGGGCGGCGCTCGACAACCTCGTCGCCAACGCGATCGAGCACGGCGGCGGCGAGATCGACGTCCGCGCGCTCTCCTCGCCGACCGCGGTTCGGTTCGAGGTTCGCGACGGCGGCGGCCGCCGGGCCGATCCGATCGACGCCGGGGGCCGATGCGACGACGCCGGCGCCACCTCGCCGGTCGTGGCCGACCGGCCCCGCGGCCGGGCTCTCGGCGCCGCCCGCGCCGACCCGCGGCGCGGCCACGGGCTGGCGGTCGCCGCCGCCACCGCGGCCGAGCATGGGGGCTCGCTGGTTCCCCCGGCCGGGCTCGCCGGCGGCGGCACGGTGGCGGCGCTGTCGCTGCCGGCGCCGGCCGAGGACCCGGCGTCGCGGTGAGCCGCCGCGGCAAGGCGATCGGCTTCGCCGCGCTCGCCCTGCTCTGCGCGGTCGCCTCGGCGAGCATCGCCTCCGGCTACCGCGACCGTGTCGATGCCGAGCTCGGCGAGCTGCGGACGGTGGTCGTCGTCTCGCGGGCGCTTGAGCCCGGGCGCCCGCTCAGCCGTCGCAGCCTCGACGGCGCGCTCGAGCTGCGCGAGGTGCCGGCGCGCTTCGCGCCGCCCGACGTGCTGATCGATCCCGGCGAGGCGCTCGGCCGCAAGCCCTACGCCCCGATCCCCGCGGGCTCCTATCTGCTCGCCTCGCAGCTTCGCGTCCCCGACGCCGGCCCGGGCCCGAAGCAGCCCGTGGTGGGCGGCAAGCAGAGCCCGGTCGAGATCACGGTCGCCGGCGCCGGCGCCCTCGCCCCGATCGCCGGGACCCCCGACGCGCGGGTCGACGTCGTCGTCGCCGGCGAGCCGGTGACCGGCGCCGGCCGCGTCCGGGTGGCGGCGAGCGGCGTGCGGTTGATCGCGCTCGAGCCCGCCGACCCCGACGACGCGAGCGCCGGCGCCGACAGCTGGAGCGCGACGCTGGCGCTGAGCCGCGGGCAGGCGCTGCGGCTGATCGAGGCCGAGAACTTCGCCCGCGAGCTGCGGCTGATCCCGTCCCGGTAGCGGGCTCAGCCGAGGCCGGCGGCGGTGATCGCCGCCGCGAAGGCCGCGCGCGCCTCCTCGCCGCGAACCGCGAAGACGATCCGCTCGATCGCGGATCCCGCGGCGAGGTGGCGGCTGACCTGCTCGGCCTCGATCCGCGCCGCCCGGCCGAGCGGGAAGCCGCCGACGCCGGTGCCGAACGCGACCAGGGCCAGCGACCGCGCGCCGAGCCGCTCGGCGCAGGCCAGCGTCGCCGCCGTCGCGCGCCCGATCACCGCCGCCGAGGTCGGGCCGCCGGGCTCCATCGTCGCCGCGTGGATCACCCAGCGCGCCGGCATCTCGCCCGCGTCCGTGGCCGCCGCCTCGCCGAGGCCGATCGGGGCGGCCGCGGCGCTCTCGCGCTCGAGCGCGGGTCCCGCGGCGCGGGCGATCGCGGCGGCGACGCCGCCGCCGTGGATCAGGCGCGTGTTTGCGGCGTTGGCGACGGCGTCGACCGCCAGCGCCGTGATGTCGGTGTCGAGCACCTCGACCGTTGCCACCGGGCCAGCTTAGGGCGGCGGGGGCGCGGCAGCCGGCGCCGGGGTTGGCGGGGGCGTGAGTCCGGTCGATCACGTCGAGTCGCTGGCCGGCGAGCTGCGTGGCCTGCTGATCGAGCAGCGCCGCGCCGCCGCCGTCGCCGGCGAGCGCGAGCGGGTCGAGCTGCCGAGCGCCGTTCGCGCGATCGTCGACCGCCACGCGGCCCTGCTCTCCGAGCGGCGCCGCGACGAGCTCGTCGAGCGCGTGCTTCGCGACACCGTCGGTCTCGGGCCGCTCGAGGAGCTGCTGCGCGACCCCGACGTCGAGGAGGTGATGGTCAACGGCCACGAGCAGGTCTGGATCGAGCGCCGCGGGCGGCTCGAGCGGACCGCGGTCCGCTTCGCCGACGAGTCGCAGCTGCGCGACGTGATCGAGCGCGTGCTCGGTCCGATCGGCCGGCGGGTCGACGAGCTCTCGCCGATGGCCGACGGCCGGCTCGCCGACGGCTCGCGGGTCAACGTCGTGATCCCGCCGCTTGCGGTGGCGGGGCCGACGGTCTCGATCCGGCGCTTCGCCGGCTTCCGCCCCGACCCCGACGAGCTGGTCCGCTGCGGCACCCTCGACCCGGCGGCGCTCGAGCTGCTCGCCGCGGCGATCGCCGAGCGCCGCAACCTGATCGTCAGCGGCGGCACCGGCTCCGGCAAGACGACGGTGCTGAACGCGCTCTCATCGCTGATCGAGCCCGGCGAGCGGATCATCACGATCGAGGACGCGGCCGAGCTCGACCTGCGGCAGCCGCACGTCGTCAGGCTCGAGAGCCGCCCGGCCGGGATCGAGGGCACGGGCGAGGTCTCGATCCGCGACCTCGTTCGCAACTGCCTGCGGATGCGGCCGGACCGGATCGTGATCGGCGAGGTCCGCGGCGCCGAGGCGATGGACCTCCTGGTCGCGCTCAACACCGGCCACCGCGGCGCGCTGTCGACCGTCCACGCCAACGGTCCCGCGGACGCGCTGCGGCGGATCGAGACGCTGGCGATGATGGCCGGCCTCGGCGTTCCGCACGAGGTCGTCCGCGAGCAGCTCGCCGCCGCGATCGACCTCGTGCTCCATCTCGAGCGCGGCCCGGGAGGCAGCCGCTTCGCGACGGTGCTCGCCGAGGTCGACCGGGTCGCCGGCGCGGCCGCCGTGCGCGAGCTCTGGGTCCGGGGGCCGGGTTGAGCGCGGCGCTGCCCGTCCTGCTCGCCGCGATCGGCGGCGGCGCCGTCGCGGTCGCGCTGCGCGAGGGGATCGGCACGATGCCGTTCGTCGTCCGCCAGCTCGAGGCGGCGGCGCGGACGCTGGCGCTGGCCGGCCGCGAGAACCGCACGCCAACCGAGCCCGAGCGCCGCCGGCTCGGCCTGCTCGCCGGGATCGCGCTCGGGATCGTCGCGGTGCTGCTCACCGGGATCGGCCCGCTCGCCGGGATCGCGGCGGCGGGGCCGGCGCTGGCGGGCTGGGCGATCGCCCGGCGCCGGCGCCGCTACCGGCTGCGGGTCGAGGGCGACGTGCCCGCGATCGCCGCCGCGGTCGCCGACGCCGTCGCCGGCGGCGGCTCGCTGCGGCGGGCGCTGCTCGGCGCCGGCACCGCCGCCGAGGGGCCGACCGCGGTCGAGCTCGCCCGGGTCGGCGCCGACCTCGAGCTCGGGATGCCGGCGCGTGCGGCGCTGGCCGGACTCGGCCGCCGCGTTCCCTCCGAGCGGATCGAGGCGCTGATCGCCGCGATCCTCTCCCAGGAGCGGGCCGGCGGCGACCTCGCGGCGCTGCTGCGCCGCCACGCCGCCGCCGCCGCGCAGCGGCAGCGGGCCGAGCGCGAGGCGCGCTCGGCGACGGCGCAGGCGCGGCTGACCGGCGCGATGGTCGTCGCGATGCCGGTGCTGATGGGGCTGCTCGTCGAGCTGGTCGCGCCCGGCTTCGTCGCCGCGATGCTGGCGAGCCCCGTCGCGGTCGCGCTGCTCGCCGTCGCCGGCGCGTTGCAGGTCGGCGGGTTCCTCGCGATCCGCCGGCTCGGGGCGGTTGGCACGTGAGCGGGGCGCTGGCGGCCGCCTGCGCGCTGCTGCTCGCCGCCGCCCTCTGGCAGCTCGCGGGCGAGCACGGCGAGGATGCCGGCCGGCACCTGCGCCGGTGGCTGCGGCGCCGGCTCGGGCGCGCTGCGGCCGGACCGCTCGACCCGGCCGGCGCGCTGCAGGCACGGATCGAGGCGGCGGCGCTCGGGCGGCGGCTCAGCCCGGCGGCGGTGCTCGCCGCGAAGCTGGCCAGCGCCGGGGCGGCGCTTCCGTGCGCGGCGGCCGCGGCTCCGATCGCCCCCGGCCGGCTCGGCGCGCTGATCCTGATCGGCGTTCCGGCGGCCGCGTTCCTGGCGCCCGATCTGCTGCTCGAGCGCGCGGCGCGGAGGCGGCGGGCGCGGATCGCGGCGGCGCTGCCCGACGTGCTCGACCTGATGGCGACCGGCGCCGCCACCGGCCGCGGCCCCGGGTCGCTGCTCGCCGACGCGACGCGGGCCGCGCGCGAGCCGCTGCGGTCGGAGCTCGCCCGCGCCCTCGCCGCGATCGAGTGCGGCGACTCGCAGGAGCGCGCGCTGCGGGCGCTGCGTGAGCGCTCGCGCGGCGAAGGCCTCGCCGCGCTCGCCGCGGCGCTCGAGCGCTCGCGCCGCCACGGCGCGCCGCTGTCGCGAGCGTTGCACGAGCAGGCGGGCTCGCTGCGCGACGATCAGCGCCGGACGATCGCCGAGGGCGCGGCGCGGGCGGCGCCGATGATGCAGCTCGTCGTCGCGCTGCTGCTGGTTCCGTCGGTGCTGCTGATCGTCGCGGCGGCGATCGTCGCCAACTCGGGGGCGCTGCTGCCGTCGTTCTGAGCGGCTACTCGGAGGCCTCGGCGACCAGCCGCGAGGCGACCTCGCCGGCGGCCGCGCAGATCGCGTCAAGCTCGGCGGCGCTGTCGTAGTGGCCGCGGACGTAGACGCAGAGCGCGCCCGCCGACAGCTCCCAGGCCATGCCGTCGGGGGTCCGCTCGGTCATCCAGACGATGAACGTGGGGGAGAAGAGCTGCTTGAGCCAGTTCTCGTCGTCGTCGGCGCCGTAGAAGATCTCGAAGTTCTTGTCGAGCACCTCGCTCTCGAGCTCGAGCCGGTGCATCCGCCGGAAGATGTCCTCGGCGCCGTCGAGGAAGCGGAAGCCGGAGCGCCGCTGGCAGTTGATGTCGGCGACCCGGGCGGCGACCGACGGCACCTCGTGGAGGACGACCGTGTACCGGTGATAGTCGGTGTCGCGGTCGCCGTCGCTGTCGGTGGTCTCGACCTCGTAGGTGTAGAGCGCGAGCGCTCCGGCGGCGCCGCCCGGCAGCGTTCCGTTCATCAGCTCCTCGGCGTAGCGGCGGTCGCCCTTGCGCAGCAGCGGCGTCGTCGGCGGCAGGCTCGACTTGCCGGAGGTTCGCTGCAGGCCGCGGATGTCGGCGTAGCTCGCGAAGAAATCGTCCTTGGCGGCGTTGGAGGCGAGCACGAAGACGATCAGCAGCACCACGAGCGCCATGCCGACGGCGACGGCGGCGCCGATCGCGGCCCCGGCCCCGAGGGTGCCGCCGACGAAGCCGCCGATCACCGCGACCGAGCCGAGGCTCAGCGTCACCGGGTGGGTGCCGAGCCGGCGCAGGTGGAGGCCGCGGGTGTCGTCGGTGTCGAGCGGCACCGGGGCGGCGGTGGCCGGCTGCGCGGCGGCGGCCGGCGCCGGCGGGGGCGGCTGCGGGGACGATGTGGAGGCGGGGGCCGGCGACGGCGGAGGCGGGGGCGTGGAGGCGGGGGCCTGGCCCGGCGCAGGCGGCGGCTGCGACGGCGGCGGCTGCGATCCCCTCTCCATCGCGCGGGAGGCTATCGCGACGCGCGGGTGCAACGAGCGTTGCAGGACGGCACCGGCCCCACAACCCCCCACCACCCGTTGCGAGCGGCGATGAATCGCTTGTTCAAGCGATTCGTAGGCAAGGCCTCACCCCGGTAGCAGTGCCGTCCGACGGACCCGTTCCAATTTTAGGTGTGGCGTTGTGTTGCACGGTGGACCTAAGTGGGTTACGGTGCCGCGCCAGATGAGATCAGCGGGCCGGAGGGGCGAGGCTCCTCCCACCTCACCTCTCCGGCCCGGCTTCCTCCGCCCCGAGATCGGCTCCGCCAGCGAAATCCATCCGCGACACGTTCGACCGCCACTCGCACTCCACCTTCCCACGCATGACCTTTCGCGGCCTTCACGAGCTCTCCCTCGACCCGAAGAACAGGGTCAACGTGCCCGCGACCTACAGGCCCGCGTTCGCCAACGGCCTCGTGCTGCGGCCCAGCGTCGAGCGCTGCATCGAGCTCTGGCCCGCCGACGCGGTCGAGCGGATGGAGGAGGCGACGCTGGGCGAGCTCAACCCGTTCAGCCGCGAGTCGCGGCGGGTGCAGCGGCGGATCTTCTCGATGTCGGTCAACGGCAAGCTCGACGCGGCCGGGCGCGTGCTGCTCAGCCGCGAGCTGATCGAGAGCGCCGGCCTCGAGGACCGCTGCGTGATCGCCGGCGCCGGAACCCACCTCGAGATCTGGGATCCCGGGGAATGGGATTCGGAGTCGGTGGAGAACGAGAAGCAGGCAGCGGCGCTGACCGAGAGCCTGGCCGCCAAGCACGACGCGGCCCGGGGAGCGGTGCCGGGGGCCGGTGGCTGACATGGTGACCCTGAGCTACATGCCGATCGAGCACGTTCCAGTTCTCGCCGCCGAGCTGATCCGCGACGCCGGGCCCGAGCCCGGCGCGACCGTGATCGACTGCACGTTCGGCGGCGGCGGTCACTCGCGGCTGATCGCCGACCGGCTCGGCCCGTCGGGAACGCTGATCTGCATCGACCGCGACCCGGCCGCCCGTGAGCGCTTCGAGCAGGTCGCCCACGAGGCGCCCTGCGAGATGCGCTTCGTCGCGGCCGATTTCGCCGCCGCGCTCGCCGCGCTCGCCGACGAGGGCGTCGAGCCCGACCTGGTCCTGTTCGACCTCGGCGTCTCGTCGATGCAGATCGACGCCTGGGAGCGCGGCTTCTCCTACTCCTTCGACGCGCCGCTCGACATGCGGATGGACCCCGACGCGGAGCTGACCGCGGCGGCGGTCGTCAACGAGTGGCCCGAGAGCCGGATCGCCGAGATCCTCCGCAACTACGCCGACGAGCGCCACGCCCGCCCGATCGCCCGCGAGATCGTCGCCGCGCGGCCGCTATCGACGACCTCCGAGCTCGCCGATGCGGTCCGTGCCGGCGTTCCGCCGAAGGTCCGCTTCGGCCGCGGCAACCCGGCGAAGCGAACCTTCCAGGCGATCCGGATCGCCGTCAACGGCGAGCTCGCCCAGCTCGACGCGGCGCTGCCGCAGGCCTGGGACATGCTCGCGTCCGGCGGCCGGCTCGCGGCGATCTCCTTCCACTCGCTCGAGGACCGGCGGGTGAAGCGGTTCCTCGCCGAGCGCGCCCGCGGCTGCGTCTGCCCGCCGGAGCTGCCCGTCTGCCGGTGCGGCCTCGAGCCCGAGGCCGAGCTCGTCACCCGCAAGGGCGTGGCGCCGAGCGCCGGCGAGGTCGCGGCGAACCCGCGATCGGCCTCCGCCCACCTGCGCATCGCCCGCAAGCTCGAGGTCTGAGCGGTGGGTGCGCCGGCGATCAGCCCTGCTCGCACGCGGACGACCGCGAAGCCGCGCCGCGCCGCCGCCGCGAAGCCACGCCGCGCGGCGGCGAAGCCACGCGCGCGTACCGCCAGCCGCTCGCGGGCGGGGGCGAAGGCCGGGCCGGCGCCGCGGCGCCGTTCGCGGGCGGCGGGCGCCCGCGGCCGCGCCGGCGGTCCGCGGGTGGCAGTCGCCGGCGCCGGCAACGTCGTGATGCTGCCGGTCGCGGCCGTCGGCGGGATCGCCGACAGCGGCCTGATCGCGCGGCTGACCCGTGGCCGGAGCTGGATCGTCCTGCTCGGGCTGCTGCTCGGCGGCATCGTCGCGATCAACGTCTGGGGGCTCGGCCTGAGCGCTTCGTCGAGCTCGACCGAGGCGCGGATCGGAGCGCTGCAGAGCGACAACGGCGTGCTCCGCGCCCGCAACGCGAAGCTGCTCTCGACCGAGGAGATCCAGCGGCGGGCGTCGGCGCTCGGGCTGGCGATCCCGGCCCCCGACGCGATCCACTACCTCGACGCCGGCGACCACGACGCCGCCAGGGCCGCCCGGCGGCTCGCCGCCGGCGAGATCGTCGCCGGCGACCCCGCCGTGCAGGGAGGCGCCGGCGACGCGGCCGATCCGGCGCCGGCACCGGCGGCCGTGGTCGATCCGGCGCCGGCGACCACGGCCGACCCCGCGGCCGCGGCCACGGGCGCGACCGCGGCCGGCCCGATCATCGACCCGAACACCGGCCTGCCCGCGGTCGATCCCGCCACCGGCGCTCCGATCACGGCGGTCGACCCGGTCACCGGCGAAGGCATCGTCGCGCCGTGAGGTCGCGTCGCCGATCGCGGGACGGAGCGATCGCGATGAAGCTGATCGAGCGTCGCTCGGGCCTGCTGTTCGCGGGGTTCGCGCTGGCCTTCATCCTGATCTTCGCGCGCGCTGCCTGGCTGCAGGCGGTCAAGGGCGGCGAGTACAGCGCCGACGCCCAGAGCCAGCAGGTCGCGACGGTGACGATTCCCGGCATCCGCGGCGCGATCCTCGACCGCAGCGGCAGCGCCCTGGCGGTCTCCGAGGAGGCGGCGACGATCTACGCGACCCCTTACCAGGTCGAGGATCCGCCGAAGGCGGCGCGCAAGCTCGCCGCCGTCCTCGACCTCCCCGCCGATCAGCTGCTCAAGCAGCTCACTGCCGACAGCGGCTTCGAGTACCTCGCCAAGCAGGTCGACCTCGTGACCGCGAAGCGGGTCGAGCGGCTGCACCTCGCCGGGATCGGCGAGCTGCCCGACTCGCGCCGGGTCTATCCCCAGGACTCCGACGGCGGCCGGATGATCGGCGCCGTCGGCGATGACGGCCAGGGGCTGTTCGGGATCGAGGCCGGCGAGGACGACGTCCTGCGCGGCCACGACGGCGAGGTGGCGATCACCAAGGACGCGCTCGGGCAGGAGATCAGCCGCGACGTCGTCAGCGGCGCCGAGGCCGGCGACGACGTCCAGCTCACGATCGACGGCCGGATCCAGGCCTACGCGGAGAAGGTGCTGCGCGAGGTCGGCGAGGCCTACGACCCCGACGGCGCGACCGCGGTTGTGATGAACCCGCGGAACGGCGACGTGCTGGCGATGGCGAGCTGGCCGCCGATCGACCCCGACGACCTCAGCCACGTCGACCCCGACCAGACCGTGAACATGCCGACCGGCTACACCTACGAGCCCGGGTCGACGTTCAAGGCGTTCACGGTCGCCGGGGCGCTCGAGGACGGGGTCGTCAAGCCGCACACCCAGTTCGACGTCGGGCCCTCGATCAAGGTCGCCGACCGGACGATCGAGGAGGCGCACGAGGGGCTCGGCTACCGGACGCTGACGACGGCTGACATCCTCGCCCAGTCCTCGAACGTGGGCGCGGTCACGATCGGGCTCGAGCTCGGCGCCAAGCGCTTCAGCGGCTGGGTCGACAGGTTCGGGTTCGGCCACCCGACCGGGATCCAGTACTCGCCCGACGAGCAGGGGATCGTCCCCCCTTACGCGGACTACTCGGGCTCCTCGATCGGCAACCTGCCGATCGGGCAGGGGCTGTCGGTGACGCCGATGCAGATGATGGAGGCATACGCGGCGATCGCCAACGGCGGCATCCTGCGGCCGCCGCGGCTGCTCGAGAGCGTCGACGGCGATCCCGTCGCCGAGCCGGCCGGCCACCGGGTGATCAGCGCCAAGACGTCGGCCGAGCTGCGGAAGATGCTCGAGGGCGTGCTCGGGCCGTTCGGGACCGCGCCCGAGGTCGAGGTCCCCGGCTACGTGCTCGCGGGCAAGACCGGAACCGCGCAGAAGGTGATCGACGGCACCTACTCCGACACCCAGTACGTCGCCTCGTTCGTCGGCTTCGCCCCGGCCGAGGATCCGAAGCTGCTGGTCTCGGTGATCGTCGACGACCCCAAGGGCGGCGACCACTACGGCGGTACGGTCGCGGCGCCGGCGTTCGGCGAGATCGCCAGCTTCGCGCTCCCCTACCTCGGGATCCCCCCGACCGGCTAGTCCGGGCCGGGGTCGGGTGGCGCCACCGGCGAACCTAGAATCGCGCCAGATGAGGCTCGACCAGCTCCGCAACGGTCTCGGCCTGTCCGCGCGGATCGTCCGTGGCGACGGCTCGGTCGCGGTCGCCGACCTCGCCTTCGACAGCTCCGCGGTCGCTCCCGGGACGCTGTTCTTCTGCGTGCGCGGGATGACGGCCGACGGCCACCGCTTCGCCGCCGCCGCCGCCGACGCCGGCGCCGCGGCGCTCGTCGTCGACCACGAGCTCGACCTCGACCTGCCGCAGCTCGTGGTCGCCGACACCCGCCGCGCGATGGGCCCGCTGGCGGCGCGGTTCTTCGGCGAGCCGAGCCGCCGGCTGCGGATGGTCGGCGTCACCGGCACCAACGGGAAGACGACGACCGCGTTCCTGGTCAGGGCGATCCTCGAGCGGGCCGGGCTGAGCTGCGGCCTGCTCGGCACCGTCAGGCAGGTCGTCGGCGGCGTCGTCGAGCCGGTCGTCCGGACGACGCCGGAGGCGATCGATCTGCAGCGCACCTTCCGGCGGATGCTCGACGCCGGCGACCGGGCCTGCGTGATCGAGGTCTCCTCGCACGCGCTCGCGCTCGGCCGCGCCGACGCGATCGCCTTCGACGTCGCCGCCTTCACCAACCTGACCCAGGACCACCTCGACTTCCATGCCGACATGGAGGACTACTACGGGGCGAAGCGGCTGCTGTTCGCGCCGCCCCCCGATGCGACGCCGGAGCCTCCCGGCGCGGCCGTCGTCAACGTCGACGACCGCTACGGGCGCCGGCTCTGCGAGGAGCTGGGCGCGATTGGACGGCCGCCGCTGACCACGTTCTCGGCCGCGGGCGGGCGCGCCGACCTCAGCGCCCACGACGTCGCCTTCGACGCGACCGGGTCGCGGTTCGAGCTGCGGGCGGCGGGGGTCGAGCCGCGCCCGGTCCGGCTCGGGCTGCCCGGCCATTTCAACGTGGAGAACGCGCTCGCGGCGCTCGGCTGCACCCGCGCGCTCGACCTCGACCTCGACCTCGCGGTCGCGGCGTTGGCCGATGCCGAGCCCGTCCCCGGGCGGATGGAGCCGGTCGAGGAGGGCCAGGGCTTCGGCGTCCTCGTCGACTACGCGCACACGCCCGACTCGCTCGAGAACGTGCTGCGGGCGGCGCGGCGGCTGACCGCCGGCAGGCTGATCTGCGTCTTCGGCTGCGGCGGCGACCGCGACGCCGGCAAGCGGCCGCTGATGGGCCGCGCCGGGGCCGAGCTCGCCGACCTCGCCGTCATCACCTCCGACAACCCGCGCTCGGAGGACCCGGAGGCGATCATCGCCGCGATGCTCGCCGGGATCGCCCCCGGGCGTCGTGAGTCGGTGATCGTCGACGGCGACCGGCGGCGGGCGATCGCCGCCGCGCTCGCCGCCGCGGCGCCCGGCGACCTCGTCGTGATCGCCGGCAAGGGCCACGAGCAGGGGCAGGAGTTCGCGCACGGCCGCAAGCAGCCGTTCGACGACCGCGAGGTCGCCCGCGAGGAGCTGGCGCGGCTGCGCGCGGCCGGGGGGGCGCGGGCGTGATCGAGCTCGACCCGGACCGGATCGCGGCCGAGTCGGGCGCCGTGATCCTCCAGCGCGGCGCCGGCGGCCGGCCCGAGCGCGCCACGATCGACTCGCGCGAGACCGGCCCCGGCGACCTGTTCGTCGGCCTGCCCGGCGCCAGCGCCGACGGCGGCCGCTTCGCCGCGGCGGCGCTCGAGGCCGGCGCCTGGGGCGTGATCGCCGGCGCCGGCCGGGCCGCCGAGCTCGCCGCCTCGGGGGCGAGCCGCGGCTGGATCCTCGCCGCCGAGGATCCGCTCGCGGCGCTGCAGGGGCTGGCCCGCGGCTGGCGCCGGCGGATCGGCTGCCCGCTCGTCGGGATCACCGGCTCGACCGGGAAGACGTCGGCGAAGGACATCAGCCGCGCGATCCTGCCGCGGCGCGTCCACGCCAGCCCCGAGAACTTCAACACCGAGATCGGGCTGCCGCTGGCGCTGCTGGCGGCGCCGCCGGAGACCGAGGTGCTGGTGATGGAGATGGCGATGCGGGGCAGCGGCCAGATCGCCGAGCTCTGCGCGATCGCCGAGCCCGATGTCGCCGCGATCACCAACGTCGGCCCGGTCCACCTCGAGCTGCTCGGCAGCGTCGATGCGATCGCGGCGGCCAAGGCCGAGATCCTCACCGGGCTCGGGCCCGAGGGGCGCGCGGTCGTGCCCGCCGGCGCCGAGCCGCTCGGGCCGCATCTCGGCGGCGACCTCGACACGACCACGTTCGGCTCCGGCGGCGACGTGCACGCGATCGACCCGCGCGCCGGCGCCGGACGCACCCGGGCGCTGCTCTCGAGCCCGCTCGGCGAGGCCGAGTTCGAGTTCCCGTTCGAGGAGCCCTACAACCTCGACAACGCGCTCTGCGCGGTCGCGATCGGGACCGCGCTCGGGATCGAGCCGGCGGCGATGGCGCCGCTTGCCGCGCGGATACAGTTCTCGCGCCTGCGCGGCGAACGGGTCGAGCTGCAACGGGAGATCCTCCTGCTGAACGACTGCTACAACGCCAACCCGGTTTCGATGCGGGCCGCGATCGAGCACCTCGCGGCGGTCCCGGCGCGGCGCCGCCGGATCGGCATCCTCGGCGGCATGGCCGAGCTCGGCCCCGACGGGCCGCGCTACCACGCCGAGGCCGCCGCCCGCGCCCGCGGGCTCGGGATCGAGCCGATCGTCGGCATCGGCGAGCTCGCCCGCGACTACGCGCCCGACGAGTGGGCGCCCGACCCGCTCGCCGGCGCCGAGCTCGCCGGGCGGATCCTCGGCCCCGGCGACGTCGCGCTCGTCAAAGGCTCGCGCGCGGTCGGGCTCGAGCAGCTCACCGACGCGCTGCGGGCGCGGCTCGGCGAGGCCGGGCGATGACGCCGCCGCTCGCCCTCAACGACGGGCTCAGCACGGTCCCCGTCGATCGCGGCGCGATCCTGATCGCCGGGATGGCGGCGATGCTGATCACGATCTTCCTCGGGCCGAAGTTCATCGAGCGCCTGCGCGAGCGTGAGTTCGGCCAGCAGATCCGCGAGGAGGGGCCCGAGGGGCATCACTCGAAGGCCGGCACGCCGACGATGGGCGGGCTGATCATCTTCGCCGCGATCGCGGTCCCCTACCTGGTCCTCTCCGATCGCGACACCGAGAGCCTCACGGTGTTCGGCGTCGCGATCGCGAGCGCCGGCCTCGGTTTCGCCGACGACTACATCAAGATCGTCAAGCGGCGCTCGCTCGGGCTCTCGGCGCGCTGGAAGCTGACGATGCAGATCGCCCTCGCCGTCGTCCTCTGGTGGGTCGCGATCGAGCAGGTCGGGCTCGACCCCCGGCTCCAGGTCCGGTTCTTCGACGCCGACCTCTACCTCGGCCCGACCGTCTACATGCTCCTCAGCTTCCTCGTCCTCGCCGGGACCAGCAACGGCGTCAACCTCACCGACGGCCTCGATGGGCTCGCCGCCGGGTGCTGCGCGATCGTCTTCCTCGCCTACCTCGCGATCACGATCACGACCGGCCAGGAGGACCTGGCGCTGCTTTCGGCCTGCTTCGTCGGCGCCTCGGTCGGCTTCCTCTGGTTCAACGCGTTCCCGGCGCAGATCTTCATGGGCGATACCGGCTCGCTCGGCCTCGGCGGCGCGATCGGCGCGCTCGCGATCATGACCCAGACCGAGGCGCTGCTGATCATCCTCGGCGGCATCTTCGTGCTCGAGGCGCTCTCGGTCGCGATCCAGGTCTTCGCCTTCAAGAGCTTTCGCCGCCGCGTCTTCCTGATGGCCCCGCTGCACCACCACTTCGAGATGCTCGCCTGGTCGGAGACGAAGATCATGCTCCGCTTCTGGATCGTCGGCGCCGTCTTCGCCGGGATCGGCTACACGCTGTTTCAGAACAGCATCGGCGTCTGAAGCACGGGCCGCGCCGGTTCCCGCCCGCCGCCGCTTGCAGTCGCCGGTTCCGCCCGCCGCCGCCGCCGGTTCCCGCCCGCCGCCGCCGGTTCCCGCCCGCCGCCGCTTGCATACGCCGCCGCCGCACGCCGCCAACGGCCGCCGCTTGCCACCGCTGGCCGCCGCTCGCCGCCGCTCGACGCCACCCCGCCCGCCAACGGCCGCCGCTGGGCGACTTTTCCACCGATGCGGTGGTCAACGCGCCCCGCGCTGGGAGCCCGCGCCCGCCGTCGCCGGTTCCCGCCCGCCGCCGCTTGCATACGCCGCCGCCGCACGCCGCCAACGGCCGCCGCTTGCCACCGCTGGCCGCCGCTCGCCGCCGCTCGACGCCACCCCGCCCGCCAACGGCCGCCGCTGGGCGACTTTTCCACCGATGCGGTGGTCAACTCGCCCCGCGCCGGGAGCCCGCGCCCGCCGTCGCCGGTTCCCGCCCGCCGCCGGTGCCCGCCCGCCGCCGCTTGCAGCACACCGCCGCCGCACACCGCCCACGGCCGCCGCTCGGCGCCGCTGGGCGCCACCCGCCGACGCGACCGCAGCGCAGGGGAGGGGGTTCGCCCGGCGAAACTGAGCCGTGGTCATGTCGCCCTCGCCGCGCCCCGAGCTGCCGCCCGGCCCCTACCTGGTCGTCGGGCTCGCCCGCTCCGGCCTCGCCGCCGCCGAGGCGCTGATCGCGCGCGGCGCGCGCGTGTACGGCACCGACGCCGGGAATCCTGCCGGCGCGGGCAGGCTTGCGGCGGCCGGCGTCGAACTCGAACTGGATGGCGACGGAATCACGCTGCTCGACGACGTGAGGACCCTGGTCAAGAGCCCCGGGGTCCCGGCCGAGGCGGCGGTCGTCGCCGCCGCCCGCGCGCGCGGCCTCGGGGTGATCGGTGAGCTCGAGCTCGGCTGGCGGTTGCTCCCGAACCGCTTCATCGCGGTCACCGGCACCAACGGCAAGACGACGGTCGCCGAGTGGCTCGGCCACACGCTGCGCGGGGCCGGAGCCGGCGTCGCCGTCGCCGGCAACGTCGGCACCCCGCTCGCCTCGCTCGCCGGCTCGCTCGACCCCGGCGCCACCGTCGTCTGCGAGTGCTCGTCGTTTCAGCTCGAGGACTCCGTCGCCTTCGCGCCCGAGGTCGCGGTGCTGCTCAACGTCAGCCCCGACCACCTCGATCGCCATCGCACGCTCGACGCCTACGCCGAGGCGAAGCTGCGGGTGTTCGGCAACCAGGGCCCCGCCGACACGGCGATCGTCGATGCCGACGACGCGATCGTCGGCGAGCTGGCGCTGCCCGGGGAGGCGATCCGCGAGCCCTACGGGATCGACGCCTGCGCCGACGAGCAGCGCTGCGCGGTCTGGTCGATCGACGGCGAGATCCGCGATGCCGGCGGCGTCCTCGTGCGCGTCGAGGAGCTGGCGCTGGCCGGCGAGCACAACGTCCGCAACGCGATGGCCGTCGCCACCGCCGCGCTCGCGGCCGGCACCGAGCGCGCCGCCGTCGCCGCCGGGCTGCGCTCGTTCGCCGGCGTCCCGCACCGGCTCGAGCGCGTCCGCGAGCTCGACGGTGTCCGCTTCGTCAACGACTCGAAGGCGACCAACGTCGCCGCCGCCGCGGCGGCGCTGGAGGCGTTCGGCGGCGGCGTCCACGCGATCCTCGGCGGCAGCCTCAAGGGTGGCGGATTCAGCGGGCTGCAGGCGCCCGTCGCCGCCAACTGCCGCGCCTGTTATCTGATCGGCGAGGCCGCCGGCCGCCTGCGCGAAGACCTCGCGGCCGCCGGGGTGCCGCTGCACGACAGCGGCGACCTCGCAACCGCGCTCGCCGCCGCCGCTGCCGCCGCCGCTGCCGGCGAGACCGTCCTGCTGGCCCCGGCCTGCGCCAGCTTCGACGCCTTCCGCGACTACGAGCAGCGCGGCGAACGCTTTCGCGAGCTCGTGCTCGGGCTCGGGAGCGCCGGGTGAGCGGCGCGGTCGGATCGCTGCGCGGCCTCGCCCTCGGCCGCGGCCGGCGGGCGAAGCGGCGGGCACCGGCCCGCCCGATCGAGTACTCGCTGCTGCTGACGGCGACGATGTGCCTGCTCGCGTTCGGCGTCGTGATGGTGTTCAGCGCCAGCTCGAGCACGTCGCTGCTCGGCGCCAACGGCGACGGCGCCTACTACCTGAAGCGCACGCTGATGTTCGGCGCGGTCGGGCTGCTGGCCCTGCAGCTGCTCGCCCGGCACGGGCTCGGCGCCGTCCGCCGCCTGACCCCGGCGCTGCTCGTGGTCGCCGTCCTGCTGCTGCTCGCGACGAAGGCGATCGGCGCCGAGGTCAACGGCGCGCAGCGCTGGATCGTCCTCGGGCCGGTCCAGATCCAGGCCTCGGAGATCGCCAAGGTCGCGCTGATGCTCTACGGCGCCCAGCTGCTCGCCGAGCGGCCGCGGATGACCCGCGACCTGCACGGGCTGAGGCCGTTCCTGCTCGTCGCCGCCGCGGTCTGCATGCTGATCGTGGTCGAGCCCGACCTCGGCACCGGCATGGTCACGGCGGTCGCGGTCACGGCGCTGCTGATCGCCGCCGGCGTCAAGCTGCGGCATCTGGCGCTGCTCGCCGGCGCCCTCTGCTTGATCGTCCTGATCGCGCTGCTGATGGAGCCCTACCGGATCGCGCGCCTGACCAGCTTCATCGACCCCGGCAGCGACGCCGCCGGCTCCGGCTTCCAGGGCATGCAGGCATCGATCGCGCTCGGCTCCGGCGGGTTGTTCGGCGTCGGCATCGGCGAGAGCGTCCAGAAGGCCTTCTACCTGCCCGAGGCGCACACCGACATGATCGCCGCGGTGATCGGCGAGGAGCTCGGCCTGCTCGGGATCTCCGTCCTCTGCGGCCTCTACATGCTGTTCGGCTACGCCGGGTTCCGGACCGCCCAGCGGGCCCGCGATCGCTACGGTCGCCTGCTCGCCGCCGCGCTGACGGCGATGATCATGGTCCAGGCCACGATCAACCTGTTCGCGGTCCTCGGCCTCGCGCCGCTGACCGGGGTCACGCTCCCATTCGTCTCCTACGGCAACAGCAGCCTCATCGTCACCCTCGCGGCGGTCGGCCTGCTGCTCAACATCGCCGGCGGCGGCACCGCGGCGGCCGCCGCGCGGCCGGCGCCGCGGCGCCGGCCGTCGCGGTTGCGCGTCGTCGACGGCGGCCGCGACCGCACCGGGGGATCCCGTGCCACGAGTGCTGATCGCCGCCGGCGGGACCGCGGGGCACGTGGTGCCGGCGCTGGCCGTCGCCGACGCGCTCGCTGAACGCGGCGCCGAGGTCTCGTTCGCCGGCACGCGCGAGCGGGCCGAGGCCGAGCTGGTGCCCGCCGCCGGCTACGAGATCGACTTCCTCGCGGTTCGCGGCATCGATCGCCGCAACCCGGTCAAGGCCGCCGCGGCGCTCGCCCGCGCCGGCGCCGCGGTCCGGGTCGCGCGGCGGCTCGTGCGCGAGCGCGGCGCCGACGTCGTGGTCGGCGGCGGCGGCTACGTCGCGGCGCCGGTCGGTGCGGCGGCGCTGTCGCTGCGGCTGCCGATCGTCCTCACCGAGGCCGACAGCCACCTCGGCCTCGCCAACCGCCTGCTCGCCCCGCGGGCGCGCCGGGTCTGCCTCGCCTTCCCGATCCCCGGCCGCGAGGACGAGCGCTACCTGCTCACCGGCCGGCCGGTCCCGGCGGCGATCCTCGACGCCGACCGCGGCGCCGCGCGGCGCCGCTTCGGCATCGCCGACGACGCGCAGGCGGCGTTGATCTTCGGCGGCAGCCTCGGGGCGCTGACGATCAACCGCGCCGCCGCCGCCGCGTTCGCGCCCGGCGGGCCCGGTGCCGGGCGCCGCTTCCACGTGCTCCACATCACCGGCTCCCGCGACTTCGGGGAGCTGTCGGCGAGCCTCGCCGGCGCCGAGCGCTACACGCTGCTCGAGTACGAGCCCGACCTCGGCGACGCGCTCGCCGCCGCCGACCTCGTGCTCGCCCGCTCCGGCGGCTCGGTCTTCGAGCTGACCGCGGCCGGCAAGCCGGCGGTGCTCGTGCCCTATCCGCACGCCTCGGCCCACCATCAGCACGCCAACGCCGCCTGGATGGAGCGCGCGGGCGCGGCGCGGGTCGTCGAGGACGGCGAGCTCACTCCCGCCCGGCTCGCGGCCGAGCTCGCCGACCTGCTCGCCGACCACGAGCGGCTGGCGGCGATGGCGACCGCCTCGCTGGCGCTGGCCCGGCCCGACGCGGCCGAGCGGATCGCCGACGAGGTGATCGGAGCGCTGGCATGAGCGCCGCCGCGGCGCCCGCGGGCGAGGCCGATTTCGCGGGCCGCGAGCTGCACTTCATCGCGATCGGCGGCGCCGGGATGAGCGCGCTGGCGCTCGCCTGCCACGCGCTCGGGGCCCGGGTCAGCGGCTCCGACCGGGCCGAGTCGGCTTACGTCGAGCGCCTGCGCGCGGCCGGGATCGAGCCGCGGATCGGCCACGACGCCGACGCCGTCCCGGCCGGCGCCGAGGTCGTCGTCTCGACCGCGATCCCCGACGACAACGTCGAGCTGGTCCGCGCCCGCGAGCGCGGCCAGCGGCGGATCCACCGCGGCACGCTGCTCGCCGAGCTCTGCGCGACCAAGCGGCTGATCGCCGTCGCCGGCGCCCACGGCAAGACGACGACGTCGGGGATGCTCGCGCACGCGCTCACGGTCGCCGGCGCCGACCCGGCGTTCCTGCTCGGCGGCGAGCTGCCGGGGGCCGGGGCCGGCGGCGGTCCCGCCAACGCCCGCTGGGGCGGCGGCGATTGGATCGTCGCCGAGGCCGACGAGAGCGACGGCAGCTTCCTCGAGCTCGCGCCCGAGGTCGCGGCGATCACCAACGTCGAGCTCGACCACCACTCGCACTGGGGCGGCGAGGGCGAGCTGATCGCCGCCTTCGCGAGCTTCGCCGCCGATGCCGCCGCGGTCGTCCGCCCGGCCGATCCGCGGCTTGCGGCGCTCAGCGGCGCCGGGGCCGTGGTCAGCTTCGCCGCCGCGGCGCCCGAGCGGCCGCCGCCGGCGGCGAGCGTCGTCGCCGCCGCGATCGAGCCCGCCGCCGGCGGCTCGACGTTCACTCTGGCCTCGGCGCAGGCGGGCGAGCAGCGGGTCCGGCTCGCCGTCCCCGGCCGCCACAACGTGCTCGACGCCACCTGCGCGCTGGCGGCGCTGCTGGCGGCACGCGAGCTCGACCCGTCGCTGCCGCCGATCGCCGAGCTGGTCGCGGCGCTCGGGTCGTTCCCGGGGATGGCGCGGCGGCTCGAGCGCAAGGGCGAGCGCGACGGCGCCCTGATCTACGACGACTACGCGCATCACCCGACCGAGGTCGAGGCGACGCTGCGGGCGCTGCGCGAGCTGCCGCACCGGCGCCTGATCGCCGTCTTCCAGCCGCACCTGTACTCGCGGACGAAGGCGCTCGCGGCCCGCTTCGGGCGCGCGCTCGCGCTCGCCGACGAGGTCGCGGTGCTCGACGTCTACCCGGCCCGCGAGCGGCCGGTTGGCCCGCTCGCGGGCGTCAGCGGGCTGCTCGTCGCCGAGGCGGCCGCCGACGCCGCCCCCGGCAAGCGCGTCCGCTGGCTCGGCGACCTCGCGGCCGCGAGCGCCGCGCTCGCCGCCGAGCCGCTCGGCGACGGCGACATCCTGGTCACGATCGGCGCCGGCGACGTGTTCCGGATCGCCGCCGCGCTGGTTTCGGCCCCAGCGCTCGCGAGTGAGGTAGGAGTGCGCGGTCCGGGGTCGAATCCGGAGCCATCGGAAGGATGATCGCGAATACCCGAGCGCGCCCGGAGCGCGGCCTGTGAGCGGCGGCGCCCTCCCGCGGCTGCCCGCGGTGCGGCTGCCGCGGCTGCCGCGCTGGCGGATCGTCCGTCGCCGGCTGATTCTGATCGCGCTCGTGGCCGCGGCGCTCGCCGCCGCCTACCTGCTCTGGCTCCGCGACTCGTCGTTGGTCCGCGTCACCGACGTCGACGTCGTCGGCGCCGACTCCGACGCCGGCGTCGCCGCCGCGCTGGAGTCGGCGGCGGCGGGGCAGAGCACGCTGCACCTCGACGTCGACGCGCTGCGGGCGGCGGTTGCCGACGAGCCCTCGGTCGCCGGCCTCAGCGCCGACCCCGACTTCCCCCACGGCGTCACGATCAGCGTCGATCTGCGAACGCCCGCCGGCTACATCGACGCCGATGGCGGCATGATCGTCGCCGGCGACGGCACCGTGCTGCGCACCGGCGTCGACCGGCCCGGCGGGATGCCGGCGATCGACGCCAGGCCCCAGGCGAGCGGCGCCCGGGTCAGCGGCGACGCGCTCGCCGGCGCCCAGGTGCTGGCCGGCCTGCCGCCGGTGCTGGCACCGCAGGTCGACGGCGTCGAGATCGACCCCGAGCTCGGTCCGGTGGCGACGCTGAACGGCGGCGTCGAGGTCCGCTTCGGCGACGCCGGCCGCGCCGCGACGAAGTGGCAGGCGGTCGCGGCGGTGCTCGCCGACCCCGGCTTCACCGCCGCCAACTACCTCGACGTCTCGGTGCCGTCGCGGCCGGTCGCGGGCTGAGCCCGGCGCCCCGGCCAACCCTCGATCCCGTCTTCAACCCGGCGCCACTCTCAAGTCCTGCTTGAGACAGCGATCTTGCAGCGGCCTCGAGCCCGCGTTGACACCCACCCCGGGTTCGCTTACGTTTCCTGCGGTTTACCGGGAGAGAGCCAGCAAACTCTCAACTATCACTCAACCCCCGGACGGAAATCAGAAAGGGACGTGAAGCTCGAATGGAGGCTTCAAGCTACCTCGCGGTGATCAAGGTCGTCGGCGCCGGCGGCGGCGGCACCAACGCGGTCTCGCGAATGGTCGACGCGGGCCTCAAGGGGGTCGAGTTCATCGCCGTCAACACCGACGCGCAGGCGCTGCGGGCGTGCGATGCCGACGTCAAGCTGGCGATCGGCCAGGAGCTCACGCGCGGCCTCGGCGCCGGCGGCCAGCCGGAGATCGGCAGCGGCGCCGCGGCCGAGAGCCGCGACGACATCAAGGAGGCGCTGAAGGGCGCCGACATGGTCTTCGTCACCGCCGGCGAGGGCGGCGGCACCGGCACCGGCGCGGCGCCGGTGATCGCCGAGATCGCCAAGCAGGAGATCGGCGCGCTGACCGTCGGCGTCGTCACCAAGCCGTTCGAGTTCGAGGGCGCGCGGCGGATGCAGCAGGCGCTCGACGGGATCGAGAAGCTGCGGGCCGAGGTCGACACGCTGATCATCGTCCCGAACGAGAAGCTGCTGGCGATCGTCGAGCGCCGCGAGCCGATCTCGGAGGCGTTCCGCAAGGCCGACGACATCCTCCGCCAGGGCGTCCAGGGGATCACCGACCTGATCACGGTCCCCGGGCTGATCAACCTCGACTTCGCCGACGTGCGGGCGGTCATGTCCGACGCCGGCTCGGCGCTGATGGGAATCGGCACCGCCGCCGGCGAGAGCCGCGCCGGCGACGCCGCCCGCGAGGCGATCTCCTCGCCGCTGCTCGAGTCCGCGATCGACGGCGCGACCGGGATGCTGCTCAACATCACCGGCGGCGAGGACATGGGGCTGTTCGAGGTCAACGAGGCGGCCGAGGTCGTCGCCGCGACCGCCGACAAGGGCGCCAACATCATCTTCGGCGCCGTCGTCGACAACACGATGGGCGAGGCGCTTCGCGTCACCGTGATCGCGACCGGCTTCGAGGGCTTCGAGCTGCTCGCCCGCCGGCCCGAGGCGATCCGGCGCCGCGGCCGCCGTCGCGGCATCAAGCCGCCGAGCGACCGCGAGATCCGCTCGCTCGAGGTCTCCGACGACGACATCGACATCCCGCCGTTCCTGCGCGACTAGCGACCTGCGCCGCCGCGAGTCCCGTGGGGCACGCTCGCGGCGGCCACCGCGCCGCGCCCCGGCGCTAGGTGTCGAACCCGCAGACGTCCCGAACACGCGCGGTCGGTGGCCGGTTGCCGAGCGC
>CAZCFA010000032.1:0-464 GCA_964497825.1 uncultured Conexibacter sp.
CCGCGGCCGGCTTCGACCCGCGAGGACGGCGGGCGCGGCGGCGCGGTCGGCGCGCCCCGGCGCGGCGGCCGGGCTCTACAATCCGCCCTCGCCCGCGGCGCCCGTGCCTGGCGTCGCGACCTTCGCGCCGACCGCCGACATCAGTCGCCGGAGAGCGCTCGCGCACATACCGCAAATGCCCGCCCCCAGCCCAAGCCGCTTCCTGCGCCGCCGCTCCGGCGCCGAGCGCGACCGCCCGCCGGCGCCGTTCGTCGTCGGCGTCAACCGGTCGGGCACGACGCTGCTGCGGATGATGCTCGACGCCCACCCCGAGCTGACGATCCCGCCCGAGACCCACTTCGTGCCGGAGCTGATCGACGTGGCCGAGGGGGACGACCCGACCCCCGAGGCGCTGCTCGAGACCATCACCCGTCAGCGGGAATGGGGCGACTTCGGCCTCAGCGAGGACGCGCTCCTCGAGCGCT
>CAZCFA010000032.1:474-9031 GCA_964497825.1 uncultured Conexibacter sp.
TCGTCCCCGAGCTGATCGACGCCGCCGGTGGCGCGACGACGCCGGCGGCGCTGCTGGCGACGATCACCTCGCAGCGCGAGTGGGGTGACTTCGGGCTCGCCGAGGAGGACCTGCTGGCCCGGTTCGGGGCGCTCGATCCGCTGACCGCGGGCGGCGCCCTGCGCGAGTTCTACGGCGCCTACGCCGCGCGCGTCGGCAAGCCGCGCTGGGGCGAGAAGACGCCGATCTACGTCAAGAGCATGCGCAAGATCCAGTCGGCGCTGCCCGAGGCGCGGTTCGTGCACGTGATCCGCGACGGTCGCGACGTCGCGCTCTCGATCCGCGATCGCGCCACCAAGGAGCACCCGATCGACCGGATCGCCGCCCGCTGGGTGCGGCGGATCAGCCGCGCCCGGGCCCAGGCGAAGCGCCTGCGCCACTACCGGGAGATCCGCTACGAGGCGCTGATCCTCGAGACCGAGCCGACCCTGCGCGAGCTGCTCGGGTTCCTCGAGCTGCCCTGGGACGACGCCGTCCTCGACTACCACCAGCGCTCGGCCGAGCGGCTCGAGGAGATGAAGCGGGAGCTGCCCGACCAGGGCAAGCGCACCGTGCTCAGCGTCGAGCGGCGGATGATGACCCACGCGCGGACGACCGAGAAGCCGGACCCGCGGCGGGTCAGCCGCTGGCGCGAGAGCATGGGCCGCGCCGACCGCGAGCTGTTCGAGTCGATCGCCGGCGATCTGCTCCGCGAGCTCGGCTACGTCACCGGCGACGGCCCCGGCACCGAGCCGCGCGAGCTCGCCGGCGAGACGGGGGCGGGCTCGTGAGGAACCCGTTCAGCCGCAGCCGCAAGCCGGCCGGGCCCCCGGTCCCGTTCATCGTCGGCGTCACCCGCTCGGGCACGACGCTGCTGCGGTTGATGCTCGACGCCCATCCCGAGCTCGCGATCCCGCCCGAGACGCATTTCGTCCCCTCGCTGATCAAGGCGACCCGCAAGCGCGGGATCAGCTGCGAGGAGGCGCACGCGATCGTCACCGGCCACCGCCAGTGGGGCGACTTCAACCTCGATTCGGCGCTGCTGCTCGAGCGCTACTGCGGGCTCGACCGGATCGACCCGGAGACGACGATCCGCGCGTTCTTCGAGCTCTACGCCGAGCGCGAGGGCAAGCCGCGCTGGGGCGACAAGACGCCGAACTACGTTAAGCGGATGAAGCAGATCGAGAACTGGATCCCCGAGGCGCGGTTCATCCACATGATCCGTGACGGCCGCGACGCCGCGCTGTCGCGGTTCAAGCGCGTGCTCAAGGAGCCGCCGCCGATGGCGACCGTGGCCGAGCGCTGGGTCCGCAAGATCGAGGACGCGCGCGCCGACGGCGCCGGCCTGCACTACATCGAGGTCCAGTACGAGGAGCTGGTCCGCGACACCGAGGCGCAGCTGCGGCGGGTCGCCGAGTTCATCGAGCTGCCCTGGGACGATTCGATGCTGCGCTACTACGAGCGGGCCGAGGAGCGGCTGGCGGAGATGCACCGCGACCTTCCCGGCGAGGACGGCAAGCCGCTGCGCCCCGCCGACCACCGCAAGCAGGCGCACGTGCTGACCTCGAAGCCGCCCGACCCGAGCCGCCTCGCCCGCTGGAAGGAGGAGATGTCGGCCGCGGACGTCGCCGCCTTCGAGGGCGCCGCTGAGCCGCTGCTGCGCGAGCTCGGCTACGAGGTCGTCGGCGAGCGGACCGCGAGCTGATGGGCCGCCGCGACCCCGCTCCGGCACCGTTCGTCGTCGGGCTGACGCGGAGCGGGACGACGCTGTTGCGGATGATGCTCGACGCGCACCGCGAGCTCGCGATCCCGCCCGAGACCCACTTCGTGCCCGACGTGATCAAGGCGGTGCGCGCGGAGGCGGGCAGCGACGCGGTGCTCGCGGCGTTCACCGGCAACCGCACCTGGAACGACTTCGGGATCGGTGCCGAGGAGATGCGCGAGCGGATCGAGGCGGCCGCCGGGGGCGGCGCCGCCGCGGTCCTCCGCGCGTTCTTCAGCGCCTACGCCGAGCGCGAGGGCAAGCCGCGCTGGGGCGACAAGACGCCCGCCTACATGCTCTCGGTGCAGCGGATCGGCCGCACCCTGCCGGAGGCGCGTTTCATCCACCTGATCCGCGACGGCCGCGACGTCGCGCTCTCGCAGTCGGCGCGGGCCCTGAACGAGCAGCCGCCGCCGGCCGAGCAGGCGGCGCGCTGGGTGAAGCGGATTCGCAAGTCGCGCGATCAGGCGGCGACGCTGAAGGGGCCGCGCTACGTCGAGGCCCGCTACGAGGACCTCGTCCGCGAGCCCGAGGCGACGCTGCGGCGGATCTGCGAGTTCATCGAGCTGCCCTGGGACGAGGGGATGCTGAGCTATCACGAGCGCGCCGCCGAGCGGCTGACCGAGATGGCGGGCGAGCTCCGCGCCGAGGGCGGCCACTCGACCCAGGCGGCGGGCTACCGGATCGACAACCACGCGCCGACGACGAGGCCGCCCGATCCGGGCAAGCTCGACAAGTGGCGCACGCAGATGGCGGCGGCGGACCTGGCGGCGTACGAGCGGGTCGCGGGCGCGATGCTGGCCGAGCTCGGCTACGAGCTCGGCGCCGGCGCCGCGGGGAGGTCGGCTTGAGGGTCGGCATCGTCACCAAGTGGTTCAACCGCGGCCAGGCGTTCGTCTCCCGCTACGTCCGCGACGCGCTCGACGCGGTCGGCCACGAGACCTTCATCCTCGCCCGGCCGACCCGCGACAAGGGGCCGATGGCGGCGCACGTCGATCGCAGCGGGGTCTGGGACCAGCCGGGCGTCACCGAGGCCTCCGACTGGGAGGTACCGCTGGCCGAGTACGAGCGCTGGATCGCCGACAACCGGCTCGACGTGGTGCACTGGGACAACTGCTACCAGCACGACGAGATCGCGCGGCTGCGCCGCGGCGGCGTCAAGACCGTCGGCCGCTTCGTCTGGGAGATGTTCAGCGCCGCCGACGCCGAGCCCGCGAAGGCCGCCTACGACGTTCTCTACTCGATGACCCGCTGCGAGCAGCAGCGCTACGCGAGCTTCGGGATCGACAGCCCCTACGTGCAGTGGGGCCTGCACAGGGAGCTGCTCGAAGCCGCCGACGCGGCGAAGGCGGGGGCCCGTCATCCGCGGACGCGAAGCGGAGGAGATGACGCGGTCACCTACTACTTCCCCGGCGCCCTGCTCGGGCCGCGCAAGCCGCACAAGCAGGTCATCGAGGCGTTCCGGGCGGCGCGCGGCGAGAACCTGCGGCTGATCTTCAAGGCGCAGCTCGAGCGCCGGATGAAGTACCTCGAGCGGGCCGCCGCCGAGGACCCGCGGATCGAGCTCGTGATCGACGACATGGAGACGACCGAGCACCTGCGGCTGTTCGCCGGCTGCGACGTCTGCCTCGGACCGAGCCGCTGGGAGGGCCTGGGCCTGTTCCTGTACGAGGCGATCGCCTTCGAGCTGCCGCAGATCACCAACGACAGCCCGCCGATGAACGAGGTCGTCCGCGACGGCGTCAACGGCGTCCTGATCGGTGACGAGCACGACGGCGAGGCGCCTTCGGGCATCCCCTCGATGCGGCCCGACGTGGCCGCGATGACGGCGGCGATCGAGCGCCTCGCCGACCCGGCCGAGCGGGACCGGCTCGCCGCCGGCGCCCGCGCCTCGCGGGCCGAGCTGAGCTGGGAGCGGACCGTCGCCGACTACGCGGCGCTGATCGAGCGAGCGGCGGCGTGAAGCTGCGCCGCGAGCTGCTGCGCTCGCTCGCCGGCTGGAACAGCCGCCGTGGCGCCGTGGGGCGGGCGCGAACGGCGCCGCCGCCGGCGCCGTTCGTGGTCGGCGCGACGCGCTCGGGGACGACGCTGCTGCGGCTGATGCTCGACGCCCACCCCGGGCTCGCGATCCCCTCGGAGACGCATTTCATCCCCGAGCTGATCGGCGCCCGCGAGCGCCACGGCGCCGGCCGCGAGCAGCTGCTCGAGCTGATCGTCAGCCACCGCCGCTGGGGCGACTTCGGGCTCGAGCCGGCCGAGCTCGACGCCGCCTGGGCGCGGCTCGACCCGCTGACCGGCCCCGACGCGGTCCGCGCCTTCTTCCGGCTCTATGCGGCCAAGCTCGGCAAGCCCGGGGCGCGCTGGGGCGACAAGACGCCGGGTTACGTGAAGTCGATGCGCGAGATCCAGGCCTACCTGCCGGAGGCGCGCTTCGTGCACCTGATCCGCGACGGCCGCGACGTCGCGCTGTCGGTGCTGAAGCAGGACTGGGGCCCGCAGTCGATCGAGGCCGCGGCCGAGAGGTGGCGCAGCCGGGTGCTGCGCGGCCGCGCCCAGCAGCCCTACCTCGGCTTCTACATCGAGGTCAAGTTCGAGGACCTCGTCCTCGACACCGAGCGCGAGCTGCGGCGGATCTGCGAGTTCATCGAGCTCGACTTCGACCCGGCGATGCTCGGCTACCACGAGACCGCCGAGCAGCGGCTGCAGGAGAAGGCGCGGGCGCTCCCCCGCGCCCACGGCGCCCCGCAGGCGGCCGAGAAGCGGCTCGCCAGCCACGCGAAGACGTTCGAGCCGCCGAACCCGGAGCTGATCGGGACCTGGCGCGAGCGGATGTCCCGCGCCGACCGCGCCGCTTACGAGGCGCTCGCCGGCGACCTGCTCGGCGAGCTCGGCTACGAGCTCGAGGGGACCGGGGAGGGCGAGGTGCACGAGCCCCGGCGCGGGATCCGGATGCCGCGGCCGCTGCGGCGCGCGGCGACGCTCGCCGCGACCGCCACCGGCCTGCGCGAGCAGGCCGAGCGCCGCGATCCGGCGCCGTTTCTGATCGGCGCCTCGCGCTCGGGGACGACGCTGCTGCGGGCGATGCTCGGCGCCCACCCGGAGCTGGCGATGCTGAGCGAGACCGGGTTCGCCCCACAGCTCGCCGAGATGATCCGCTCCGAGCCGATGACCGTCGAGCGGACGCTCAAGGTGATGGCCGCCGCCGGCCCGCTCGAGGCCCACGGCGTCAGCGAGGCGCAGATGCGCGCGCGGCTCGAGGCGCTCGACGAGCTCAAGGCGGCGGCGGTGCTGCGCGCCTTCTACGAGGCGGCGGCGGCGGCGGCGGGCAAGCCGCGCTGGGGCGATGAGACGCCCTCCTACCTGAAGCGCGAGCGGCGGCTGCAGCGGGCGCTGTTCGAGGCCCGCTTCATCCACGTGATCCGCGACGGCCGCGACACGCTCGCGGCCAAGCCCGGCGCGATCGACGTCGGCGCGGCGCTCGCCACCGGCCAGCGCTGGGAGCGCAAGATCCGCTCCGCCCGCCAGCAGGAGCACCTGATGGACCACTACGTCGAGATCCGCTACGAGCAGCTGATCGCCGATCCCGAGGGGACGCTGCGCGGGCTCTGCGAGCTGCTCGAGCTCGATTTCGACCCGGCGATGCTGGTGCCGGCGGAGCGGGCGGAGATCGAGGCCGAGCTCGGCGCCGTCGGCGGCTGGCGGCGGCGGCTCAGCCCCGAGCAGGTCGCCGCCTTCGAGGAGCCGGCGGCGGAGATGCTCGACCTGCTCGGCTACGAGCGCGGCGCCCGCCAGCCCGCCTGATCGGCGGCCGCGGCCCGCTCGCGGCGCATCGCGGTTGTCAGCCGTGGTCGCGAGGAATATCTTGTGCCGGTCAAATTCGCCAGGAGGTGCAGCCCTGCGAGCGTTGCGGGCCGGGCCGGGCGAACAGCAAGGAGGGGACCTAGTGAAGAGGATGATCACGGTCATCGTCGCGCTGCTGGTCAGCGGCGCGATCCTGATGCCGAACGTCGCATCGGCCGGCCCGCCGACCCCGATGGGCATCGCCTTCGCGAAGCGCGCGGCGAAGAAGTACATGCACAGCTACTGCCGCTCGCACAACTGCCGTGGCGTGCGGGTCAAGAAGTGCCAGTCGAGGACGCCGTACCGGGTTGACTGCAAGGGGCTCTACGGCAAGGGGCGCAAGGACCTCTGCAAGTTCAAGATCTCCGTCCAGGCGCTCAAGAACCGCCGCTACCGGATCAACATCTTCGGGGTGAAGTGCAAGGACTACTGAGTCCGGTACGAACCGAAGCTGAACGGACGCTTCGTTGAGCGCTGACCGCCCCGGGCGGCCCGAGGCTCTCTCCGGGCGCGACCCGTGAGGCCGCGCCGCGCCGGCGGCGCGGCGCGGCGCGCGTTCCGCGCGGTCGCCTAGTTGAATGGTCGCGGTGAGCGCAGACGCCCAGCCGAAGCACCGCGAGCTCGGCCTCACCGACCACGAATACGAGCTGATCGTCGCCGGACTCGGGCGCGATCCCAACGACGTCGAGCTGGCGATGTTCTCGCTGCTGTGGTCCGAGCACTGCGCCTACAAGCACTCGCGCAAGCTCCTGCGCCGGCTGCCGACCGAGGGTCCGCGGGTGGTGATGGGGCCGGGCGAGAACGCCGGCGCCGTCGCGATCGGCCGCGGCTGGTCGGTCGCCTTCAAGGTCGAGTCCCACAACCACCCGAGCGCGGTCGAGCCGTTCCAGGGCGCCGCGACCGGCGTCGGCGGCATCCTCCGCGACGTCTTCGCGCTCGGCGCGCGGCCGATCGCGGTGCTCGACTCGCTGCGCTTCGGCGAGCTCGACTCAGCCCGCTCCCGCTACCTGCTCGAGCACGCCGTCGCCGGGATCGGCCACTACGGCAACTCGATCGGGGTGCCGACGGTCGGCGGCGAGGTCGCCTTCGAGCCGCCCTACGAGCAGAACTGCCTGATCAACGCGATGTGCGTCGGCCTCGCCCGCACCGATTCGATGGTGCGGGCCGCGGCGGCCGGGGTCGGCAACGTCGTCGTGCTGATGGGCGCGACAACCGGTCGCGACGGGATCGGCGGCGCCTCGGTGCTCGCCTCGGCCGAGCTCAGCGACGGCGAGGAGAAGCGGCCGACGGTGCAGATCGGCGACCCGTTCGAGGAGAAGAAGGTGATGGAGTGCTGCCTCGAGCTGCTCGATCGCGACCTGCTGGTCTCGCTCCAGGACCTCGGCGCCGCCGGGCTCACCTCCTCGGCCGGCGAGATGGCCTCGGCCGGCGGCGTCGGGATCGACATCGACGTCGCCCGGGTGCCGCTGCGCAACCCCGACCTCGAGCCGTTCGAGGTGATGGTCTCCGAGTCGCAGGAGCGGATGCTCGCCGTCGTCGAGCCCGGCAAGGTCGAGGCGGTGCTCGCGGTCTGCTCGAAGTGGGAGACCGGCGGCGCCGCGATCGGCGAGGTGACGGCGGAGCGGCTGATCCGGGTCTTCGACGGCGACGATCAGGTCGGCGAGATCCCGGTCGAGCTGCTCGTCGACGACTGCCCCCTCTATGACCTCGAGCCGGTCGAGCCCGAGGGCTGGATCTACGGCGACGGCGCGGCCCCGCCCGCGGGCGCCGCAGGCGGCGGCGACGATCCGGGCGCGACGCTGCTCGCCCTGCTCGCGGCGCCGACGGTCGCCTCGAAGCGCTGGATCTTCGAGCAGTACGACGCGATCGTCGGGTCGCGGACGGCGCGGCGCCCCGAGCAGGCCGACGCGGCGGTGCTGGAGATCGCCGAGGCCGGCGTCGGGATCGCGGTCGCGATCGACGGCAACGGCCGCCGCGTCGCCTGCGACCCCTATGCGGGGACGGTCGAGGCGGTGCTCGAGTGCGCCCAGAACCTCGCCTGCGCCGGCGCCGAGCCGCTCGGGCTGACCAACTGCCTCAACTTCGGCAACCCCGAGAAGCCGGCGGTCGCCTGGCAGCTCGAGCGCTCGGTCGCGGGCCTCGCCGATGCCTGCGCGGCGCTCGCGGTGCCGGTCGTCGGCGGCAACGTCTCGCTCTACAACGAGACCGATTCGGGACCGATCTACCCGACCCCGGTCGTCGGCATGGTCGGCGAGCTGCCCGATCCGGCGGCCAGCGCCGGGGTGGCGCTGGTCGCGGGCGACGCGATCGCGCTGGTCGGACCGTTCCGGCCCGACCTCCGCGGCTCCGAGCTGGCGAAGCGGCGCGGCGCGCTCGGCCCCGGGCTCGGCGGGTTCGAGATCGAGTCGGTGCGGGCGTCGATCGAGAGCGTCCGCGCCGCGGTGCGGGCGGGGCAGCTCCGCGTCGCCCACGACGTCAGCGACGGCGGCCTCGCCTGCGCGCTGGCCGAGTGCGCGATCAGCGGCGGGGTCGGCCTGCGCGTCGATCTCAGCCGGCTGCGCTCCGAGCGCGGCGGCGAGCCCGAGGAGTGGTTGTTCGGCGAGGGCCCGGGCGGCTTCGTCGTCGCCGGCGATGACGAGCGGATCGAGGCGCTGACCGGCGCCGGGATCGCGATCGCGCTCGGCGCGGCGGGGGGCGATTCGATCGCGATCACCTGTGGCGCGGCCGCGCTCACGATCCCGCTCGGCGAGGCCGCCGACGCCTGGCGCTCGCTCGGCACCCGGATCGACGCCACCTGACGACCGACGGCCCGCCGACGCGACCCGTTCGCGGGGCGGCGGCGCGTCATCCTGCATGTCTCGCAAACGGCCATCGGTCCCGCCGCCCCGCACCTGGCCCGTGAATGCGGTCACCGCGAGCGCCTTCGCGGGCCAGGTC
>CAZCFA010000032.1:9131-21508 GCA_964497825.1 uncultured Conexibacter sp.
ACGTGGCCCGCAGATGTGGTCACCGCCGGCGCCTTCGCGGGCCAGGTCCCGCGCGGGGCGGTGGGTGCTCTCTGACTGGATGCTCCCCACGAGCCGATTCACGGCCGGGTCTCGTGGCGCTCCCGGCCCGGCCGAGGCGCGGCTGCGGCGGCTCGGTCGCCACCACGTGGCGGCTGCCGCATCGGCGTCGGCGTCGCGCCCCGCGCGGGCCGCGGGGACGCCGTCGGGCGGCTTGCTAGCCTTCGATTGCAGGCCAAGGCTCGGCCTGCCGTCCCCGATCCCTCCGATCCGGAAGGCCCCTTGCTTCCTTGACCGAGCGGCCACTCGAAGACCGCGACGGACCGCGTGATGAGTGCGGCGTCTTCGCCGTATACGCGCCCGGGCACGACGTCGCCCGACTCGCCTACTTCGGCCTCTACGCGCTCCAGCATCGCGGCCAGGAGTCGGCCGGGATCGCGACCAGCCAGGGCGGGACGATCATCACCCTGCGCGACCTCGGCCTCGTCTCCCAGGTCTTCGACGAGGAGAAGCTGCAGGGGCTCGCCGGCGACATGGCGATCGGTCACGTTCGCTACTCGACGACCGGCGGGGGCGCCTGGGAGAACACCCAGCCGGTCTGGCGGGACGATGGCCGCGAGGTCGCGCTCGCCCACAACGGCAACCTGACCAACGCGGTCGAGCTGTTCGCCGAGCTGCGCGAACGCGGCATCTCCTTCCGCGGCACCTCGGACTCGGAGATCATCGCGGCGCTGATCGCCTCCTCGCCCGAGCGGCGGATCGAGGACGCGGTCGAGGCGACGATGGCGAAGCTCGAGGGCGCCTACTCGACGGTGGTGATGACGACCGAGGGGATCGTCGCCTTCCGCGACGCCCACGGCGTCCGGCCGCTGGCCCTGGGCCGGCTCGGCGACGACTTCCTCGTCGCCTCCGAGAGCTGCGCGTTCGACATCGTCGGCGCCAAGCTCGTGCGCGAGGTCCAGCCGGGCGAGCTGATCTCGCTCAGCGCCCGCGGGCTCGAGGTGCGGCAGGCGGTGCGCTCGACGCGGACCGCGCACTGCGTCTTCGAGCACATCTACTTCTCGCGCCCCGACACGCGGCTCGAGGGCCGGGTGCTGCAGCAGGTGCGCGGCCGGATGGGCGAGATCCTCTGGCGCGAGGCGCCGGTCGACGCCGACCTCGTGATCTCGGTGCCCGACTCCGGCAACCCCGCCGCGGCCGGCTTCTCGCGCGCCTCGGGAATCCCCAAGGACGACGGCCTGATCAAGAACCGCTACGTCGCCCGGACCTTCATCCAGCCCGGCCAGGAGCTGCGCAAGCACGGGCTGAAGATGAAGTTCAACCCGCTGCCGGAGATCATCGAGGACCGGCGGCTGGTCGTCGTCGACGACTCGATCGTCCGCGGCAACACGACCCGGCAGATCGTCGGCATGCTGCGCGGCGCCGGCGCCGAGGAGGTCCACCTGCGGATCTCGGCGCCGCCGATCCGCTTCCCCTGCCACTACGGCGTCGACATGTCGACCCGCGAGGAGATGGTCGCGCACGAGCGCACGATCGACGAGATCTGCGAGCACGTCGGCGCCGACTCGCTCGCCTACCTCTCGCTCGACGGCGTCTACGAGGCGGTCGGCACCCCCGCCGAGGACCACTGCGACGCCTGCTTCACCGGCCGCTACCCGCTCGGCGGCGGCGGCAACGGCAAGTTCGCGCTCGAGCAGCTCGCGACCGTACCCAGCGGCGGCCGGTGAGCGCCGGCGCGGGGGCGCTGCGGGTCGCCGTTCTCGCCTCCGGCAACGGCTCCAACCTGCAGGCGATCCTCGACGGCCCACACGCGGCGGGGACGGTCGAGGTAGTCGCCGTCGGCACCGACAAGCCGGGGGCGCGGGCGCTCGAGCGGGCCGCGGGCGCGGGGGTCGAGACCGCCGTCTTCCCGCGCGACCGCTACCGCGACCGCGAGGCGCGCGACGCCGCGGTCGGCGACTGGCTCGAGCGGCTCGGGACCGAGCTGGTCGTCCTCGCCGGCTACATGCAGCTGCTCTCGGGCTCGTTCATCCGCCGCTTCCCGAACCGGATCATCAACGTCCACCCGGCGCTGCTGCCGTCGTTCCCCGGGCTCGATCCGATCGGGCAGGCGCTCGCGCACGGGGTCCGGGTCAGCGGCGTCACCGTCCACTTCGTCGATGAGGGAATCGACACCGGTCCGATCCTCCTGCAGGAGCCCGTCGAGCTCACATACACTCGGCCGATCGAGGCGGTGGTCGAACAGATCCACGCGGTCGAGCACCGGCTGCTGCCGCGCGCGCTCGAGCTGATCGCCGCCGGCCGGGTCTCGATCGACGCCGCCAACCCGCGCCTGGTCAGGATCGAAGCCGGGTGAGCGGCGACGGATCGGTCGAGGCGCTGGCGGCGCTCGAGGGCGAGCCCGGGCCGCTGAAGGTGCGGCGGGCGTTGCTCTCGGCCTCGGACAAGAGCGGCCTCGTCGACTTCGCGGTCGGGCTGCAGCGGCTCGGCGTCGAGATCGTCTCGACCGGCGGCACCGCGGCGGCGCTGAGCGCGGCGGGGATCGAGGTGCGCAGCGTCGAGGACCTGACCGGGGCAGCGGAGATCCTCGGCGGCCGCGTCAAGACCCTGCACCCGCGGCTGCACGCGGGCCTGCTCGCGGTTCGCGACGACCCCGAGCACGCGGCGACGATCGAGCGCGAGGGGATCGAGACGATCGACCTCGTCTGCGCCAACCTCTACCCGTTCGAGCGCACCGCCGCCCGCCTCGACGCCAGCGACGCCGCCGTGATCGAGAACATCGACATCGGCGGCCCGACGATGATCCGCGCCGCCGCCAAGAACCACCGCTACGTGGCGGTGGTGGTGCGGCCGGAAAGCTACGACGCGATCCTCGCCGAGCTCGAGGAGGGCGATGGCGAGATCTCGGCCGGCACCCGGCACTGGCTCGCCAACGAGGCGTTCGCCTACACGGCCCGTTACGACGCCGCGATCTCACGCTGGTTCAGCGCCCGCTACGAGGACTTCCCGACCCACCTGACGCTCTCGATGGAGAAGTTCCTCGACCTCGCCTACGGCGAGAACCCGCACCAGCGGGCGGCGCTGTACACGCAGGCCGGCGGCCGCACCCACATCCTCAGCCGGGTCTCGAAGCTGCACGGCAAGGCGCTCTCGTTCAACAACGTCCTCGACCTCGACTCGGCCCGCAACCTGCTCGGCGACCTCGACGCGCCGGCCTGCGTGATCGTCAAGCACAACAACCCGTGCGGGGTGGCCGAGGCGGAGACGGCCGGCGCGGCCTACGAGAAGGCGCTGGCCTGCGACCCGGTGTCCGCCTACGGCGGCGTGATCGCGCTCAGCGGCCCGGTCGACGAGGCGCTGGCCGAGCGCCTGCACGAGAACTTCGTCGAGGTGCTGATCGCGCCCGGCTTCGAGGGACGGGCGCTCGAGATCCTCCAGCAGAAACAGGCGATCCGGATCCTCGAGGACGGCGAGCGACGCGGCGAGTCCGGGGCGATCGAGGCGAAGCGGGTGCGCGGCGGGCTGCTGATCCAGGAGATCGACGCGGTCGCCCACGACCACGGCGGCATGACCGTCGAGGCGGGCGCCGAGCCGACCGAGGCGCGGTGGGCCGACGTGATCTTCGCCTGGAAGGTCTGCAAGCACGTGCGCTCGAACGCGATCGTGATCGTCAACGACCGTGCGACGGTGGGGATCGGAGCGGGCCAGATGAGCCGCGTCGACTCGGTCCGGCTGGCGATCGACAAGTGCGCCGCAGCGTTCGGCGATGACGCCCCGGCGCGGCTGCGGGGCTCGGTCGTCGCAAGCGACGCCTTCTTCCCGTTCGCCGACGGCCCCGAGGCGGCGATCGAGGCGGGGGCAACGATCGTCGTCCAGCCGGGGGGATCGAAGCGCGACGCCGAGGTCATCGCGGCCTGCGAGGCGGCCGGGGTGACGATGGTCTTCACCGGACGCCGCCACTTCCGCCACTAGATCCGCGCGACGCCGCGGCGTCCACCGCGGTGGCCGAGGGCCGGTATTCCGGCTCAAACGGCCCTCGGTGGGCCGCGCGCGCTGTCGCAGCGTTCGGTCCACGACGGTGCTTTGCGGCCGGTATCCCGGCGCAGGCGACCAAACGCTGGGTCGCGTACGCGATGATCGGGGCGATGGCGAAGCCGGCCGAGATCGAGGTCCGTGTCCCGCGCGTCTTCTGTGACGCCGAGGGCCGGTTCGGCAACGAGCTCGGCGTCGTCCGCGACGGGCCGAGCGTCGCCGCCGACGACCGCCAGGCGCTCGCCGCCCGGCTTGGCTACTCCGAGACCGTCTTCATCGACGACGCCGAGCGCGGCGTCTTCCGCATCTTCACGCCGGAGGTCGAGCTGCCGTTCGCCGGGCATCCGTCCGTCGGCACCGCCTGGGTGCTCGCGCAGGAGCGCCTCGCCCCCGACGTCCTGCGCCCGCCCGCCGGTGAGATCGCGGTGGTGCGCGAGGGTGACGTCACCTGGGTTCGCGCCCGACCCGAGTGGTGCCCGCCCTGGGAGCTGCGGCAGCTCGGCTCGCCCGAGGAGGTGGACGCGGTCCCGGTCAGCCGCGACGGCCTCCACTACGTCTGGGCCTGGATCGACGAGGACGCCGGCCTCGTCCGCGCCCGCTGCTTCGTCCCTGAGGCCGGCGTGGAGGAGGACGAGGCGACCGGATCCGCGGCGCTGCCGCTGGCCGCCGAGCTCGGCCGCGAGATCGAGGTCCGTCAAGGACGGGGGTCGGTGCTGCACGCGCGCCCCGCCGGCGACGGCCAGGCCGAGGTCGGCGGCCGCGTCGTCGAGGTCTGAGCCCGACGGGGCGGGATTCGGCGGACGCATCCGGGGCTCGACCCGCGCGACCGGCGCGGCGCAGTGCCCCCGGTGGGACTCGAACCCACAATCTCAACGCTTAAAAGGCGTGCGCGTTAACCAGTTACGCCACGGGGGCAGGGCCAGCTTAGAAGGGACGTGGCTCGCGACAGCGATCGCGGCGCGGCGGCGGCGCGGGGCACGTGTGAGCGGGTCCACCGGGCGCGGCCCGCTTCCCGTGGACCGTCCCGGAGCAGTGAGCCGCGACCGCGGCCTCGCGACCGGGCGTGTGGCGGCGGGGCGGCGAGCGCGGGCCGTGGTTCCGCTCCCCGAGGACGCCTGTGAGCGGCCGTCCGCTTCCGCGAGACGCCGCGAGCGAATGGCGTCGCCTCCCGCGTGGGGCGTGCTCGAGCGACACCCGGGTGCGGGCGCCCGCCCTCTCTACCCTCCGCCCCATGCGTGAGGCGTTCGGTGGGCCACTGAAGGCGGCGGCGGTGACCGCGTTCATCGCCGGCTGCGCCTGGCTGCTGCTCGACCCGCCCTCGACCGAGGGGATCGGCGGGACGCTGATCATCGTCGCGGCGGCGGCGGCGATCATCGTCGTGATGGCCTGGGTGACGGTGCTGATGATCGGCGAGGAGATGCCGGAGGCCGAGTTCCGGCGGATCGTCGATCGCAGCGACATGCTGGCGATGCTGCCGCCGCCCGACCGCGAGCCGAGCGAGTTCGACGAGCTCGTGATCGATGCGCTCGACGAGCTGCCGGCCGAGTTCCAGGCGCTGCTCGACAGCACCCCGGTGACGGTCTCCAACCAGGGCCACGCCCATCATGCCTACGGCCTCTACGTCGGCGCCACGGTCGCCCGCGACGTCTATCCCGACCACATCGTCATCTACGAGGACACGCTGACCCGCGACTTCGGCCACGACCGGGCGCTGCTGCGGGCTCAGGTCCAGCGCACGGTCCGCCACGAGCTCGCCCACCACCTCGGCTGGGACGAGCACGGGGTGCGCGGCCTCGGGCTCTGAGCGCCGCGCGCGCGGGGGCGGGTGCGCGGGGGCTCGGCTCTGCTCGCCCGCGGGGGCAGGTGCGCGGGGGCTCGGCGCTGTGCGCCCGCGCGGGGGGCGGGGGGCGGACGGCCGGCGGTCCGGCACGATCGCGCCAAGCGCGCCAAGCGCGCCGCCTCTCCGACCGCTTCGCCTGCGCCCCGCTCCCCGGGCTCAACCCAGCGGCGTCTGCTGGTGCAGAACCAGCTTCCAGCCGTCGCGCTCGCGCACGTAGACGCTGCTCAGCAGCGCCGCGTACGACTCGTCCTCGCGGCGGCCGCTGAACCGGTAGGTGAGCACGGCCGAGCGCTCGCCGAGCTCGAGCAGCTTCAGGTCCTCGAGCTCGAACCCGAGCCAGCCGGGGCTGTCGTTCATCGCCGCCACGCAGGCCTCCTTGTCGAGCGCCGCCCCGGGCACGATCACGACCGCGTCGTCACGGAGGTGGCGCTCGTAGGCGTCGCCGCTACCGGCGGCGAGCTCGCGCTCGATCGCCTCGATCTCCTCGCTCATGGTCATTCCCCCCCGTTACCCATTGCGCGGCCGCTGATGCGGCGGCGCTCAGGCGGGCGAGTTCCAGCGTTCGACGACGCGCTGGTCGTGCTCCCAGCCGAGCCGGCTCAGCGTCGCGGTCGCGAGCGCGAGCAGCCGGCCGCCGGCGGGCTCGAGGCCGACCCAGCGGGCGGCGAGCACGCGCAGCAGGTGGCCGTGGGCGAAGACGGCGACGTCGCCGTCGTGCTCGAGCAGCTCGGCGATCAGGGCGTCGACGCGGGCGCCGACCGCGGCCGGCGACTCGCCGCCGGGGCAGCCGTCGCGCCACAGCAGCCAGCCGGGATCGCGCTCGCGGATCTCGGCGCTGGTGATCCCCTCGTAATCGCCGTAGTCCCACTCGAGCAGCTCGTCGCGCAGCTCCGCCCGGGCGCCGAGACCGGCCAGCTCGCAGGTCCGCCGCGCCCGCTGCAGCGGGCTGCTCAGGACGCGTGCGAACTCGACCTCGCCCAGCGGCCCGCGCAGCGCCCGCGCCTGCTGCTCGCCGGTCGCCGTCAGCTCGATGTCGGTGCGCCCGGTGTGCCGCAGATCGCGGCTCCACTCGGTCTCGCCGTGGCGGGCGAGCCAGAGGATCGGCTGGTTGCTCATCGCGAGCGACCATATCCTCAGCCGAGCTCGGGCACGCCCTCCTCCGGGGTCGAGGCCCGGGCGTAGATCCGCTCGGGGATGCGGCCGGCGGCGCGCGCGTCCCAGCCCGCCGCGACCGCGGCCCGCATCGCCCGCGCCATCCGCTCGGGGTCGGCGGCGCCGGAGACGGCGCTCGCCAAAAGCACCCCGGAGCAGCCGAGCTCGATCGCCCGGGCGGCGTCCGAGGCGGTGCCGATGCCGGCGTCGAGGATCACCGGCACCGACGCGTGCTCGACGATGATCCGGATGTTGTAGGGGTTGCGGATGCCGGCGCCGGAGCCGATCGGGGCGCCGAGCGGCATCACCGCCGCGCAGCCGATCTCCTCCAGCCGCCGCGCCAGCACCGGATCGTCGCTGCAGTAGGGGAGCACGGTGAAGCCGCCGTCGACGAGCTGCTCGGCGGCGTCGATCAGCTCGACCGCGTCGGGCAGCAGGGTCCGGTCGTCGCCGATCACCTCGAGCTTGACCCAGTCGGTGTCGAACGCCTCGCGGGCGAGCTCGGCGGTGCGGACCGCGTCGCGCGCCGTGTAGCAGCCGGCCGTGTTCGGCAGCAGGAACAGGCCGAGGCGATCGATCACGTCGAGGATCGAGTCCTTGGCGAGCGGGTCGACGCGCCGCAGCGCGACGGTGACGATCTCGGTGCCGGAGGCGCGCAGCGCCCGCTCGAGGTCCTCGTGCGAGCGGAAGCCGCCGGTGCCGACGATCAGCCGCGAGCCCCAGTGGCGCCCGCCGAGCTCGAACGCCTCCGTCGCGGGCCCGGCGCCGTCGTGGTCGGGCGCCGAGCCGCCGCCGCCGCCGTCCGGCCCCGGCCCGGGCGCGCCGCCGCCGATCGCCGCGACGACCTCGATCCGCTGGCCCTCGCGCAGCACGACGGCGTCGATCTCGCCGCGGGGTACGACCTCGCCGTCGAGCGCGACCGCGACCCCGCGGCCGGGCTCGACGCCGACCGCCGCCGCCGCGTCGCGGACGCGGGCGCCGTCGGCGAGCTCGTGCTCCTCACCGTTGATCTCGACCCTCATGCGCGCGCCCCCTCGAGCCGCTCGGGGCGCAGCGCCGCGGCCGGCGCCGGCACCTCGCCGCCGCCGAGCTCGGCGGCGATCGCGTCGGCGGTCAGCGGCGCCAGCATGATCCCGTGCCGGTGGTGGCCGCCGGCGATCAGCAGGCCGTCGATCGCCGTCGCTCCGATCAGCGGCGCGTTGTCGGGCGTCGCCGGCCGCAGCCCGGCCCCGCACTCGAGCAGCTCGAGCTCGGCGATCTCGGGCAGCGTCCGGTAGGCCTCGCGCAGCAGCTCATGGATGCCGCCGGCGGTCACTCGCAGGTCGAAGCCGCGGTCCTCGACCGTCGCTCCGACGACCACCTCGCCGCTCGCCCGCGGCACGATGTAGACGCGTTCGCTGCCGACGATCCGCTCGCACGGAGGCTCCTCGGGCCGGCAGCGCAGCCGCACGATCTCGCCCTTCAGCGGGCGCACCGGCGGCCGCACCCGCGGCGGCAGCAGCTCGTCGCTGCCGAGCCGGGCCCCGGTCGCGGCGAGCACCCGCGGCGCCCGCCGCTCGGTGCCGTCGTCGAGGCGGACGCCGGCGACGGCGCCATCGGCGGTCAGCAGCTCGACCGCGCGGCCGGCGCCGAGCGCGATCCCGCGCGCCTCGGCCGCGGCCCGCAGCGCCACGAGCAGCGCCCGCGGGTCGATCTCGGCCTCGCCGGGCGCGTGGTAGCCGCCGCCGGCCGCCGTCGTCAGGCCCGGCTCGAGCCGGCGGCACTCGCTGCCGCGCAGCCAGCTCGCCTCGAGCCCGAGCTCGGCGTGGAGATCGTGGATGCGGCGCAGCGCGGCGGCCTCATCGCGATCGAGGCCGACGTGGAGCGAGCCGCAGCGCCGGTAGGGGACCTCGACCCCGGCGTCGGCCTCGAGCTCGGCGGCGAAGCCGGGCCAGCGCGCGGCCGAGTCGAGCGCCGCGGCGAGCAGCGCCTGCTCGCCCCAGAGCGCCTCGCCGACCGGCGCGATCATCCCCGCCGAGACCTCGCTCGCGCGCTCGGCGGCGCCCGCGTCGACGACCTCGGTGCGGAGGCCGGCCCGGGCCGCGCGCCAGGCGCAGGCGAGGCCGATCGCACCGGCGCCGAGCACGATCAGGTCGAGGTCGGGGCTCGCTGCCGCTCGATCGCTCGACATTCGCATCGCCTCCTGGCTCGCTGTGGGCGGGGCGGCTGCCGCGACCATCCCTGCGCCGGCATTGTCCGGATCAGGTTCGGACGGTCGGCGGCGCCAGCCACCCTCTCAGCCGTTCGCGTTCGGCTCCCGTTGACCAACTGATCGTAGCGCCGCGGCCGGGTCGGCCAAACCCCGGCGGCGCCCGCGGCGGTCGCCTACGCTTCGCGCCCCGTGCAGTCCAGGCTCGACAGGCTCGCCCGCTCCCGCCTCTACTTCGTCTGCGAGGCCGGCGCCGACCGCGGCGCGCTCGAGCGGCTGCTCGAGGCGGCGCTGCGCGGTGGCGCCGAGCTGATCCAGCTCCGCGACAAGCAGGCCGGCGACGATGCGCTGCTCGCCGCCGCGGCGGTCTTCCGCGCCGCCGCCGACCGCCACGACGCCCTGTTTCTGATCAACGACCGGCCCGACCTCGTCGCCGCCTGCGGCGCCGACGGCGTCCACGTCGGCCAGGACGACGCCGCGGTCGCGGTCGCGCGCGAGGCCGCCGGCCCGGACGCGATCGTCGGCCTCTCGAGCCATGCTCCCGAGCAGCTCGCGGCGGCGCTCGCCGCGGCGGGAGCGGCCCGCCCCGACTACGTCAGCGTCGGTCCGGTGCGGCGGACCCCGACCAAGCCGGGACGGCCCGCCGCCGGGCTCGACTACGTCCGCGACGCCGCCGCGCGCGCGGGGGCGCTCCCCTGGTTCGCGATCGGCGGCATCGACGCCGCCAACGTCGGCGCGGTCGTCGCCGCCGGCGCCCGCCGGGTCGTCGTCGTCCGCGCGATCCGCGACGCCGCCGATCCCGAGGCGGCCGCGCGCGAGCTCAGCGCGGCGCTGCCGGCGGTGGGCCGATGAGCGGCGGCGGGCGCCGGCGCGCCGGGCGCCGCAAGCGCAAGTCGCGGGGCCCGGCCGGGTCCGATCCGCCGCCGGCCGGGCCCGGGCCCGGCGCCGGGCAGCACGGCGACGCCGCGGCCGAGCGGGGCGCCGCTGCGGGCGAGCAGGGCGCCGCGGCCATTCAGGGCGCCGCCACGGCCGAGCAGGGCGCCGCCGCGGGCGAGCCCGGCGCGACGATCGAGGACGTCGCCGCCGAGGCCGAGCGGCGCGGGGTCAGCCGCTCGCAGGTGCGCGACGAGCGCGTCCGGGCCGAGCTCGAGCCGCTGGCGGCGGGCGAGCGGCCGGCCGTCGTCACGATCGGGGCGCTGATCGCGCTGGCGATCGCGCTCAGCATCCTGATCGCCTACGCGGCCGGCGCGAAGGTCGACGTCGAGGGCAGCACGCTCGACGAGCGGCCCAACGCCTTCCAGGTGTTCCCGCCGGCGATCCTGTTCCTGATCATGGCCTGGGGGATGTGGGGCGCCCGCTACTGGGCGGTGCTCGGCTTCCAGGCGATCATGGCGATCATCATGATCGGCGCCTTCCTGACGCTGATCGCGGCGACGACGGCGTTCAAGGCGGTCTCGGCGCTGCTGATCCTCGCCGCCGCCGCCGCCCTGTTCTGGTTCACGGTCAAGGCGCTGGCCCGGATCCAGATGCCGACGCCGGGCGGGCGCGATTCGCGCTGAGCTCGACTCGGTCGGGTAGATAGAGTCGCAGCCATGGCTGATTCCTATGACGTGATCGTGGTCGGGTCCGGTCCCGGCGGCTACGTGGCGGCGATCCGCGCCGCCCAGCTCGGATTGAAGACGGCGGTCGTCGAGCGCGACGACGTCGTCGGCGGTCGCTGCCTCAACTACGCCTGCATCCCCGCGAAGACCCTGCTGCGCGCGGCCGAGTTGCTCGAGGAGGCGCGCAACGGCGCCGAGCAGGGCGTGATCGCCAAGGACGTCGCAATCGACTTCCCGAAGCTGCACGAGCGCCGCGAGGCGGTTCGCAAGACGCTCACCGGTGGCGTCGCCGGCCTGTTCAAGAAGAACAAGATCGAGCTGATCGAGGGCGAGGGCGCGCTGACCGAGGATGGCGACGTCAAGGTCGGCGACACCGTCCACGAGACCAAGAACGTGATCCTCGCCACCGGCTCGGTGGCGCTGCCGATCCCCGGCACCGAGTTCGGCGACCGGATCCTCGACACCTGGGGAGCCTGGTCGCTGCCGGAGCTGCCGGGGAGCATCGCCGTCGTCGGCGCCGGCGCGTCGGGCTCGGAGATCGCCTCCGCCTACATCCGTTTCGGCGCCGAGGTGAAGCTGATCGAGATGCTCGACCAGATCCTGCCGGCCGAGGACAAGGACGTCGTCCGGATCGTCGAGCGCACGTTCAAGAAGCAGGGGATCGAGGTCCTGACCGGCGCCAAGGTCGAGAACGTCGAGGCCGGCGCCAAGTCGGTCAAGCTCAGCGCCGGCGGCTCCGAGCACGAGGTCGATTACATGGTGATCGCCGGCGGCCGCGGCCCCGACGTCGAGGCCCTGAACCTCGAGGCGGCCGGGGTCAAGCTCGGCGACGGCGGCAGGATCGAGGTCGACGGCGGCCAGCAGACCTCGGCCGAGGGGATCTACGCGATCGGCGACATCACCCCCGGTCCCGCGCTGGCCCACAAGGCCTCAGAGGAGGGGATCGTCGCCGCCGAGAAGATCGCCGGCCAGACGGTCCACGCGATCGACCTCGAGGCGATCGCGGGCGCCACCTTCTGCCACCCGCAGGTCGCCAGCGTCGGGCTCACCGAGGCAGCCGCGAAGGAGGCCGGCCACTCGATCAAGACCGGCAAGTTCAAGCTCGGCGGGGTCGGCGGCGGCGCCGTCTACGACGATCGCGACGGCCTCGTCAAGCTCGTCGTCGATGACGCCTATGGGGAGATCCTCGGCGCCCACATCGTCGGCAACCGCGCCTGCGACATGATCTCCGAGCTGGTTGCGATCAAGGAGCTCGAGGGCGGCTACCAGGAGCTGGCCCGGATCATCCACCCGCACCCGACGATCTCCGAGGCGATCCCCGAGGCCGCGCGCGCGGTCGACGGCTGGGCGACGCACGCCTAGCGCCGCCCGCCGGGCAGGCCATGGAACGGCGCCGCCCAGCACCCGCGCCGGGAATCGGGTCCGCATACCGAGAGCGATCCCGGACGCGGGCGCCGGGCGAGGGCGGGCGTGAGGCCGTTGGCGCGGGTGGCGAGGGCGTGCCGACCGAGGACGCGGGCGGGCGTGAGGCCGTTGGCGCGGGTGG
>CAZCFA010000032.1:21608-29428 GCA_964497825.1 uncultured Conexibacter sp.
CGCGGGTGGCGACGCCGGGACCGGGCTCGAGGTCGTGGCCGGCGGCGGCGCGGGGGCCGAGGCCGCCCGGCGGCTCGCGACCTTCTACTTCGACCTCGGCTCACCCTATGCCTACCTCGCCGCCGAGCGGATCAGCCGGCTGTTCGCCGCCGCCGAGGTCGAGCAGCCGGAGTGGCAGCCGGTCCTGCTCGGGGGGCTGTTCGCCCGCTTCGGCCGCGGCTCCTGGGCCCGGACCGAGGCGCGCGACGCGGGCGTCGCCGAGGTCGAGCGCCGTGCCGGCGAGTACGGCCTGCAGCCGATCCGCTGGCCCGACCCGTGGCCGGGCGACATGCTGCACGCGATGCGGGTCGCGACCTACGCGAAGTCGATCGGGCGCGCGGTCTCGTTCGCGCTCGCGGCGTTCCGGCAGCAGTTCGCCGGCGGCCGCGACCTGACCGATCCCGACAACGTCGCGATCGCGGCCGCCGCCTGCGAGCTGCACCCGAACGCGATCGCCAGGGCGGCCGCGAGCGACGGCGTCAAGCGGCGCCTGCGCGCGGCGACCGACGCCGCCGCCGAGCGCGGCGTCCGCGGGGTTCCAACCGTGGTCGTCGGCGACGAGCCGTTCTGGGGCGACGACCGGCTCGAGCAGGCGGTCGCCGCGGCCCGGGCGCGGACGCGGAGCTGAGCGCGCGGCGCCCGTTCGCAACCGCGAACGGCGGTTCCGGGGCGAGTTCCGGGCTTGGGTATGGTGCCTGAACTTGGACGATCAGCCACAGCCGAGCACCGTTGAGACTCCCGCCGGGACGCTCGAGAGCACGCGTGGCCGCTCGCTCCCCGACGCCGACACCTGCCGCGAGCTGCTGCGCGAGATGGCGCTGATCAGGCGCTTCGAGGAGGAGGCCGGGCGCCAGTACCAGCGGGCGAAGGCGGGCGGCTTCCTGCACCTGGCGATCGGCGAGGAGGCGACGATCGTCGGCACCACGTCGGTGATGCGGCCGCAGGACTACCTGATCGGCACCTACCGCACCCACGGCCACGCGATCGCCCGCGGGACCGATCCCAAGAACGTGATGGCCGAGATCTTCGGCCGCGAGGACGGCACCGCGCGCGGCCGCGGCGGCTCGATGCACATCTTCGACGGCGAGCGCCGGTTCATGGGCGGCTACGGCATCGTCGGCGGCAACCTGCCGATCGCCGCCGGCCTGGCGCTCTCCTCGGACATGAAGGGGACCGACGACGTCACCGTCTGCATGTTCGGCGACGGCGCCACCAACACCGGCAACTTCGGCGAGACGATGAACCTCGCGGCGCTGTGGCGGCTGCCCGTGGTCTTCCTCGTCGAGAACAACCTCTACGGGATGGGCACCTCGATCGAGCGTCACTCCGCCGTCACCGACCTCTCGCACGCGGCCGAGGGCCTCGGCGTCCCCGGCGAGCGCGTCGACGGCATGGACGTGATCGCGATCCGCGAGTGCGTGGCCGAGCATCTGCGAACCGCCCGCGAGGACCGCAGGCCGACCCTGGTCGAGGCCTTCACCTACCGCTACCGCGGCCACTCCGCCGCCGACCCCGAGGTCTACCGCGAGAAGGAGGAGGTCGAGGAGTGGCAGCAGAAGGACCCGATCGAGAGCTTCGCCGCGCGGCTCGTCGACGAGGGCGTGATCGCCGACGGCTACCTCGACGAGGTCCGGGCGTCGGTCGAGGAGCAGATCGTCGCCGCGGCCGAGTTCGCCGACGCCTCCCCGGAGCCGCCGCTGGACTCGCTCTACGACAACCTCTACGTGCTGCCGGAGGACTCGGGCGGCTGGTACGCGGTCGACGAGCGCACGCCGGACCCGTTCCGTGGCGAGCGCGAGCGTGAGGCCGCCGAGCGCGAGCGCGTCCGCGGCCTGCACGAGGCCGGCGCCGCCTACGCGGGACAGGCCGCGCACGACGGCGGCGGGGACGAGCGCGAGCGACGGCCCGCCGAGGAGGCGCAGGGGGCCGAGGCGGAGGGGGACGGCTCCGCCGCGCGCGAGCAGGGCCGGGCCGGCCATCCGCGCGGCGAGGACCGGGAGCGCGGCGACGGCGAGCCCGAGGACGGCTCCTAGATGGCGACGATGCGGATGCGCGAAGCGCTCAACGCGGCCCTCCGCGAGGAGATGGAGCGCGACGAGAGCGTCTTCCTGATGGGCGAGGACATCGGCGTCTTCGAGGGCGCGTTCAAGGTGACCGAGGGCCTGATGAAGGAGTTCGGCGAGGCGCGGGTCCGCGATACGCCGATCTCCGAGAACACGATCGTCGGCACCGGGGTCGGCGCGGCGATGGCGGGGCTGCGGCCGGTCGTCGAGCTGATGACGGTCAACTTCGCGCTGCTCGCCTTCGACCAGATCATCAACCACGCCGCCTCGATCCCCTACATGTTCAACGGCCAGGTCCGGGTGCCGATGGTGGTGCGGATGCCGGGCGGCGGCGGCCACCAGCTCGGCCCCACCCACTCGCACTCGTTCGAGGCGATGTTCCTGCAGATCCCCGGCATCCTCGTCGCCTGCCCGTCGACGGCGGCCGACGGCAAGGCGTTGCTGAAGAGCGCGATCCGCGACGACAACCCGGTGATCTTCATCGAGCACGAGACGCTCTACGGGACCCGCGGCGAGGTTCCCGACGACGGCGACCTGACGCTGCCGTTCGGACAGGCGGCGGTGCGGCGCGAGGGCGCCGACGTGACGATCGTCGGGATCCTGAAGATGGCGCACGAGGCCGAGCGGGCGGCGCAGACGCTCGCCAACGACCACGGCATCGAGGCCGAGGTGATCGACCCGCGGACGCTGCGGCCGCTCGACCTCGACACGATCCTCGAGTCGGTGCGGAAGACGAACCGGGCGGTGATCGTCGAGGAGGGCTGGCCCCACGGCGGCGTCGGCGCCAACCTGGCGGCGCTGATCCAGGAACAGGCGTTCGACCACCTCGACGCGCCGATCCAGCGCGTCACCGGCGCCGATGTGCCGATGCCGTACTCGAAGCGGCTCGAGCAGAGCGCGATGCCCCACCCCGAGCACATCGTCAGCGCCGTGCTCGAGACGACCGCGGGTGCGCTCTGATGGCCGACGTCGTGATGCCGCGGCTGTCGGACTCGATGGAGGAGGGAACGGTCCTCGCCTGGATCAAGGCGGTCGGCGACGAGGTCGCGGTCGGCGACGAGCTGGTCGAGATCGAGACCGACAAGGCGAACATGGTCTACGAGTCCGACACCGCCGGGACGCTGACCGAGATCGTCGCCGAGGAGGGCGCGACGCTGCCGATCGGCGAGGTGATCGCGCGAATCGGCGCGGGCTCGGAGGGTGCGGGCGCGGCCGCGGAGGTGCCGGCGTCCGGCGCCGAAGACGAGCGCCAGCCGGCCGACGGAGACGGGCCGCAGCCGGCCGCCGCGGATCAGCCGCGGCCGGCGACCGACGGCGGCGCCGAGGCACCGAGCGAGCCGGCCGCCGCGGGCCGGGCGGAGGCGCCGAGCGCGCCGCGGCGGGACGGCGGCGAGCGGGTCAAGGCCTCGCCGATCGCGCGCCGGATCGCCTCCGACCGCGGCATCGACCTGGGCGCGCTGAGCGGCTCCGGACCCGGTGGGCGGATCATCAAGAAGGACGTCGAGGGGGCGGAGGCGACGGCGGGAGCGGCCGCGGCCCCCGGGCCGACGCCCGGCGCGGCCGAGAAGGCGGAGACGGCGCGTGGCAGCGCCGAGACCGTCGAGCTGACGAAGCTGCAGCAGACCATCGCCCGGCGGATGGCGGAGTCGAAGGCGACGGCGCCGCACTTCTACCTGACGACCGAGATCGACATGACCCGCGCGGTCGCCGCCCGCGCGGCGATCAAGGCGGCAGCGGGCGAGGACGACGTCGTCCCCTCGTTCAACGACATGGTCGTCAAGGCGTGCGCGATCGCCTTGCGCGAGTTCCCGCGCGCCAACGGCGCCTACCGCGACGGCAAGGTCGAGGAGTACTCGCGGGTCAACATCGGCGTCGCCGTCGCCGCGCAGGACGCGCTCGTCGTGCCGACGGTCTTCGACGCCGATCGCAAGGGCCTGCGCCAGATCGCGACCGAGGCGCGGGCGCTGGCGGCGCGCGTTCGCGACGGATCGATCACGCCCCCGGAGCTGTCCGGCGGGACCTTCACGGTGTCGAACCTGGGCATGTTCGGCGTGACCAGCTTCGCCGCGGTCATCAACCCGCCGCAGGCGGCGATCCTCGCCGTCGGCTCGATCGAACGGGTTCCGGTCGTCCGCGACGGCGATATCGTCGCCGGCGAGAAGATGGCGGCGACGCTCGCCTGCGACCACCGAATCCTCTACGGCGCCGACGGCGCCCGGTTCCTGGCGCGGGTGCGCGACTTGCTGACCGAACCGGTGTTTCTGGCGATGTGACGACGACCCCGGCGCCGATGGACACAGCCAGCGACGAGATCGCGTACAAGCCGCGCACGGTCGACGTGCCGCTCGAGGATCTGCCGCCGATCGACGAGCACTACATCGAGGTCGAGGCGCCGGCGGAGGCGACCTACGCGGCGCTGTTCCCGACGCTGGAGTCGGCGCTCGGCGGCCGCTTCGCTCACAGCTACTGCGAACGGGTCGGGGCGATCGAGACCGAGGCCCACGGCGACCTCCACCATCCCGGCGGGACGCTGCCGGGGTTCACGGTGGCCCGCGCGATCGCGCCGGTGATGCTGGCGCTCGACGGCGAGCACCGCTACGCGAAGTACGCGGTCGTGTTCCGAATCGACCTGCTGCCGGGGCAGCGCTCGCGGGTCCGGCTCGAGACCCGGGCCCGGTTCGCGCCGCGCCGCGGCAGGCTCTACAAGGCGGCGGTGCTCGGCACCCGCGGCCACGTGATCATCGTCAACCGGATGCTGCGCTCGATCAAGCGCCGGGCCGAGCGCAGCGTCAACGGCCACTGAGGCCGCGGCGATGCCACGCCGGTTGTGCCTGGCGGCCACGCTCGCCCTGACGCTGCTCGCGCTCGGCGGCCTGAGCGCCGCGGCCGCGCACCCGAGGAAGGCCGCGGTCGGCGACTACCAGTCGGCGCCGGTGATCGCGGCCAACCGCGACTACTCGGTCGGCGTCTTCTCGGTCGAGCGCGACGGCCGCAAGCGCTGGATCGTCCCCACCGACGGCTACGCCGGCATCTACTACCCCGACGCCAACGACTGCGACGACCTCGACCTGCCGCTGGCGGCGACGCGGATCCCGATCTCCGCCAAGGGGCGCTTCCGACACCACGAGCGGACCCGCGTGGCGGGCGCCCGCCGGGTGAAGGTCAACTGGAAGGGACGCTTCAAGCGGCGCGGAGTGGTCAAGGGCTCGATCAGGATCAAGCACGCGGGCTGCAGGTCGACGCGCAAGTGGACCGGCGGCAAGGTCAGCGCCGCGGGCTGAGCGCCGGCGCCGGGCCTGCCAGACTGAGCCCGTGGCGGCGAAGCTGAGCTGGGCCTGGCTGGGAACCGTTCCCTACGAGGAGGCGCTGGCGCTGCAGAACGCCCTCGCCGAGCGCCTTCGCGCCGGGTCGGGTGAGGAGGCGCTGCTGCTGCTCGAGCACCCGCCGGTGCTGACGAAGGGCCGGCGCGCCGACCCGCGCGAGCTCGGGATGGGCGAGGACTGGTACCGGATGCAGGGGATCGAGGTCGCCGCGACCGACCGCGGCGGGCGCGTCACCTACCACGGGCCGGGCCAGCTCGTCGCCTACCCGATCGTCGACGTCGCCGCCGTCACCGGCGGCGGCCGGGCCGACGTCCACGCCTACGTCGCCGCGCTCGAGACGGTGATGATCGCCGCGCTCGCCGGCCACGGCATCGCCGCCCAGGTCTTCGACGGGCTCACCGGCGTCTGGACCGCGGGCCCGCCACCGCTGCCGCTCGGCGCTCCCGGCCCCCAGGGGATCGCGATCGGCGCCCGCGACGAGACCCTGGCCGCGGCCCCCGGCGAGGCCCGCAAGATCGGCTCGATCGGGATCCACGTCAGCCGCGGGATCGCCACCCACGGGCTCGCGATCAACGTCAACAACGACCTGCAACCGTTCGAGTGGATCGTTCCCTGCGGGATCGAGGCGGCGCGGATGACCTCGGTCTCGCGCGAGCTCGGCGCCGAGCAGGATCTCGCCGCGTTCACCGCGAGCGTGCGCGACCGCTTCGGCGTGGCCTTCGGGCGCGAGCCGGTCGAGGTCGAGGCGGCGGCGCTGCTCGCGGCAGGCTAGTCCCGTTCGTCGCGCACGGCTCGGAGCGCGTCCAGGTCGAGACGATCGCGGTCGCGGCCGGTTGCCTGCTTCGATCGAACCAGGTTCTCGTATGAGATCACCGCGATTTCGGAACCGTCTCTGAGCGTCGTGCTGACCGCGGATGGGGCGAGATCCTCGTACGTGCCGACGCTGATCCGCGAGAGCGCATCGAGCTGGCCCTGCTCGGTCGCGAAGACGAACTGGCCGCCCTCGCCGAGCCACTGGCCGGTGATCTCACCACCCGGCGGAAGCGTGTCCGCAGCCAGCACCTCGGCGCGGAGATCGCTCAGCGCTGCGGCGAACCGCGAGCAGTTCGCGGCTGAGAGGTCGTAGACGATGTCGACGTCCCTGGTCGTGCGCGTATAGCCGTGGGCCACCACCGCCATCCCGCCGATCAGCACGAACCGCACCTCGTGCGCGACGAGATGCCGCAGCAGCCCGCGGCGGGCGGTCAGGCTCATCCGCCGCCGCGTCCCATCCCTTCGCGTAGCTCGTCGGCGAGCTCGTTCAGGTCGAAGGCACGCTCGATGCGCTCGCCCGGAGTCGTCTCGCGGAACTCGCGGCGGCGCAGGGCCAGAGTCGCTTCCTCGCCGCGCTTCCACGGGTCCGGCTGATCCGCGCTGGTAAGGGGGAGGCGACGCTCCTCGGCCATGCGGGCACGGTAGCTCAGTGGCCCGCCAGGCACTCGGCCTCGGCCCTGCCGAGCTCGTTCACCGGCCGGTCTCCGTAGATCCACTCGCGCGCGACCCGGTGCCAGTTGGCCGTCGCGTTGAGCTGGCCGAGCACGGCGAGCGTCAGCAGCTCGAGCCGGCGCCCGAACAGATGCTCGGGGACGACGTCCTGCATGCGCGCGCCCGCGTAGTGGGTCGAACGCGGGTCGGTCGTCTGGATGAACGCGTGGTTGACGATCCGCTGGTCGATCCGCACCCGCTCGTCGCTCGTGTACCACCAGATCGCGTCGCGGACAAGCTCGAGCAGCTCGCCGGGGTCGAGCCGGTCGCCGCGCGGGAGGAGGCCGGCGGCGGCCATCATCCGATGCAGGTCGCCGGCCCGGCCCTCGCAGGTCGCCCGCTGGCAGCCGAGCTCGAGCTCGGCGACCGCGGGCGAGATCGACTTGAACAGCCCGAAGTCGAGGAAGGCGACGCGGCCATCGGTGAGCCGGATCATGTTCCCCGGTGCGGGTCGCCGGAGAAGCGACGGTGCCTGTACATCGAGCCGAAGTAGAAGCGGAAGACGATCTCGCCGAGGCGGTCACGCTCGGCCGCCTGCTCCTCGCGCAGGCGCTCGAAGCCGTCGCCGGCGACGAGCTCGGTGACGATCACCCGCTGCCGGCACAGCGCCGTGACCACGACCGGGACGACGATGAACGGATGGCCGTCGTAGAGGCGCGCCATCGTCCGCTGGTTCGAGGCCTCGAGCTCACGTTCGCGAAGGGCGCCTCGCTCGACGACCCGGCTGGGGTCTTCAACGCGAGCCTCGATGCCGGCACGCGCCGCGCGATCGACATCCGCGAGGGCGACGAGCTCGAGGTGGAGCCGTTCGAGGTCCTGGTCCGCGCCGCCGCGGACCTGAACGCATCCTGAGGCCGCGGCGCTTCTAGCC
>CAZCFA010000033.1:0-304 GCA_964497825.1 uncultured Conexibacter sp.
CCGCTCCACGCAGAGGGCGGCGAGCGCGTCCCCTACATCTGGTCGCAGCAGCTAGGCGCACCGCTCCCGGGACCAGCCGGTTGTCGCTGCTCCCCGGCGGCCACCACCGTTCGGTCCAACACAACCCGGAGCTGCACAGCGACGGCGCTGGCGCGGCTGACCCGAGCGCTCGATTGATCGGCCGCGAGGGCCACCGCATCGCGAGTGCCACTGCGTGCAACCAGCGCCGGTATGCCGGCAGAAAACGACCGCCGTGGCGGCGATCGCCGGCGGCAGGCGCCCGCAGGAAGGCCGCCGCCGATGG
>CAZCFA010000033.1:404-29326 GCA_964497825.1 uncultured Conexibacter sp.
GCAGGGTGCCGTCGCGACGCGCAGCGCGTGCAACCAGCGCCGGTATGCCGGCAGAAAGCGACCGCGGTGGCGGCGATCGCCGGCGGCAGGCGCCCGCAGGAAGGCCGCCGCCGATGGGCAGGGTGCCGTCGCGACGCGCAGCGCGTGCAACCAGCGCCGGTATGCCGGCAGAGAGCGACCGCCGTGGCGGCGATCGCCGCAGGCAGGCGCCCGGCTACAGGAAGGCCATCGGGTCGGTCGGGACGCCGTTGATCCGGACCTCGAAATGGAGGTGGTCGCCGAAGCAGTGGCCGGTGCAGCCGACGTAGCCGATCACCTCGCCCTGATCGACCGAGCCCGAGGTGATCGCGAAGCTCGACTGGTGCGCGTAGCAGGTCGAGACGCCGCCGCCGTGGTCGATGCAGGTGTAGTTACCGTAGCCGCCGCTCTCGGCCTCGGTCTGGTTGAGCACGATCGTGCCCGCCTTCGCGGCGCGGATCGGCGTCCCCGCCGGCACCGCGATGTCGACGCCCGCGTGGAGGCGGCCCCAGCGCATCCCGAACGGCGAGACGATCGGGCCGTTGACCGGCCAGATGAAGCCGCCGCCGGCCTGCTGGATCGCTCCCGCCGGCAGCGCCGCGACGCCGCTGTCGGCGAGCGCGGCGGCGGCGAGCTGCTTCTGGATCTTGTCCTCGATGTCGGAGACGTCGGCGTGCAGCTCGTGGACCTGATCGCCGATCCGGCTCAGCGCCGCCCTGCTGCGGGCGCGGGCGGCGTCGAGCTCGTTCTCGCGGGCCTCGAGCGACTCGCGGGTACGGCGCAGCTCCTCGCGCTTGGAGCGGATCGCGTCGCGGCTGTTGCGGACCCGCTCGACGGTCGCGGCCGTCTCATCGCGGAGATCGCGGACGCGGCCGACGAGGTCCGCGTTCTGCGCCTGGATCGCCTGTAGGTACTCGTAGCGGCCGAGCGCGTCGTCGTAGCCGTCGGACTCGAGGATCGCCGTCAGCGCGTCGGGCTGGTCGGCCTTGTAGATCTCGATCAGCCGGTCCTCGAGCGCGTCGATCGAGCGGCGCAGGCGCTCGCGCAGGCGCCTGAGCTCGTGGCGCGCGGTCTCGAACTGCGCCTGCGCCTCGTCGAGGTCGGCCTGGACCGCCGCCTCGCGGTTGCGGAGCGACGCGACCTCGCCGGTGAGCTGCTCGATCCGGTCGTTGTAGCGGCTGACCTCGGTGGTCAGGACCTGCTTCTTGTCGGTCGCCCGGTCGAGCCGGTCCTGCTTGCGGTCGAGCTTGCCCTGGAGGTCGTCGGCGGGCGCCTGCGCGACCGCGACCAGCGTTACGAGCAGCAGGGCCAGGAGCGCCGAGAGCGCGACGTGGGCGCGGCGGAATTTCCGGGAAGCGGGCGGCATCGGGGCTCGAAGGCCGCGCCACAGTAGCAGCGTGGAGCCCTAATGTGAGCGTTCCTTAACGCTTTTTCCACCCGCTGCAACGGCGCTTGCCAACGGCAATTTCGCTTGCACCGGGAGGGTTTCGGCTAGGCCGAGGCGAGCTCCCGCTCGCCGCCGCCGGCGGCCGTGGCGACGATCCGCTCGGCGTTCTCGACCGCCGCCTTCGCGCCCTCGATCCGCTCGCGGAACTCGGCCGCCTGCATCCGCGAGATCACCAGCCGCTGGACCTGGGCGGTGCCCTCGAACAGCTGGTAGATCTTGGCGTCGCGGAACCACTTCTCGAGCGGCGTCTCGACCGCGATCGGGCCGACGAGGTCGATCAGCCGCGTCGTCGTCGACATCGCCACGTCGCCGGCCTTGAGCTTCGACATCGAGCCCTGCCCGCCCGAGAGCGGGATCCCGTTGCGGCCCATCCACGAGGCCCGGTAGACGAGCAGCCGCGCCGCTTCGATCTCGGTCGCGACGTCGGCGAGCACCTGCTGGACGTGCTGGCGCTCGACCGCCGGCCGCCCGGCGGTCGAGCTAGCGTCGAGCATCGACTCGAGCGGATCGGCGACCTCGCCGCCGGCGAGCAGGTACTCGACCGTCCACTCGTAGGCGGCCTGGGCGATGCCGAGCGCCGAGGCGCCGACGACCGGGCGGGTCAGCTCGAACGTCGCCAGCGCGTTCGAGGCGCGGCCGCTGCTCGCCCCCGAGCGCGCCCGCTCGAGCCTGCGCTCGAGCTTGTCGACCCCGCCGAGCAGGTTCTCGACCGGAATCCGGCAGTCGTCGAAGATCAGCTCGGCGGTCTGTGAGGCGCGGATGCCGAGCTTCGACTCCTTCTTGCCCATCCGCAGGCCCGGCGTGCCCTTGGCGACGACGAACGACGCCTGCGCCCGGTGGCCGAGCTCCGGATCGACGGTCGCGACGACGACGTTGACGTCGGCGATGCCGCCGTTGGTGATGAAGACCTTGGTCCCGTTCAGCACCCACTCGTCGCCGTCGCGCCGGGCCGTCGTGCGCAGGCCCTTGACGTCGGAGCCCGCCTGCGGCTCGGTGACCGCGTAGGCGCCGAGCTTGAGCTCGCCGGCGCTGCCGAGGCACTCCGGCACCCAGCGGCCGATCTGCTCGGGGGTGCCCGAGGCGGCGAGGCCGGCGGCGGCGAGGGTCGAGCCGGAGATCGCCAGCGCGATGCCGGCACAGCCCCAGTGCAGCTCCTCGGCGTAGATCGGGCCGAGCAGGCCGTCGGGGTCGGCGCCGGTCCGCTCGATCGTCTCGAGGCCGCTGAGCCCGGCCGCCTGCGCCGCCCTCATCACCTCCCACGGCACGCTCTCGTCGCGGTCGTGGATCGGCGCCGCGGGACGGATCACGTCCCTGGCGAAGGCGCGGCAGCGCTGCTTCCACTCGAGTTGCTCGTCGTTGAGCGCGAAGTTCATCGTCGCTGCCTCCCGGGCGGCGTGGCGGCCCGCGGAGGGCCGTTGATTGACTGGTCAGTCAACCACTCTAGCCGCCGTTACGGCCGGCGGCCGCAGCTTGGCCTCGCGACGGCGCCGGCGGAGCCCCGCGGCCGCAGCGGCGGCGACCGCGCGCGCCGTGCGCAACACTGCCGCGCGATGCCGCGCCTGCCGAAGCCGAACCTGCCGAGGCCGAGCCTGCCGCTGACGCCGCCCTCGCTGTGGTCGGACGCGGCGCGGCGCGGCGGGGCCGTGCTGGCGCTGCTGGTCGTCGCCGCGGTCGGCGTCGGGCTCGGCTACCTGATCTTCGACGATCCCGCCGAGCCGGAGCCCTCGCCGACGATCGTCGTCGAGGGCGGCGGCGCGCCGAAGATCGCCTTCCCCAACTTCGCGACCCGCAACACGACGCGGATCGGCGGCGCCGATGCGATCGCCGACGCGGCCGGCGTCGCGCTCGCCTCCTACCCGACCGCGGGCGGCGTCGACGGACCCGCCGCGGTCGTGATCGCCCCCGCCGACTCCTGGCAGCAGGCGCTCGCCGCGACGCCGCTGGTCGCCGACCCGGTCGGCGCGCCGATCCTGCTCAGCGAGCCCGACGCGGTGCCGGAGATCACCGGGCAGGCGCTCGATGCGCTGCAGCCGCGCGGGCTGCCGCGGGCGCAGGGCGCCCAGCTGGTGACGATCGGCGACGTCGCGGCGCCGACCGACCTCGTCGCACTGCCGATCAAGGGCGTCGACGAGACCGCGATCGCCGACCAGGTCGACACCCGGCGCGCCGAGCTGACCGGCGTCAAGGACCCGGCCCACATCCTCGTCGTCTCCGCGACCGAGCCCGCCTACGCGATGCCCGCGGCGGCCTGGGCGGCGCGCTCCGGCGACCCGATCACCTTCGCCGCCGGCGACGACGTCCCGGCCGGCACGCTCGCCGTCGTCAAGCGCCATCCCGACGTCCCGATCTACGTGCTCGGGCCGCGGTCGGTGATCTCGAACGCGGCGCTGAAGGCGCTCGGCAAGGCGGGCGGGACGGTGCAGCGGGTCGGCGCCAAGGACCCGGTCGGCAACGCGCTCGCCTTCGCCCGCTACGTCGACGGCGACTTCGGCTGGAACATCAACGACCCCGGGCACGGGTTCACGATCGCCAACGCCGACCGCCCGCTCGACGCCGCCGCGGCGGCGCCGCTGTCGGCGCCGGGAGGGACGCCGGGGCCGCTGCTGCTCACCGATGACGCCGACGCGGTCCCCGGTCAGCTCCGCGGCTTCCTCGCCGACACCCAGCCCGGCTTCGTCGACGATCCCACCCGCGCCGTCTACAACCGCGTCTGGATCCTCGGCGACGAGGCCGCGATCTCGGCCGGCTTCCAGGCCCAGGTCGACGCGCTGACCAGGCTGGCGCCGGTCGCGGGGTCGGAGGCGGACACGCCGCCGCCGGAGCCGGGCGCGGACGGCGCCGTCCCGTAGCGGCGCGGCGGGCGGATAACCTGCCCGCGATGGCAACCAGGCGACCCTGCTCGAAGCGATGAGCGAGGCCGAGCGCTCCGACCGGCGCGACCCCGCCCACCGGCCGACGTTCGCGGACATCCGCGCGCTTTCGGCGCCGTCAACCCCGCACTTCGCGCTGCAGACCCGCAACCGCCTCGCCGCCCTGATCGAGCGGCTGCCCGCCGACGACGAGGTGCGGATCGAGGCCGAGCGGCAGATCGAGCGACTGAGCGAGATCGCCCACCGGACCGGCGACCCGCGCGGGCCCGGGCCGACGCGCGAGCGGTGAGCGATCTCGCCGAGCCGGCGGCCGCGCGCGAGCGGGCGCTGGAGCTGCTCGAGCCGGGTGCGCGCCGGCGCGCCGAGTGGACCGAGCCCGGCTACATCGACCTGCTCGACTCGGCGACCGCTCCGCCGAGCACCGGGCCGACCCAGGACCTGATGCTGACCCGGTTCGTGCCGATGGTCTACGAGCGCTGGTGGCGGCCGGCGCTCGGCCGCGCGGTCAAGGGCCTGACCGGCCCGGGGATGGGCGAGGAGGTGCGGATCGCCCGGCTGCTGCTCGGCCTTTCGGCCGGCCACACGGTGCTCGACGTCGCCTGCGGCCCCGGCAACTTCACCCGCTCGTTCGGGCGCACGGTCGGCGACGAGGGCCTCGCGGTCGGGATCGACGCCTCGGCGACGATGCTCGAGCGCGGCGCCCGCGACCTGCTCCGCGACCGCGCCACCAACGTCGCCCTGATCCGCGGCGACGCCGCCGAGCTGCCGTTCGTCGACGGGCGCTTCGACGCCGTCTGCTGCTTCGCGGCGCTGCACCTGTTCGCCGACCCGTTCGCGGCGCTGGCCGGCATCGCCCGCGTCCTCGCGCCCGGCGGCCGGATCGCGGTGATGACCTCGATCCGCCGGCGGCTGCAGCCGCCGCCGCTGAAGCCACTGATCGAGCGCGCCAGCGGCATGCGCCTGTTCGAGCAGGACGAGATCGTCACCGAGCTGCAGTCGCTCGGCTTCACCGCGATCCACCAGCGCGTCTCCGGCCTCGTCCAGTTCGTCGGCGGCAGGCTCGCGCGGTGAGGGAGCTCGCCCCGGGCGTGCACCAGCTCCGCGGGCTGGTGCCGAACGCGATCAACGTCTACCTCGTCGACGACGTCCTGATCGATGCCGCGACGAAGCTCTCGGCGCGGCGGATCCTGAGCCAGGTCAAAGGCCGGCCGCTGTCGCTGCACGCGCTCACCCACGTCCATCCCGACCACCAGGGGGCCTCGCACGCGATCTGCGCCGCGCGCGGCATCCCGCTCGCCTGCCACGGCGACGGCGTCGCGGCGATGGAGGGCCGGGCACCGGTCCAGCCCTCCGATCCCGGCCACCCTCTCAACCGGCTGATCGGCGCGATCTGGGAGGGACCGCCGCACGAGGTCGGCCGGGTCCTCGCCGACGGCGACGAGGTCGCCGGCTTCCGCGTCATCCACGCCCCCGGCCACGCGCCGAGCGAGGTGATCTTCTTCCGCGAGGCCGACCGGGTCGCGATCTGCGGCGACGTCGTCAACACGATGAGCCTGTTGACGATGGTCCCCGGGATCCGCGAGCCCCCCGCTGCGTTCAGCCTCGACCCGGCGCGCAACCGCGCGAGCATCAAGCTGCTGGCCGAGCTCGAGCCGGCGCTGATCTGCGCCGGCCACGGGCCGCCGAGCCGCGACCGCGCCGGGCTGCGGAAGCTGGCCGCGAGCTTCTGAACGGCGCCCGGCGCGCGGCGGCGCGGGCGCCGGTCTCCCGATCGACCCCCGAGCAAGCGCCGGGCGGGGCTCCGCGAGGTCCTAACGTGTCCTGCATGGAAGCGGCGACGGCAACCCCGTCCCCGGCCTCCGCGCCGCGGGGGCCGCGGGCGCCGGCGCTCGTCCAGGTGTTGCAGCTCTACCGCGACCCGATCGGCTACCTCGAGCGCTGCCGCGATCGCTGGGGGCCGGTCTTCCGGATCGACTACCCCGGCGCCCCTCCGCTCGCCTACGTGACCGACCCCTCGCTCGCGCGGCAGCTCTACTCGCATGACGGCGACGTCAATCGCGCCGGCGAGGCGCGGCTCCCGTACCTGGGCCCGCTCGTCGGCGAGAGCTCGCTGCTCTGCCTCGAGGGCGAGTCCTGGCGCCGGCAACGGGCGCTGCTCGCACCGCCCCTGCACGGCGACCGGGTCGGACGCTGGAGCGAGGCGATCGGGACGATCGCCGCCGCCGAGATCGACTCCTGGGGGGAGGTCGAGCTCGAGCTGCGCCCGCGGATGCAGGCGATCACGCTCGAGGTGATCCTGCGGCTCGTCTTCGGCGTCGGCGAGGGGGCGCGGCGCGACCGCCTCCGCGAGCTGCTGCCGGCGCTGCTCGATGCGATCGACTCGCCCGTCTTCGGCCTGCCGCGAGTCCGCCGGGCGCTCGCTGGCGGCGTCGGCGGGCTGCTGCCGCGCAATCCGGTGCGGCGGTTCCAGCGCCTGCGGGCCAGCACCGACGCGGAGATCCACGCCGAGATCGCGCGACGGCGGGAGGGCGTGGACGAGGTCGAGGCGGGCTCGGACCTGCTCTCGATGCTGATCGCGGCCCGCGACGAGCGGGGCGAGGCGATGAGCGACGGCGAGCTTCGCGACGAGCTCGTGACGCTGCTCACCGCGGGCCACGAGACGACGGCGACGGCGCTCGCCTGGACCTTCGAGCGCGCGGTCCGCCACCCGGCGGTGCTGGAGCGCCTGGTCGCTGAGGCCGACGCGGGCGATGACACCACCTACCTCGACGCGGTGATCCGCGAGGTCCTCCGCACCCGCCCGGTCGTCTTCGACACGCCGCGCAACCTCGAAGGCCCGATCGAGCTCGGCGACCGCGTCGTGCCGGGCGGATGGTGGGCGGCGGCGGCGATCCCCCTCGTCCACGAGTCGCGCGAGCTGATCGCCGACCCGGAGCGGTTCGACCCCGACCGCTTCCTCGGCGCGGACCCACCGGTACGGGGCTGGATCCCGTTCGGCGGCGGCCGCCGCCGCTGCCTCGGCTCGCGGCTGGCCCTGCTCGAGCTGCAGACCGTGGTCCCGGCGGTGCTCAGGAAGTGGCGGCTCTCGGCGCCCGAAGCCGCCGGCGAGGAGCAGCGGATCCAGCACGTCACGCTCGCCCCCGCGAAGCGGGCGCTGGTCCGGCTCGCGCCGCGCTGACGCCGCTCAGGCGCTCAGACGCGCTCGATCAGCGTCGCCGTGCCGAGGCCGCCGCCGCAGCACATCGTCACGAAGCCGGTCTCCTTGTCGGCGCGCTCCAGCTCGTGCAGCAGCGTCGTCACGAGCCGCGCCCCGGTCGAGCCGAGCGGGTGCCCGAGCGCGATCGCGCCGCCGTTGACGTTGACCCGGTCCCAGTCGGGATCGTGCTCGCGACGCCAGGCGGCGACGACCGAGGCGAACGCCTCGTTGACCTCGAACAGGTCGATGTCGTCGATCTTCATCCCGTTGCGCTTGAGGATCCGCGCGGTCGCCGGGATCGGGCCGGTCAGCATCAGCACCGGATCGACGCCGACCGTCGTCTGATCGACGATCCGCGCCCGCGGCTCGACCCCGAGCTCGGCCGCCTTCTCGGCGCTCATCAACAGCACGGCGGCGGCCCCGTCGGAGACCTGGGAGGAGTTGCCGGCGGTGATCTTGCCGTCCTCCTTGAAGGCCGGCTTCAGCTTCGACAGCGTCTCGAGGTTCGAGTCGGCGCGGATCCCCTGGTCGGTCTGGACGGTGTCGCCGTTGATCCGGAAGGGGACGATCTCGCGCTCGAAGCGGCCCTCCTCCGTCGCCCGCGCGGCGAGCTGATGGGAGCGGACGCCGATCTCGTCGAGCTCGGAGCGGGCGATCTCCCACTTGTCGGCGATCATCTCCGCCGAGATCCCCTGCGGAACCAGGTCGAAGCGCTCGTTGAGCTGCTCGGAGAAGGCGAAGCCGTGCTCCTTCATCACCTCGAAGCCGTCGGCGAAGGAGATGTGGCCCATGTGCTCGACGCCGCCGCCGACGGCGACGTCGTGGACGCCGGCGGCGATCAGCGCCGCGGCGAAGTTGATCCCCTGCTGGGCGGAGCCGCACTGGCGGTCGACGGTGGTCGCCGGCACCTCGATCGGCAGGCCCGCCTCGAGCCAGGCGTTGCGGCCGATGTTCATACCCTGCTCGCCGAACTGCTGCACGCAGCCGCAGATCACGTCGCCGACCTCGCTCGGCTCGACGCCGGAGCGCTCGAACAGCGCCTCGTAGGTGGCGGCGAGCATCGTCGAGGGGTGGGTGTCCTTGTAGTAGCCCTTCTCGAGATGGCCGCGGCCGACCGGCAGCCGCACCGCCTCGACGATCACGACCTCGCGGCCGCCGAACCTTCCACCCTCATCGCTCATGCTGTCCAACCCTCTCGTTCGCTGCCGATTCGCTCAGAGGGACGATAGAGGGCGGGCGGCGGCGGGCGGGACGACGCCGGCGGCGCCGATCTGATTCGCTCGCGCCCGCCATGCTCTCGAAGCTCCTGGTCCTGCCCGCCCACCGGCGCCTGAAATGGCTGTTCGTCGGCGCCTGGGTGATCGCGATGCTCGCGGCCGGCGCCGCGAAGCTGCCGGAGAAGTTCGACGACGCGCAGAAGAACGAGTCCTCCTCGTTCCTGCCCGGCGACGCCGAGTCGACGAAGGCGCTCGCCGCCGCCAAGGAGATCCAGGGCGGCGAGCTGGCGCCGGTGGTGATCGTCTACCGGCGCGCGGCCGGGCTCACGCCCGAGGACCAGCGGCGGATCGCCGCCGACCGCGACGCGCTCAACGACGACCTGCCGCCGCGCACGAGCCGCTACGAGGGACCGGTCGTCTCCAAGGACGGGACGACGGCCCTGCTGCAGGCCGAGATCAAGAGCAACGGCGAGGGCGACACGATCATCGACCCCGTCGATCAGGCCCGCGACCAGCTCGAGCGGTCGGCGCAGCCGGGGGTCGAGACCGCCGTGACCGGTGGCGCCGGCTTCTCCGCCGACGCGATCAAGGTCTTCGACGACATCAACGGGACGCTGCTGCTGGCGACGGCGGCGATCGTCTTCTTTCTACTGCTGATCGTCTACCGCAGCCCGATCTTCTGGTTCTTCCCGCTGCTCGCGGTCGGCTTCGCCGAGCTCGCCTCGCGAGCGATCGGCTTCGGCCTGACCGAGATCGGCGTCACCGTCAACGGCCAATCGGCCGGGATCCTGCCGGTGCTCGTGTTCGGCGCCGGCACCGACTACGCGCTGCTGCTCGTCGCCCGCTACCGCGAGGAGCTGCGCCGCCGCGCCGACAAGCACGAGGCGATGGCGGTGGCGATGCGCCGGGCCGGGCCCGCGATCGTCGCCTCCGGCACGACCGTGATCGCGGCGCTGCTGTGCCTGACGATCGCCAAGGTCGAGGGCACCTCCGGCCTCGGCCCGATCGGCGCTGTCGGGATCGCCGTCGCGATGCTGTCGATGCTGACCTTCCTGCCGGCGCTGCTCGTGGCGGCCGGGCGCTGGGCCTTCTGGCCATTCGTACCCCACCTCGGCGACGAGGCCGCCGACGAGACCCACGGCTTCTGGCGCCGGGTCGGCGAGCGAATCGCCGGCGGCTCGCGCCGCGTCTGGGTCGGGACCGTCGCCGTGCTGCTGATCATGTCGCTGGGCTGGCTCGACTTCGACACCGGCCTCACCCAGGGCAACTCGTTCCGCAACGACGTCGAGTCGGTACGCGGGCAGAACCTGCTCGAGGCGGCGTTCCCGGCCGGCGCCAGCGGCCTCACCGACGTGATCATCCCCGATCCGGCGAAGGCGCCGGCGGTGAAGGCGGCGCTGAACCGTGAGGACGGCGTCGAGCAGGTGCGGGTCGCCGCCGAGGGCGCGGACGGCGTCCTGATCCAGGTGACGCTGGCCGACGACCCCTACTCGACCGCCGCCTACGACGAGATCGACAGCATCCGCAACACGGTCGAGGCCGCCGGCGGCGACGACGTGCTCGTCGGTGGCCCGACCGCGATCGAGAAGGACCTGCGGGTCGCCGCCACTCGCGACTCGATCGTGATCCCCCCGATCGCGCTGCTCGTCGTCCTTCTGATCCTGATCGCGCTGCTGCGGGCGGTGGTTGCGCCGCTGGTCCTGATCGCGACCGTGATCCTCTCGTTCGCGGCGGCGCTCGGCGTCGGCTTCGTCGTCTTCGACGTGATCTTCGACTTCCCCGGCAGCGACCCGTCGCTGCCGCTGTTCGCGTTCATCTTCCTGGTCGCGCTCGGCGTCGACTACAACATCTTCCTGATGGCCCGGGTCCGCGAGGAGACGATCCGCTCGGGCCCGCGCGAGGGCGTGCTGCGCGGGCTCGCGGTCACCGGCGCGGTCATCACCTCGGCCGGGATCGTCCTCGCCGGCACCTTCTCGACGCTGGCGGTGCTGCCGCTCGTGTTCCTGACCGAGCTCGGGTTCGTGGTCGCCTTCGGCGTCCTGCTCGACACCTTCCTCGTCCGCTCGATCCTGGTGCCGGCGATCACGCTCGACCTCGGCCGCCGGACCTGGCTGCCGTCGGCGCTGGGACGCGCCGGCGACGATCGCGGATAGCGTTCGGCCGCGATGCCAGCGTCCAGCGGGTACGCGAGCCCAGCCGTCGCCGGGACCGGCGCGATCGCGCTCGGCCTCGCGGCCGCCTGCTCGGTCCTGGGCGAGGTCCGGGTGCTGGCCCGCAGCGACGCCTCGGCGACCGCGGCCGAGGAGCGAGCGGCGGCGCTGTGCTCGAAGACCGAGGGGGGCGACGGCGCCCGGGTCAGGGTGACGACCGCCGCCACCGACCTCGCCGGCTGCGACCTCGTCGTCGAGGCGATCGTCGAGGACGGCGACGCCAAGGCCGCGCTGCTCGCCGTGCTCGGCGCGAGCTGCCCGGACGCCGACCTCGCCACCACGACCTCCTCGCTCTCGGTCGCCGCCCTCGGCGAGCGCGCCGGCATCGCCGAGCGCTTCTACGGCCTCCACGTCTTCAACCCGGTCACGCGCATGGAGCTGATCGAGCTCTGCCTCCCCGAGCGCCTCCGCGGCGACGCCGCCGATCGCGCCCGCGGCTTCTGCGCGGCGCTCGGCAAGCACGCGGTCGAGGTCCCCGACGCGACCGGCTTCGTCGTCAACCGGCTGCTGTTCCCGTACCTGTTCGAGGCCGTGCGGCTGCTCGAGGAGCTCGACCTCAGCGCCGCCGACGTCGACGACTGCATGGCGATGGGGACCGGCCAGCCGATGGGGCCGCTGCGGCTGCTCGACTTCGTCGGCATCGACGTCGCCGTCGCGATCGGCGAGAGCCTGCACCGCGCCAACGGCCACGACCACCACGAGCCGCCGCGGCTGCTGGTCGAGATGGCCGCCGCCGGCAAGCTCGGCCGCAAGAGCGGCGCGGGCTTCTACGAGTACTGAGGGCGACCGCGAACGAGGACACGCCGGTGGCCTCGACCGCGGCAGCGCCCCGGCGGACGCGGGCGCACCGGTGGCCTCGACCGCCGCAGCGCCCCGGCGGACGCGGACACGCCGGTGGCCTCGACCGCGGCAGCGCCCGCCCCCGTGACCTCGACCGCCGCGGCGCCCGGGCGGCGCCACCGGCCCTGCCGGACCGGCTAGCGGCCCTTGCCGGCGAGGTCCCAGACGACGTCGGCCTCGGAGATCCCCTGCCTGCCGGCGAGGGCGCCGACCTCCTCCCAGGGGAGCCGCGCGTCGGGCAGCTCGTCCCAGCGCGCCAGCTCGAGCGACTCAAGCGCGCGGGCGAGGGTCGGGCCGCGGCGCCCTTCGGCGCGGGCCAGCGCCTTCAGGACCTCGAGTTGCTTGTCGCTGAGCCTGACGACCCACATCGCGGCACCTCTCTCCGGTTGCTCGCAAGCTAGGCACGGCGGCGGACAGAAGCCCCGGCTCGACCGGCGCGGTCGCCACGCCGTTCGGGTTCTGAGGCGGCCCCTCGCCGCGCCGAACGTCGACCGCTACCCCGCATAGCAAGGAGCGGTCGACGTTCGATGACGGCGGCGGGCCCGAACACACAACGAGGCGCCGGCACCCGGCTGCGGGAGCGCGCGACGTTCGAGGCCGTGGCGGCCCGAACCGCCCGCGAGGCGCCGGCGCAGGCCGCTGGCGGGCGCGACGTTGGACGGCGGCGAGCGGCCCGAACCCACCACGAGGCATCGCCGCCCGGCCGCCGCGCTAGTCCTCGGCCTCGCCCGTCGTCTCGATCGCCCGGTGCTCCTGTGTCAGCGGGCCGTCGGCGTGGATCCGCAGCGCGACGATCCGGTTCTCGCGCACCGACTCGACCCGGATCGTGTGGCCGTTGGCGCGGATCGTGTCGCCGCGCTTCGGCAGCCGCCCGAGCTCGCTGAAGACGTAGCCGCCGATCGAGTTGTAGGCGTCGGTCTCGACCGGGAGCTTGACCCCGGCGTCCTCGACGTCGCCGAGCGAGGCGTGGCCACGCACGTACCAGTCGCCGTCGGCGAGCCGGCGGACGTACTCGCCGCGCGGGTCGGTCTCGTCCTCGATCTCGCCGACGACCTCCTCGAGGATGTCCTCGACGGTCGCGATCCCGACCGTGCGGCCGTACTCGTCGACGACGATCGCGATCGAGCTGCGCTGCCGTTGCAGCTCGGCGAGCAGGTCGTCGAGCGGCTTCGTCTCGGGGACGATCGGCGCGGCGCGGACGGCGGGCTCGATCGAGGCGTCGGCGCCGGCGTTCATGTAGAGCCGGACCAGCGAGTTGTTGTGGACGATGCCGCGGACCCGGTCGGGGTTGTCGTCCTCGATCACGACGAGCCTGGTGTGGCCGGAGGTGACGCAGCGACGCAGCGCGTCCTCGACGGTGTCGGAGGAATCGACGCTGACGACGGCCGGGATCGGCGTCATCACCTCGCGCGCCGCCTGCTCGTGCAGGTGGAAGACGCCGCCCAGCATCCCCGCCTCGCTCTCCTCGAGATCGCCCTGCGCGTAGCCGCGGCTGATCAGCACCCGCAGCTCCTCGGGCGAGGTCTCGTCCTCGCTGACGATCGGGATCCGCAGCAGCCGCAGCACGATCCAGCGCGCGGGCCGGTTGGTCAGCGCGATCAGCGGCTTGAAGGCGCCGCGAAAGAACTCGAGCGAGCGGCTGATCCGCAGCATCAGCTGCTCGCCGCGCGCGATCCCGATCATCTTCGGCGCCTGCTCGCCGACGATCACGTGCAGCAGCGTCACGCTCATGTAGGCGATCAGCAGCGAGATCGCCAGCGAGGCGGCGTGCCCGACCCAGCCGTCGAGCACCGGCTCGAGCAGCCGCGCGATCGCGGGCTCGCCGAGGAAGCCGATCGCCAGCGAGGCGAGCGTGATCCCGACCTGCGAGGTGGCCACGTACTCGTCCACGTGCTCGATCTGATGCATCGCGCGCGTGGCGCGGGCGTCGCCCTCCTCCGCGAGCTGCTGCAGCTTCGAGGGCCGCGCCCGGACGATCGCGAACTCGGCCGCGACGAAGTAGCCGTTGACGAGGACGAGCAGCAAGACGATCGCCAGCAGCAACAGCTCGGTCATCGGCCGATCCCCCGTCGCGGCGGCATCTTCACGCGCCTACGGGGCGCTGCGCTGGACCCCAGCCCGTCAGGGCGGGGACCGGTACTTCGAGGAGGGTCGTCATTCACGGGCGACGACCGCAGGCTAGCAGCGGGCTCCGGCGCCGCGGATCGCGCAGCGCCTGCACCCGGAATCGCTCTCGCTCAGCGAGAGCGATTCCCGTCGGCGATCGCGCGCGACGGCCGAACGGCCCCAGCGCCACCGCCTCGTCACGACGGCGCCCGGCGCCAACGCCGGCGGCGAGGCCGGCGAGCGCATCCGCCGCCGCCGGTCGCGTCGGCGGCGCTCCGGCGCGACGCGGCGCGTGACGCTCGCCGGCGACGGTGGTTGCCGGCGCGCCGCCGGGCAACAGCTCCAAACGGTGACGCGCGTACTACCGTGACCCGCCGTGGACCAGCACTCGACCCCATATCTCGACAAGCTGGTCGAGCTCGGCTCCCGCGATCTGGGGCGCTTTCACATCCCCGGCCACAAGGGCGGCCGCGGCGCCGACGACGGCCTGCGCGCGGCGCTCGGCGATCTCGCGCTCGGCCTCGACTTCCCCTCCGGCACCGAGGACCTCGACGTCGGCCCCGACCCGCTCGACACCCCGTTCCAGCAGGCGCAGCGGCTCGCGGCCGAGGCCTGGGGGGCGCAGCGCTCGTGGTTCCTCGTCAACGGCGCCTCCGGCGGCAACCACGCGATCTGCATGGCGCTCGCTCACCTCGGCGAGGTCGCCGTCGTGCAGCGCAACGTCCACTCGTCGGTGATCGACGGGCTGATCCTCAGCGGCCTCGTGCCGCGCTTCGTCGCCCCCGAGATCGACGAGCAGCTCGGGATCGCCAACTGCATGACGCCGGCAGCGCTCGAGCGCGCGCTGGCCCAGGAGCCGCTTCCGGTCGCCGTCTTCATCGTCTCGCCGACCTACTTCGGCGCCGTCGCCGACGTCGCCGCGCTGGCCGCCCTCGCGCACGGCCGCGGCGTGCCGCTCGTCGTCGACGAGTCCTGGGGGGCGCACCTCGCGTTCTCCGACGAGCTGCCGGCGAACGCCTTGAGCTGCGGCGCCGACGTCGTCCTCAACTCGGTCCACAAGCTCGGCGGCAGCCTGACCCAGTCGGCGGTCCTGCACCTCGGCAGCGATCGGATCGACGGGCGGATCGTCGATCGCTCGGTGACGCTGGTCGAGACGACGAGCCCGAGCGCGCTGCTGACCGCGTCGCTGGACGCGGCCCGCCGCCACAACGTCCTCGACGGGCCCGAGCTGCTCGCCGAGACGATCGCCTCGCTGCGCGAGCTGCGCCGCGAGGTGGTCGCGATCGACGGCCTCGACGTGCTCGACGAGGAGATCGCCGAGGCGCCCGGCGTCCACGCCTGGGACCCGCTGCGGCTTTCGATCGACGTCCGCGGGATCGGCGCCACCGGTAACGAGATCGCCCGCTACCTGCGGACCGAGCACGACATCTGGTTCGAGCTCTATGCCGAGAACGTGATCGTCGCCGTGTTCGGAATCGGCGAGAACGTGGCCGAGTCCGGGGCGCGGCTGCTCGCCGGGCTCCGCGACGCGGCCGCGAAGCTGCGCCGCCCGGTCGGCGACGGGCGCGAGCCGTTCGCGCCGCCGCCGCCCTGGGGCCCGACCGAGGTGACGCCGCGGGCCGCCTTCCTCGGCCCGCAGGAGGTCGTCCCGTTCGCCGAGTCGAACGGTCGGATCGCCGCCGAGTCGCTGGCCGCCTACCCGCCCGGGGTCCCGAACGTGCTGCCCGGCGAGCGGCTCAGCGCCGCGACGATCGAGTTCATCGCCGACTCGCTCGCCCACGGCGGCCAGGTCCGGGGGGCAAGCGACCGGACGTTGAAAACCGTCAGGGTGTTGATGGAGGAATGAGATGAACGCTGAGACCGAGACCGCCGACACCACCGACTGGGGCAGCGACTCCGAGTACGGGCTGCTGCACGACGTCCTGCTCTGCCCGCCCGACAACTTCCGCTGGCTGCCGACCAGCGTGATCAGCAAGGGGACGCTGGAGAGCGACCGCAGCTACGACGCCGAGCTCGCCGCCGCCCAGCACCGCGAGATGGTCCAGGCCTACGAGGGCGCGGGCGTCCGGATCCACACGCTCGAGCCCGACCCGAACCTGCCCTACCAGGTGTTCGCGCGCGACTCCAGCGTCGCGACCCCGGCCGGGCCGATCGTCACCCAGCTCGCTCAACCCTGGCGACGCGGCGAGTACGCGCCGGTGATCCGCTTCTACGAGCGGGCCGGGATCCCGATCCACCGGATGGTCACCGCCGGCACCCTCGAGGGCGGCGACGTGATCATCGTCGAGCCCGGGCGGGTGTTGATCGGCAACGGCGAGGAGCGCACCGACTCGAAGGCCGCGGCGCAGCTCGGTGCCTGGTTCACCGAGCTCGGCTGGGAGGTCCGGGTCGAGCCGATCCCCTCGCACTTCGTCCACATCGACGTGCTCGTCTCGATCCTGGCGCCGAAGCTCGCCGCGGTCTGCACCGAGGCCGCCTCCTCGGGACTGCTGAGCTGGCTTCGCGATGACCTGAGCTTCGAGATCCTCGATGTCTCCGTCGCCGACGCGCTCGGGCTCGGCGTCAACGCGATCTCGCTCGGCGGCGACCGGGTGATCTCGACCCGGCGCTCGCGGCGGCTGAACGAGCAGCTGCGCGCGCTCGGGCTGGAGGTCCTCGACCCCGACCTCGAGATGTTCACGCTCGGCGGCGGCGGCGCCCACTGCCTCGCCCAGCCGCTGCGCCGCGAGCCCGCCGGCTGAGCGGCCGATGGCGCCGGCGCCGACGATCGACGCGGCGGCGGTGATCGCCGACCTGCGGGCGCTCGCCGAGCTGACCGGCGACGAGCACGGCGCCCAACGGCTGTGCTTCACCGCGACCTGGCGCCGGGCGCGCTCGTTCCTGCGCGCCCGGCTCGAGGAGATCGGCGTCGACGAGATCGGCGTCGATCGCGCCGGCAACCTGATCGCCCGCCTGCCCGGCGCCGACCGCGATGCGCCGGCGCTGGCGCTCGGCTCGCACCTCGACTCGGTGCCCGACGGCGGCTGGCTCGACGGCGCGCTCGGCGTGCTCGCCGGGCTCGGCGTGCTGCGCGCCTGGGCCGGCGCCGAGCGACCACCGCGCGACCTCGTCCTGATCGACTTCGCCGACGAGGAGGGCGCGCGCTTCGGCCGCAGCCTCTACGGCAGCGCCGCGGTCGCCGGCCACCTCGACCCCGACGAGCTCGAGGGCGTCACCGACGCCGACGGGATCGCGATCGGCGACGCGCTCGCCGAGAACGAGCTGACGCTGGCCGGCGCCGCCGCCGCCGGCGAGGACGGCCTGCTCGACGCGATCGGCGCCTACCTCGAGATCCACATCGAGCAGGGGCCGGCGCTCGAGGCTGAGGGGGCGAGCTGCGCGGCCGTCTCCGGCTGCGTCGGGACCGAGCGCCACCGGCTCAGCTTCGCCGGCCAGGCCGCGCACGCGGGGACGACGCCGATGGACCTGCGCCGCGACGCCGGCCTCGCGGCGGCGGAGGCGGCGCTCGCGATCGAGCCCATCGCCCGCGCTCACGGCGGCGTCGGCACGACCGGCACCGTCGCGCTCGAGCCCGGGGTGATCACGGCGATCGCCGGGCGGTCGGAGATCGGCATCGACCTGCGCCACGCGGAGGCCGAGCCGCTGGCCGAGATGCTGTCGGAGTCGCTGGCCGCGGCGGCGGCGATCGCCGACGAGCGCCGCTGCGTGTTCGGCGGCGCGCCGGTCTGGCGGATCGCTCCGACCGCCTTCGACCCGGACCTCGTCGCCGGCGCCGCGGCGGCCTGCGCGGCCGCCGGCGGCCGCGCCGCGCCGCTCGTCAGCGGAGCCCTCCACGACGCCGCCGAGGTCGCCACGCGGGTGCCGGCGGCGATGATCTTCGTCGCCTCCCGCGAGGGGATCAGCCACGCCCGCGAGGAGGACAGCTCCGAGGCCGACCTCAACGCCGGGATCGCGGCGTTCGGCGCGCTCGCCGGCGAGGTCCTGCGCGGCTGACGGCCGGCGTCCGCCGGGCGCGCGCCGGCGCGGCCCGATCGACGCTCCCTAAGCTGCTGCGCGAGAAGCGCTGACCCCCGCGCCCGGCGACGAGAGGAGCTGAACCCCGAGATGAGCGACTGGCCCAAGCTCGCGGCGCTGCCGCTGAGCATCGATTCCTACGAGCTGACCGGTCACGACCGCGACTACGGCTCGTTCACCCGGCCCTCGACGGTGATCCACCTGCGCGGCGGCGGCGAGGAGGGAATCGGCGAGGACGTCGTCTACGACACGCTCGATCAGATCGCCCATCGCGACGCCGGCACCCCGCTCGACTTCAGCGGCGTCTCGACCCTGGGCGGGTTCTGCGAGCTGATCGCCGCGACCGATTTGTTCGCGGCCGCCGCACCCGGGATGGAGGCCTCGCGCCACTACCGGCGCTGGGCCTACGAGAGCGCCGCGCTCGACCTCGCGCTGCGCCAGGCCGGCGCGGCGCTGCACGAGGCGCTCGGCCGCGACCCGAAGCCGCTCCGGTTCGTCTGCTCGACCCGGCTGACCGCGTTCGACAGCGACGAGGGCTCCTCGGTCGAGCCGATCGAAAAGCGGCTCGCGCGCTACCCGGCGCTCGAGTTCAAGCTCGATCCCGAGAACGACTGGACGCCGGAGCTGATCGCCGAGATCGAGCGGCTGGCGACGGTCCGGGTGCTCGACCTCAAGGGCCACTACCGGGGCACCCCGGTCGACGTCGAGACCGACCCCGAGCTCTACGCCGCCGTCGCCGCGGCGTTCCCCGAGGCCTACCTCGAGGACGCCGACGTCAACGACCGGACGCGGCCGATCCTTGAGCCGATCCGCGACCGCTGCACCTGGGATGCGCCGCTGCACGGCCGCGCCGACATCGAGGCGCTGGAGTGGAAGCCGAAGGCGATCAACTCGAAGCCGTCGCGGTTCGGCTCGATCGAGGAGCTGCTGTCGGTCTACGCGCACTGCGAGGCCGAGGGAATCGCGATCTACGGCGGCGGCCAGGGCGAGGTTCAGTGCGGCCGCGGGCAGATCCAGTACCTGGCCTCGCTGTTCCACCCCGAGACGCCGAACGACATCGCCCCCTCCGGCTACAACGACCCGGCGGTGCCGCCGGGCCTGCCGACGTCGCCGATCGACCCGGTCCCGAGCGCGACCGGCTTCCGCTGGGGGTAGCCAAACCTCTTCGGCTGGCCGAACTCGCCGTTTGCACTACGGTCGGGGACCGCAACCCGAGACCGGAGGCCAGATGACCGACAGCAGCTTCGCCGAGGCCCTGAACGAGCAGATCGGCAACGAGTTCGCCGCCCACCAGCAGTACGTGGCGATCGCCGTCCACTACGACGCCGAGACGCTGCCGCAGCTGGCCGCGTTCTTCTACCGCCAGGCGGTCGAGGAGCGCAACCACGCGATGATGCTGACCCAGTACCTGCTCGACGCCGACCTCGAGGCGCGGACGCCGGGGGTCGAGGCGCCGGAGACCGGGTTCGCCGATATCGTCGCCCCGGTCAAGCTCGCGCTCGCGCAGGAGAAGCGGGTGACCGAGCAGATCAGCGCCCTGGCGGCCAAGGCCCGCGACGCCGGCGACTACCAGGGCGAGCAGTTCATGCAGTGGTTCATCAAGGAGCAGGTCGAGGAGGTCTCGACGATGTCGGACCTGCTGCGGGTCGTCGAGCGGGCGCAGGACAGCCCGCTGATGATCGAGGAGTACCTGGCGCGCGAGAGCCTCGGCGACGCGGACGCCGATCCCACCGCTCCCACCGCCGCCGGGGGGGCGCTGTGAGCGCCGCCGGCGTCAGCCGCCGCGGCGTCCTCGGCGGCGCCCTCGCCGGCGCCGCCGGCTACGCCGCGACCAGGGTGCCGCGCGCGGCCGCGCGCAAGCCGCGCCGCCGCGCCGACGTGATCGTCGTCGGCGCCGGGCTCGCCGGGCTCAGCGCCGCCCGCGAGATCCGCAAGGCGGGGCGGTCGGTCGTCGTGCTCGAGGCCCGCGACCGGGTCGGCGGCCGGACCCTCAACCGCAAGCTCGGCAGGAACGAGGTCGTCGAGATCGGCGGCCAGTGGGTCGGGCCGACCCAGAACCACGTCCTCGGCCTGATCGACGAGCTCGGGCTCGAGACCTTCGACACCTACGTCAGCGGCGCGAACCTCTACTACCGCGACGGCACGCTGACCCGCTACGAAGGGCCGATCCCGCCCGCCGGCGGGGCCGCGCTGGTCGAGCTCGCGACGGTGATCGCCGAGCTCAACCAGATGGCCGCGACGGTGCCCGTCGATGCGCCCTGGAACGCGCCGAACGCGGCCGCCTGGGACGCGCAGACCTTCGACACCTGGATGCGCGACAAGGGCCTCGGCGCCGAGACCCGCGACCTCGTCACGCTCGCGATCGCCTCGGTCTTCTCGGCCGAGCCGCGCGATCTCTCGCTGCTCTACGTGCTGCTCTACATCGCCGCCGCGGCGGGCGACTTCAACCTGCTGATCGACACCGCCGGCGGCGCCCAGGAGCGCCGCATCGTCGGCGGATCGCAGCTGATCGCGATCCGGATGGCGAAGCAGCTCGGCCGCAGGGTGAAGCTGCGCCATGCGGTGCGGACGATCCGCCGCCACAGGGGCGGCGTCGAGGTCCGGACCGGGTCCGGCCACTGGCGCGGCAAGCGCGTGATCGTCACCCTGCCGCCGGCGCTGGTCGGCTCGATCCGCTTCCTCCCCGCCCTGACCTCGCAGCGCGCCCAGCTCGACCAGCGGGTGCCGATGGGCTCGGTGTTCAAGTGCATGGCCGTCTACAAGCGGCCCTTCTGGCGCGATCAGGGCCTGAGCGGGATGGCGACCTCCGACACGGGCCCGGTCAAGCTCACGTTCGACAACTCGCCCCCCGACGGCTCGCCCGGGGTGCTGCTCGGGTTCATCGAGGGCCAGGAAGCGCGCGACTTCGCCGGCAGCTCGCGCGATCAGCGCCGCGCCGCCGTGCTCGACAGCTTCGCCCGCTACTTCGGCGCCGAGGCCCGCGACGCGACCGACTACCTCGACAAGTCGTGGGCCGCCGACCGCTGGGCCGGCGGCTGCTACGTCGGCATCTGCCCGCCCGGGGTGCTGGTCGGCTACCGCGACGCGATCCGCTCCCCGGTCGGCCCGATCCACTGGGCCGGGACCGAGACGGCGACCGAGTGGACCGGATACATGGACGGCGCGATCCAATCCGGGATCCGCGCCGCCGGCGAGGTCCTCGACGAGATCTGAGCGGCGGAGCCGGCGATGGACCCAGCGCGGCTGAACCCGCTCCGCAACCTGCCCACCAACGCCGACATGGGCAAGCTGCACGAGGCGTTCTTCGTCTCGGCGGTGACGATGATCCTCGTGATCCGCACCCAGCTGTGGTTGACCAACTACCCGCAGCTCGGCGGCAGCGGCCTGCACATCGCCCACCTGCTCTGGGGCGGGCTGTTCATGGTCGTCGCGATCGGGATCCTGCTGACCCTGCTCGGCCGCCGCGCCCGCGTTCCCGCCGCCGTGCTCGGCGGGATCGGGTTCGGCTTCTTCATCGACGAGCTCGGCAAGTTCATCACCGAGGACAACGACTACTTCTTCAAGCCGGCGGCGGGCGTGATCTACATCGTCTTCGTCGCCCTGTTCCTGCTCTCGCGCCACATCCAGCGGACGCGGCCGCTCTCGCAGCGGGACCTGCTGCGCAACGCGATCGAGCGGCTCGGCGGCGCCACCTACCGCGGCTACGACGCCCGCGACCGGGCCCGGACGCTCGAGTACCTCGACGCGGTCGACCCGTCGAACCCGATGGTCGCGCCGCTGCGCGAGCTGACCGAGCGGGTCGTCGCGCTGCCGGCGCCCGAGCGCTCACGCGCCTCGCTGCTGGCGGAGCGGATCCGGGACCGCTACATGGCGCTGACCGAGCGCCGCTGGTTCGGGCGCCTGATCACGACGCTGTTCACGATCTGGGTCGTCCTGACCGCCCTCAACGTGCTCGTCTTCCTGATCGCGCTCGCCGATTCCGACGTCGCCTCCTCGACGCTCGAGCAGAACGGCGTCTTCCTCGGCGCCGCGATCGTCGCCTCCTCGGCAGCCTCCGCCGCGTTCGCGATCGTCGGCCTGCTGCTGATCCGGCGCGGCCGCCGCGGCGACGGCTACGAGTGGCTCGCCCGCGCGCTGCTCGTCTCGCTGCTCGTAACCCAGGTCTTCCTCTTCGTCCAATCTCAGTTCGGAGCGGTGTTCGGGCTCGGGATCGACGTCCTGCTGCTGATCACCGTCCGGGCGATGGCCCGCCACGAGCGCGGCCGCCAGGCCACCGCGGCGGCGAGCGGCGTCGCGACCGCGGCGGGCGCCACCGCGTAGGGTCGGGGCCGATGCCGAGATCGTCCGCCGGCAGGGAGCGGGCCGCGAGCCCTGAGCCGCTGGTCGATCGGGTCGTCGGCAGCACCTCGGGGCGGCTCGCGCTGCTGCTCGGCTTCGCGGCGCTGCTGCTCGCCGGCACCGCCGCGGTCGGCACCGCGGTCGGCGACTTCCCCGACTTCGGCGAGGCGCTGTGGTCGGGGATCAGGCACCTGCTCGACCCCGGCTCGCTCGGCGACGATGAGACGACCAGCCGCCGGATCGTTGGCCTGATCGAGGTCCTGACCGGAATCGTGCTCGTCGTCGGCCTGGCGCTGACGGTGCTCTCCGACGTCGTCGATCGGCTGCTGCACAGGCTCGGCGAGAGCGACCCGCCGGTGCGGACCAGCGGCCACCTGCTGGTGATCGGCGCCGGCGCCGCGCTGGTCCCGGTGCTGAGACGGTTGGCGGAGCGCGAGCCAGACGCCGTCGCCGTCGTCTGCGTCCCGCCCGGGGACGCGGCCGACCGCCGGGGCCTGCAGGAGCGGCTCGTCGCGGCGACCCCGCGGCTCGCGGTCCGGGTGATCGGCGGCGACGCGAGCAGCGAGGGCGGGCTCGCGCGGGCGGCGGCGACGGCGGCGCGGGCGATCGCCGTGCTCTCGCCCGCCAACGTCGACGACGACGCCGCCGACGTCCACGCGATCGAGATCGGCGCCGCGCTCGCGGAGGCACTGGCGGCGGCGGGCCACGCGACCCACGTCGGGGTCGAGCTGCGACGGGGACGCAACGTCGATGCGATCTGGTCGCAGTTCCCCGACAACTTCGACGCCGTCGTCCGCGACCGCTCGCTCGGCGCCGTGCTCACGATCGCGATCTCGCAGCCGAGCTTCGTCGCGGCGCTCGGCGTCACCCCGGAGGGGGACGAGGGCGGGATCTTCGTCGTCGACGCCGCTCCCTACGCGGGCGCTCGCTTCGCCGCGCTGCTCGACCTACTCGACGACGCGATCCCGATCGGCCTCGTCCCCGGCGGCGACTTCGAGCGGGTCCGCTACGCGCCCGACCCGGCGACGGCGGTCGGTCCCGGCGACCGGCTCATCGTCATCGCCGACGACGAGCCCGCCGCCCGCCGCCAAAGCGCCGGCCCGGCGGCGGCGGCCCGCCGGGCGGCGGCCGGCCCGCCTTACCCGGCCCGGGTCGAGCTGCTGCCGTCGCCGCGGGGGCTGATCGTCGGCTGGAGCGACGCGGCCGCAAGCCTGCTCGCCGGGCGCCGATCGCTGCCGGGCCCGCACCCGCGGCTCAGCGTCCTCGCCGCCGGCGACGCGCTCCCAGCGCCGGCGGAGGCGGAAGGCGACGGAATCGAGCGCCGCATCGGCGATCCCGGCGATCCCCGTGACCTCGCGGCGGCGATTCGCGACGTCGATCCGGGGGTCGTCCTCGTCACCGCGACCGGCGCCCGCGACGATGACCGGGCGGCCGATGCGCGCGCGGCGCTGACCGCCCTCCACATCTGCCGGATCGTCGGCGAGCGCCGGCTGCCGCTGCTGGTCGAGCAGCGGCTGGCCGATCGCGAGCGTCCGCTCGCCCGCGCCGACGACCGCATCCGCGTCATCTCCGGCGCGGCGCTGGCCGGACAGACGATCGGCCTGGCGGTCGTCGACCCCGACGCCCTCGCCGCGCAGGAGGCGCTCGCGAGGCATCCGGTCGGCAGCGTCCGGACGGCCGACCTCGGGATCGACGCCGGCAGCTTCGCCGCAGCCTACCGGGCGCTGCTCGCGGCCGGCGCCGTGCCGATCGGGCTCGCCCGCGGTGGCGCCGCGCTGCCCCGGTTCACGGCGACGACGGCGCTCGAGCCCGCCGACGAGCTGCTCGTGATCAAGCCGGCGCGGCCCGCTTCGGTGCGGCGACTGTGACTATCAGCACGAGGTCGGCGCGAATTCGCTACGGTTCCGACTCCCGAGCGCGACCGGGTCAAGAGCGACAACCGGCCTCGCGGTCTTCGGAGCGGTTTTCCCCGCTCTCGGGGAGGGGAGGAGGAGAGAGCAAAGCGACGCCCGCCCAGCGGGCGTCGCTTTGCTTTACGGCCCGGTCGGGGCACCGAGTTGCGTTCCCTAGGTCACCGCGGTGCGATGATCCGGTGGTGGGATCCGCGATCATGACCCACGGATCGAGAGCTCCGGCGATCAGCGCAGGTCGTCGGTGAGCGTCCCCGCAAGCCCTGCAGGCGGCCGGCCGGATCCGGGCTTGGGCCCTTCTCGGGTTCTTCTCGCCGGCGGGACCGGATACCTCGGTGGCTTCCTCCTCCGACGGCTGAAGGAGGAGGGCCATTGGGTGCGGGCGCTGGTCCGCGGAAGCGGCAACGCGGAGGCGGTCGCCGCGGCCGACGAGGTGTTCGTCGGCGAGGTCACCGAGCCGGCCACCCTGCACGGCGCCGCTGACGGGATCGAGCTCGTCTGCTCGACGGTCGGCATCACTCGCCAACGCGATGGGCTCAACTACGAACAGGTCGACTACGCAGGCAACCTGGCGCTGCTGCGCGAGGCCGAGCGGGCGTGCGCCACCCGCTTCCTCTACGTCTCGGTCCTGCACGGGCCGGAGCTGCGACGAACGGTCGCGCTGGCGGCCGCCAAGGAGCGGTTCGTGGACGCGCTGCGCGCCTCTTCGCTGCTGTCGACGGTGGTGCGGCCCACCGGCTTCTTCTCCGACATGGAGTCCTTCTTCGCGATGGCCCGCCGCGGCACCGCGTTCGTGATCGGTGACGGTCGCCGGCGGATCAACGCGATCTCCGGCGCCGACCTGGCGCGCGCCTGCGTGGCCGCCGCCGGCGATACCGGGGAGATCGAGATCGGCGGCCCCGACGTTCTCAGCCACGAGCAGATCTGCGCGATCGCGTTCGCCGCGCTCGGCAGGAAGCCGCGGGTACTCAACGTACCCAGTTGGCTTGCGACCGGCGGGCTCGGCGCGATGCGCCGCCTGACGCCAACCCGGGTCAACGGCCCAGCCGAGTTTGTCGTCGCGGTCCTGACCCGCGACATGGTCGCGCCGGCGACAGGCTCCGAGCGCCTCGCCGACCACTTCGCGGCGCTGGCGGCGCGCGAGTGAGCCACCGCTCGTAGGAGAGCAGCGCGACGTTTGCAAGTCCCGTGCGCCCGACCCCGACGCCGGCCAGCGGGCCCATGGGGCGCCCCTCGAAGCGCGCTGGCGGGATCAAGCCCGCGCGAGGTGAGCGAACCATTCCGAGCGGTTTCACGGGAGCGACGGGACTTGAACCCGCGACCTCCGGCGTGACAGGCCGGAGTACTAATCCCTGTTTCGCTTGTTTAAGCTAGAAATAGCTTAGTCAAGGGGTGCATTTCAGGGTTAGGATCGGGATGGTTTGGTACCCACGGTGGTACCCACGGCTGATACGCTGACCGAAGCGACCCGATGTGCCGGCGATGAAAACCACCGAGATCCCCACCGGCGCCCTGCTCGTCCGCGCCCACAAGGGCCAGCCGTTCTACGAGGGGAAGTGGCGCGACTCGACCGGCCGCCAGCTCAAGCGCCGCCTCGGCCCGGCCTGGCTCGAGCCCGACTCCGGCGGCGGCTGGCGGCGGCGCAGGGGCCGGGTCCGCGATGGATACCTCGATGATCGCCGCGCGCACGTCCTGCTCGCCGAGCGAATCGTCGGGCACGAGGAGGAGCTCGCAAGCGAGCCTATCGACCGGGACGCAACGTTCGAGACCGCGGCGAGGCTCTGGCTCGACCACCTCGAGCACGAAGTCCGCGCCAAGCAGTCGACCCTTTCGGACTACCGGCTGATGCTGAGCCCGCCGCGACCGGTAAAGCGCGGCCCGGGGCGGACCTCCTCTCGTCTGATGCGCGCGTTCGGCGACCGCAAGCTCGCCGAGATCTCGACCGCTGACGTCGGCCGCTTCCTCTCCCAGCTCGACTCCGAAGGCGTCAGCGCCCGTACCGTCAACAAGCACCGCCAGGTCCTGCACGCGATCTTCGAGTTCGCCGCGCGACCGGACGCCCTCGGCCTGCGCTCCAACCCGGTCGCCGAGACCCGCAAGCGGCGCGAGGCGGGCCGCCGGCCGATCGACACCTTCACCCACGAGGAGATCGCGGCGATCGCCCGGACCGCCCGCGAGGGCGAGCATCGAGGTCCACCGAGGGACGGCGTCGGGGAGGACACGATCGCCGAATGGGAGCGGGTCAATGTCCAGGACGCAGCGCTCTTCGTCGTCGCCGCCTACACCGGCCTCCGCCGCGGCGAGCTGCTCGCGCTGCGCTGGCAAGACGTTGGCTTCGCGGAGGCGCGGCTCACCGTCGAGCGAGCCGTCTCGGGAGGCACCATCGCACCGACGACCAAGAGCGGCCAGTTCCGAACCGTGCCGCTCGCCGACCAGGCCGCGACCGAACTCGAGCTCCTTTCCCGCCGGCGGCTCTTCACTGGACGCTCCGACCTCGTCTTCTGCCGCGTCGACGGCGAGCCGCTCGACGGCTCCGCCCTCCGCAAGCGCTTCGTCCGCGCCCAGGAGGCCGCCGGAGTCCGGCCCCGCCGCTTCCACGACCTCCGCCACACGTTCGGCTCGCTCGCCGTTCGAGCGTTCGATCCGGTAGCGGTGCAATCGATGATGGGCCACGCAAGCCTGCGGACGACCGAGCGCTACCTGCATGCCCGGCCGAGGATCGGCGATGCGGCCCGGCTCACCGCCGTCTTCGGCAGCGAGGGCACCGGCGACGAGCTGCCCGTCCACGCTCAGCCGTAGCGGTAGCGGTCGCGCGACTCGTCGCGGATCCGCGTCAGCGCCGCCTCGACGTCGGCGCGCACGAAGTATCGGCGCCGGCCCGGCTTGAAGCTCGGCAGGATCCCCCGCCGGGCCCACTCGTGCAGGGTGCAGGGCTTCAAGTCGAGCAGCTCAGCGAGTTCGGCGGCCGTCAGCAGCTCGCCCGGCATCAGGCAGACAGCTTCGCTGAGCTATTGGCCCATCGACCATTCGCTCGTTTCGAGCAGCTCACAGCGGGAGTCGGCGCCGAGTCGCTCGAGGAAGACTGCCAGGATGAGGCCCTGCCCCGCAGCGGACGGCGCCAAGAGCGCCTCTCTTCCGAGATGGTGCGCGGTCGCCCCGATCTGCTGACAGCGCTCCAGCGGAACGAGCTCCGACCCGCTGCTTGAGAGACCGACCGTCTCCTGCGCCTCTTGGGCCGTCAGGTCGACTACGTCGTTCAACTCGATCTCGTAGGTGAGCAAGTCGCGAGGCAGCATGTCGGCGACGGCCGTCCCCGCTCTCTTCGCAAGACGCCTGAGCTCAGCTTCGGCCACTTGCTCCGATTCGGCCACGTACAGGGTCGCGAAGCTCTGCGGCGGGTTCCAGCGACCGCCGACGGCACGGGCGCCGGCGCCAGGCGTCGAGTAGCGCCATCCGGCCGCCTGGTGGCGTAACCATCGACCCCGCAGCGCCTCGCCACCAAGCGAGTCGACTGCAAGCGCAAGCTGGGTGAACTGCGAGCTCAAGCAAGCAGCGAGCTAGACGAAGACGCCCTCGGCTAGAGCCTCAACGGCTCCGAGCACGCGCCGGTATTCCCCCTGCTTGAGCAGGTCGATCGGCTTCTCGTGGTCGAGCAACTCATTGGGAGAAAGCAGCCAATCGTGGGCCGCCGCAGGCTTGAGAACCTTGGAGAGTTGATCGAACACGTGAAGGACTTCGAGGATCCGCTCCCGTACCTCCCCGCGCGGCGCGGTCTCGCCTCCAAGCCAGCGGGAGACGGTCCGCGGTGTGGTGTCGAGCGCGCGAGCGAGATCCGAGCGACCAACCTCGACGGTGCTGGAGGCGGTCTTCAGGCGGGTCAATAGTTCGGTCAAGGTGTCTCCCACGTTGGCGTCTGATCTGTCCCTTATTTTGGCAGAAGCCATGGACGCTCAACTGAAGCCCCGTTTTCTGCGCACGCCGTCTTTCTTGCCGCGCATCACGCGTCTTCGCGGCCGCACGATGGAACAGCTGCTCGCAGGCCAGACCCTCTTCGACGGGGGCGCCGAGCTGAGCGGTGCGATCACCGAGGCGGCCTACGCGGCAATCGACCCGTTGGTCCTGAGGCGGTTGCGGGAAGCCGGCGTCCCCTTCCTCATCGACCCGCAGAGCAACCGATTCAGCGGGGAGCGTCTGGTCGAGACCCAGGCGCTGCTCGACCTCGAGTACGCACCGAAGGCACCGCTGAGGGCCGGCGAGCTCGCAGACCTGGACGCCCGGGAGCTCGCCGCGGGCGCTCTTGACTTCCAGCAAGAGCGTGGAGCCTGTGCCTACATCGCTCCGGCGCTGCCCACCTACGATGCGGACGCCGATCTCTGGGCGGACGCCAATCGCCGACTGCTCGAAGCGAGCTGCGCGCTCAACGGGAGCGAGTCGATCGAGCGGCGGCCTCTCCTGGCACAACTCACGCCGGGACGCAAGGCGCTGGAGGATCCCGATGCCGCAGTTGCCGCGCTACTCGACCTTCCCGTCGACGGCGTCTATGTCGAGCCGCTGGCGATGAACACGATGCGCGACAGCGTCGAGAAGCTCTACCGCTACATTCGCTATCTGGAACTGCTCGAAGACGGCGGCCTCTCGGTGATCGCCTCGCGCGTAGGGCCGTTCGGGCCGTTACTCACGGCGCTCGGTGTCAGCAGCTTCTCGTCGGGACTGGGTGACGCTGAAAGCTGCAACCTCGCCGCGTTGAACCGCCAGA